>JAGQLW010000091.1 GCA_020428995.1 Candidatus Moraniibacteriota bacterium | reverse complement strand
ATTCTAAGTTAGCAATACCAAGAAAAAGAAAATCGACCACCCCCAAGGTTTACATGTTTGGAGAAAATCCAACCCGCTTCGACCCGCATATCGAGGCGAGGAAACCCCGCCATGGCGGGGTGACGCGGGAGTGTGCAAAACATGCAAGTCTCACCTATTGAACGTGGTGTTTTTTCTTGATGGATGCTTCATCATGAGCACGTTGTTCTTCAATCCGTTTTTTGGCAAGTGCGCGAAGTGAGGAAAGATCGTGTTCGTCCAACTCTTTGGCACGCAAAGAAAGATGTTCAAGTGTGTTTTTCAATGGATCTTCAATCACCTCTGCCAAAAGTGTGTCCAAAATAGCGCCAATTTTTGGTCCAGGTGAGAAGCCAAGATCTTTAATCATGATGTCGCCATTGAGTTTGAGCATTTTGACCGAAACAGGATCTTTGGAAACTTTTTCAACCATATACTCAAAGTGGCGCAGACGATAAGGCTTTGCTTTGGGAACGCCTGAGCCGAGCCTATCACCAATACGCAACTGAACCAAATCACGCATGTTTTCCAAACCAACTTTTTTGATGAGTCGTCTGACAGAGCTCTCCGTCACCTCATTCACGTTGTAATAAAACATGTGACTATCCACAAGAAGGGTTACTTTTTCAACAATGTCTTTAGGGTAGTGTAAAAGCTCCAATCGTTTGCGTGTCATGCGCGCGCCAAGATGTTCATGATTGTAAAAAGTAGAACGCTTTCCATTGCCACGCTTTGTGCGCGGTTTGGCAATGTCATGAAACAGTGCTGCAAGTTTCACAGTAAGTTTTTTTGACGGACACATGTCCAACGCGCGAAGATTGTGATCATAGACACTGTACGTGTGGTGAAGATTTTGCATCACGCCGATGCCTTCCATGAGTTCAGGAATAACATGCTGAAGGAGCCCCAATTTCTCCATGGCACGAATGCCGGATGATGGTTCGGGGGAGAGAATGATTTTGGAAAGCTCGTCACGCACACGTTCAGCAGCAATTTTTTTGAGAAGCTCCGAGTGTTTCAAGATTGATGCAGATGTCTTTTCCCCAATCACAAACCCAAGTTGAGCAGCAAAACGAACAGCGCGCATCATGCGAAGAGCATCTTCAGAAAATCGTTCATCGGGATTGCCAACAGCGCGAATAACTTTTGCATCAATGTCGGCTTGCCCAGAAAAAGGATCGACAATAGAAAAATCACTAGAAAGAACAGTTGTCCAGCCAGAAACAGTCATAACATCATTAGAGAGCGTAGAGAGGAAAGAATTAGAAAAAGAAAGAGCAATGGCATTCATTGTGAAATCACGTCGTGCAAGATCTTCCTCCACAGCATTAACAAATGTAACAGTGTCAGGCCGGCGTGTGTCTGAGTATCCAGACTCGTTGCGAAAAGTGGTGACTTCAATAACATCGTGCCCACGATCTTCTTTTCCACCATCAAGGAAGGGGAGAGTCTTGACTCCAACAGTCCCAAAGCGGTTTTCATAGAAACTATCCGGGAAAAGCTCTTGCGTTTGCTCAGGTGTGGCATTGGTGGTGACATCCCAGTCTTTTGGTTTTGTGCCAGAAAGAACATCTCGCACACAGCCACCAACAACGAAAGCTTGAAAACCAGTATCCGAAAGAGTCTTGAGGACGGCAGAAACTGCCAGCGGAATAGAAAATGATTTTTCTGACATAGTAATAAAATACGAAAATTGATATCAACTTATATTAATTCTAACACTCAAAAGACACAAGAGAAAGAATAAAATAGCACTTAGTGGTGTAATAAAACCGCAAAAACTGTTCTTTAGAACCTGAAAAAAAGAGGTGTCCAATGTCACAAAAAGAAACAATTATTGAAAAAGTAGCAAAATTTTTCAATAGTGTAGAGCAAAAAAGAGTGACGCAAATCGCACGGCGAAACATTCTTTTGGAAAGGGGGCGATTCCTCACACTGGAAGAATGGAGAAAAAGAAAAAGAGAAAGCGCAGAAGTTCTCAAGAGAATCAGCAAGGCGCTTTATCCAGAAAAATACGGCTCATTCTTTCAAAAAGTATTCTTCTGGATAAAAGGCAGAATATTCAAACCGGCATTGTAGCTAGACCATCTCGTCAATCCAAAAATCAAAAAGCCACTCAAAATTACGAGGGGCTTTTTCTCTTATCTTTCAAAAACAGAAAAAAATTCCTACAACTCTTTCTTTTCTTCTTCTTCAGTATAAAACTTCAACGTGTCACCAACTTTAATCTTGGTTTCACCGTCAAACGTGACACCGCACTCTTGATTTTTCTTCACTTCATCAACATTCACTTTATTGCTTTGAAGATTTGAAATTTCTCCCGTACCAATCATATTCTCACCACGATAGACATCAATTTTCACTTTTGGCTTGGCAACACCATCAATGACGCGACCACCAACAATCATGCGCTTTTTTTCCGTAAGAAAAACAGCCAAGACTTCCAATGAGCCAATGTCCGTGCGTGCAAATGTGGTGGGCAAGAGGTCCAAAAGTTTTTTCTGCACACGATCCACAAGTTCATAAATAACCTTATATGTCTCAATTGTGACACCGTGCTCCTCTGCAAGACGTCCAGCAACAGGGGTCGCAGGAACATTAAATCCCAAAACAAGCGCATCAGCACTTTGTGCAATGCGAACATCAGACTCAGTAATATTTCCAACACCAGTAGCAATATAATCAATATGAACCTTCTCTGCGGGGAACGAAGAAAAGATTTGATCAATCGCCTCCAAAGAACCTTGCACATCAGATTTCAAAACGATAGGAAGTTTCAGGACGGACTCATCATCAATTGTCTTTGTCTTTGCGCCCGCCGCTTTTTGTGATCGTTCTTGCGATTGCAAACGAGCAGACGTTTTTTGTGTTGCAACTTGGACAACATCATTGGTGTTTGTGGTCTCAGCAAGACCCAAGAGAGTTACGGGTGTGGACGGGCCAGCGAACTCCAGAGAGCGTCCAGCGGAGTCCTCCATGCGACGAACGCGACCATATGTCTTTCCCACAATCACATCTTGACCAACCTTAAGTGATCCAGTTTTCACCAAAACAGTGGAGACAGGACCTTTTTGTGGATCCAAGTGAGATTCAAGAACAACAGCAAGGCCGTCACGGCTGGAGTTTGCGCGAAAATCTTCAACATCTGTCACAAGAAGGATGCTTTCCAAAAGTTCAGAAACACCAATGTTATTTTTTGCGCTAATTTCATTGCAGACAATTTTTCCGCCCCATTCTTCAATCAGAACTTCATGTTCAGCGAGCTCTTGTTTTACACGTGCGACATTTGCCTCAGGCTTATCAATCTTGTTGATCGCAACAATAGTTGGAACCTTGCGAGAGGTAAGATAAGAAATGACTTCTTTTGTTTGTGGGCGCACGCCGTCATCAGCCGAAACCACCAAAATGGCAATGTCAGCAATTGACACACCGCGCTCACGCATTGCAGCAAAAGCTTCGTGTCCTGGTGTGTCAACAAATGTAATGAGTTTTCCGCGTTTTTTAACTTGGTACGCACTGATGTGCTGTGTAATCCCTCCAGCTTCACCGGCGGCAACAGAAGAACGACGAATTGTATCCAAGAGAGTTGTCTTTCCATGGTCAACATGCCCAAGAATTGTTACGACAGGAGGGCGAGGTTGCAGGTGGTCTCCCGAGTCGCGTTCTTTTGTGCACAGTTCAAGCAGTTTCTCAAGTGTCATCATTTCATTTTCAGAAACAGTCAAATCTGCTTCAGCCAAAAAGCCAAGGTCATCAGCAATCACACTTGCAGTGTCAAAATCAATTTCTTCATTAATCGTGGCAAGAATCTTATTGTTCATCAGCTCCTTAATTACAGAAGAAACAGGAACGCCAAGAAGATCGCTGAAGCGTTTCACAGTGACGGTAGAAGGAATTTTTACAGGTGTTTTTTCAGTTGTTTCTTGAGTCATGAGAGCAATAAAATAAATTTACAAAAACGAGAGAGCTTTTCCAAAGACCAATATGTCTTCAGATGGGAAATGATAAAAAAATACAAAAAACGTAGTTCTCACGGAGAGAGCGCACAGAAATATCCAAAGACCACGCTGTTGGGAGATTTGTTCAAAAAAAATACAACAACACACTCATCACTACGATTAGCCAAAAAAGATTGATAGACAAAGACCAATCTAATCAATTATACATCAAAAACGAAATAATTACAACTTTTTCGGAATCAGTGGAGCAGCAGAAGAAATTGCCTGTTTTTCTTCGTCAGAAAGTGGCACGTCAGCAGACTCACCTCCAACAAGATGTTTGGCATAGATACGTGTACTCTCACGACCATGAAGAGATGAAAAGACCACGCCAGAACCAGAGACGTCAACAAAGGCAACGGCAAAACTTTGTTTGCCACCAATGTCGCCAAACGGATTGAAACGCACGACACCAATATGATTAATAGAGTGTTTAGAAATGGTGTTAATGCGATTGGTAATGTCATATAACTCACTGATGTCACCATCAAATGATGCCAAGGTTTTGCTGTGCTCAACAATCACTTCCTCAAAATCTTTTGCGCCCTTCCCAGCAAAAAATGGTCGAAGGTTTTTGCGAAGACGACGAAGCGACAAAAAAATATATGTGCAAAACCCAATAGCAA
>JAGQLW010000090.1 GCA_020428995.1 Candidatus Moraniibacteriota bacterium | reverse complement strand
ATTAGATTTCTACTTTTGTAGATGCGATTATCTCATCGCTAAAGCCATGCCAAAGAGACCAATTAGATTTCTACTTTTGTAGATTATCATACAATTTTGCCGCCAATCGTGCCAAAGAGACCAATTAGATTTCTACTTTTGTAGATTGTGCAAGATCATTGCCATAATGATGCCAAAGAGACCAATTAGATTTCTACTTTTGTAGATGTCCGATAATCACACCAAAAAATACCATATCTTGCAAAAAACCGTGTTGTAAAACATACAAAATCCATGCTATAATAAAATAAAGACAGAAAAAAAGGAAAATCTATGGAAAGAAACTTTGAAAGTCTGGTTGCAGATGGGGTAGATAGTGAAAACGAAGAAATAGAACGGCAACTGGAGATGGAGACAAGAAGACGAGCAGAATACGTTGCATTTATTGAAGAAAAAATCCAGGATCCGAAAAACTATATAGACAAGGGTGGTGCTGGAAAAGTATATCGTCTGAGTGAAAAAGGGGTGTGTATCAAAATCATAGTTGATCGCCACGAGCAACCAAATGCGCATGAATACAATCTAGGGACACATCCAGAATCAGAAGCACATTTTATGGAAGTATTAGGGTCTTTTGGGGTAGGTTCTGTACGGAGTCCAAAATTGCTTGAATATTTCAAGGCATATGATAAAGAAGGGAAATTGTACCACGCAATTATAATGGAAGAGATTGATGCTGTAAATTTGCAACACATCATGAACGGGACAAAGGAAATGCCTAAGAATATGGATCCAGAAGCATTTTTTGATGAAATTGAAGAATACATTGATGCACTACACATCAAAATGGAAATGACACATGGAGATAATGAGTTGAGAAACATGATGGTTGGACGAGAAGAGGGAAGGTTATACATGATTGATTTTGGAAGATCGGAATCCTTGAGAGGTAAAACAAAAGAACAGAAAGAAAGATTAAAGAAAAAAGACTGGGATATATTTGAGAGAGTAAGGAAAGAATTTTTAGAGAAGAAATTTGCCAAGTAATCAATTGTGCGTTAATCTAAAATTCAGACAGTACTTTTATGGAGAAATTCCCAGATATGAGAGAGTATCATTTATCCCAAGCAGTTCGGAGAGGTATTGAATCAAGGGTAGATGAAATGTTGCGTGATGGTTTGAATGAAGCATTTGTTGCGCTTGGCGAAAGAGAAAGGGCAATCTTTGTGTCGCGAGATCCAGACATGGTCGTCGGGACTATGCGCATTTCAAAAGACGGTGTCGATTTTTATGCTGGAATAAAGAAGTAACTTTTTATACCAGTCCTCCCTTGCATTACAAGTGGAGGGCTTTTGTTGTAGAAGTAAAAAAAGAAGAAAGTGAGCCATTTCTAAAGTTCTCAAAAAAAACAAAGGAAATGATTTTGTGATAGACTAGAAAAACGCTTCCAAACACTTGCCTGTCTCATTCCAAGATGTAACTTACTAAGGTTTCCTTCAGTAAAGAGGGTACATATTATTATTGTAGGAGTAAGCAACAGATTTTATATAAGCAAAAAACAGTGGAAAGAAAAACACACATAACATGTCCATGGTGCAGCAAAGAGTTCACGGCAACGGAGAGGTTCTGGCACTGTGGAATGGTGGTTGAAATGAGCAGAAATCCAAAAGAGGACGCAGAAAAACCAGAAGAAGAAACCACTCCAATAAGAAAATGTCCTCACTATCAAAAAAATGTGCAACATACGCACGAGAAAAAAAGTACAAGATGGTGAAAAGTGGAATCCAGAGGATGAGGAGGAAGAAATGGAGTTGTTTATGGAAGCCAGAAAACTGCAAACGCAAAAAGATGAAGACAAAAGGGTGGCAAACATGCAAAAGATAACGGGATACATATTCATGGCGTTAGTATTGGCAACAATAGCATTGATTATGATCGTTTATTTCTCTGGAAGATAACAAATGAAAACAGTAGCGCTCATTACCGGTAACGAAAACAAAGCAAGAGAGATCAAAGAAATTCTACAAATTGAGATTGAGGCAATAGATCTGGATATTCCAGAAATTCAGTCCTTGAATGTGGAAGAGGTAGCACGTGAAAAAGCACTCAGTGCGTACCAAAAACTCAAAAGACCACTCATCGTGGACGACACAAGCCTGTCAATTGACGCGTGGAATGGATTACCAGGCACTTTGATCACATGGTTTCTTGGTAGTGTAGGATCACACGGAATTGAAAAAATGCTTGAAAGTGAAAAAAATCGAAAAGCATCTGTCTCAACATGTATTGGTTATGCTGACGAAAATGGTGCAAAGACATTCCTTGGCACAATCCACGGTTCAATCGCAACAAAAGAAAGAGGAGAAAACGGTTTTGGATATGACACAATTTTTATTCCCAAAAACAGCGAGAAAACATATGCACAGATGACTTTTGAAGAGAAAAATCAAAACTCAATGCGCACAATTGCTTTGAAAAAATGCAAAGAATTTTTAATCAAAAACAAAGACCTCTAGCAATACATATAAAAAAACACCATCGAGATTGTGGTGTTTTTTTGAATTTCAAAAAAATAAAGGAAAAATCACCATTGCAAGAGAGGGAAAAACGTGCTATACTTGAATCTAGTTAGGCGCATAAAAAGAAATCCAATGGAAGATCAAGAGAAAAAAACAACAGAACGTTCCACTGCGTCACTCATCACAGATGTTGTGTTGGGTCATGTGTGGGAAGCTCTTGGAGGTGGAGTGTCAATCATGGAGAAGGCGGCTGATGAAGTTCGACGAACGGTTGTGCGGTTTGTGCAAAAACTGATCATCAGTTTTGTTCTCATTGTTGTTGGTGCGGGTTTCATCATCTTTGGTCTGGCAGTGGCATTGATGCAGGTGATTGATCTTGGTCCAGCGGTGACACCAATGATGGTTGGGGTAATTTTTCTCGTGTTGGGAGTGGGAATGTTTATGTTCGCACGCAAATAAATAACAAAAAGCAATGTAACACAAAACAGCGACAGTGATCGCATGGATATGTTAAAAAAAAGAGACAGAGAGATTATTTTAAATAAAAAGACAAAAAAACTATGAGTGATTTTTCAAAAAAAGTAGGGAACACAGCAGAAGAAATGGCAAAGCGCGCAGAACACGCAAAAGACGCATTGGCTGACCGCGCAGAACACGCAAAAGATGTGGTGTTGGAAAAAGCAGAAGCAGTCAAGCAAGCAGGAAAAGACAAGGTGGACCAAGCACGCAAGTATACAAAAGAGAATCCGGAAAAAGCCGCAGGAATTGCATTGGGAGTTGGAGCTGTTTTGGGAATTATCGCAGGTTTTTTCATGCGCCGAAAAAAATAACTTTTTCAAGAGTAAAAAGTTTTACAACAAAAAAATCAAAGAGTCTCTCTGTTTTTTTAAAAAAGACGAAGAGACTCTTTTTTAAAAAAGGATTATAAAAAATGTGTGTTTTAAGGCAATTCCCAAGAATTAAAATTGAAAATGGTTAGTATGGAAAAGATGAAAAGTGAGGAAAAATTTGCGCGCCTCAACTCTCTTATAGAGAGTTATTTCCATCAAGATTATGATTTGATCGCAGACACGGTGGAGGGTTTGATGGAAGATTTCATGGAAACACATACTCCAGAAGAGATTGTTGCAACACAAAAAGACGTTAGTTGTTTTTTACAAATACCAAAAAACAAGATGGAATAAAAATTAAGGGAACTATATACTTTATTACCCTAAAAAGCCTTTATTTACGACGGCTTGGAACTCAGCCATTGTGTAAACGCCTATCAAGGCTCGGCTTTTATCAGCCTGTGATTTGAGCCAAGAGAGAGCCGTTTTCTTGTAGCCTCCTCCGTCAATCAAAATGACAGTAGGGACACCGATCTTCATTATGTTGTGAACAGTAAACGGATATTTCTCGTCTACTGAACCTGCGGACTGTTGCCATTTGCACTCTATAATCAAGCCTTCGGGAAACTGGGCTTTGTTCATTATCAAAAAGTCGCACTTCCGCTTTGTATCGTAAATACTTTGTCCGCAATAGGGCTGTTTAGAGTATTGCTTACCGCCAATACTATCACGCATTGCGAACACCTGATCCTTGTGGTTGATGAACTCGGTGTAGCCGTGAGCTTTGAGGGCATTTTCTACGAAAGTTTCCAAAGCGTTTCCTGTGTGGTTAGCTTGCTGTCCTCCGTTCCTATTTGTAGTTTCTAATGATGAGTTCATTTTGCTTGTTTCTATCATTTACTTTGCAAGAGACAAATCGTGAGGCACTCACGACTTCTATATTATATCCTTTATATAGCTCTCGGACAAACGGCGTATCGCTGTTGGAGAGCATAAAATATCCACCCTTTGCATCTATGTTTCGGCAGAATTGAGCCAGTTCTTCGTGTTCTTTGTCTCCAAAACCAGAGCCATCATATCCACTAAAAGTCTCGTGGTATGGTGGATCGAGATAGTAGAATTGCCCCTTTTCTGGTTGGCAGTGCTGAAAAGTGTGCTGGTATATGTCAGTATTTTTGAGGAACTCGGAGCAAGCTCGCAAATTGTCCTCGTCTACAATGGCGGGATCGGCATACTTGCCCATTGGCACATTGAACATACCGCTTTTGTTTACCCGATACAGTCCGTTGTAACAAGTTTTGTTGAGGTAGATAAAGAGAGCCGCCACTTTGGTAGGGTCTTGTTCCCTTGAGAGCCGTATCCGTGATTTTTGGAAGTATTCAAGGCTATGGTTTTTCTTGTGGAGTTTGAGGTTGGTAATGAGCCGATCCACATCGCCTTTGACGGCTCGATAAGTCTGTACGAGATAGAAGTTTATATCGGACAAATACGCTTTTTCAGAATTGAGAGCAAAGAACAACGCTCCGCCTCCAAGAAACGGCTCGTGGTATGAAGTGTATCCTTGCGGAATACGAGAAAGTAGCTCATTGAGGATAGAGCGTTTGCCTCCAACCCACTTTACAAATGGACGGGCAGCAATGCTCTTTTCGGGCATATTCTCATCGGCGATGGCGTGAAGCACATCGTCAAAAGTTTCTTCTATCGGCTCGTGTTGTTTCGATTGTCGTCCCATACTAGGCTGTTTTTAGTTTTTTGTAAGGAAGTTTTCCTGTCGTGGTTACTCGTCCAACTATGTCGGCAAAGACATCGTGGAGATCGGCTTCTCGGCTATTGAAGCGATACACGAACTCGTCCACATATCGCTGTAAATGCTTCTTGCTCATTGTGTGGTAAGTGCCGTAGTAGCCTCGCTTGAACAATGCCCAAAAGCTCTCAATGCTGTTAGAGTGGACATTCTCTCGCACATACTCGCCTTGTCCGTGCTTGACTGTCTCGTGAGGGTAGAGCGTTCCTATTTTTGAGTAGGAAAGAAGCTCGTCCGTGTAAAGCTGTGTTCCGATTTTGATATGCTCCACGATCTCTTTTTCCAGCGTTTTCATTTTGACATCAGGGACAACGCTTGCTTTCATTTTACCCTTACGTTCAATCATTCCAAAGACGACTGATTTGGTCTTGGTATTCCGTCCCTGTGTGCCTTTTGTCCGCTTGGCTCGGTGCTTGTTTTTCTCTTTCCCTCCAACATAGGTTTCGTCCATTTCCACCTCGCCAAAAAGCTTGAGCTGATTTTGTTTCAAAGCCTTGCGTATGCGGTGATCCATAAACCACGCCGTCTTTTGAGTAACTCCTACTTGCTTTGCTAACTGGATAGAGGAAATGCCCTTTTTGGCAGTCGTGAGCAAATAGATAGCGATAAACCACTTCTGCATTGAGACTTTGCTTTCCCCGAAAACTGTCCCTGTCTTGATAGTGAAGTCCTGCTTGCAGGAGGCACAGCGAAAACGCTTGCCACCTTTGAAGCGGTAAACGAGCATATTGCCACAATGAGGGCAGTATTCGCCGTCTTGGAAGCGGATTTGCTCAAAGTATTCTCGGCAGGTTTCTTCATCCTTGAAGTAGGCGAGGAAATCGGCTATGCTTTTGAATTGCTTTATCATACACCCAGCATACAGGATCAAAAAAGGGTTGTCAAGTACCATTTATCCACACTAGCCAAGATACAAAAACAGCCCTAAAATTAGGGTAGTTTTGTATATAGTTCCCAAAATTTATGCAAAAGCATGGAGATGATTTCGATCCAAAATTGTGGGGACTCACAGTTGAGGAATTTTTGAATAAAATAAGCACAATACTTCAAAAGAAGAACCTGTCAGAATGAACGAAGACGCCCCTGTGCTTTCAGAGTCTGTCCAGGGTCACAACGTTGTGAGAAACCGCCCCGACAATTTCAAAAAGAAGAAAACTCCACGCATGGAGTTTTTTTGTTGCGCAAAAGAGAACAAAGAAAGAAAAAACAGAAAATCAACGAAGTCAGTGGTTAAAAAGAAAGGGTCGGTTTTTTTGTATAATGAAAGACCGCATATTCAATGATATGCGGTTGTAAAAAAACATCCTTGTACTGCACACTTTCTTTCAAAAAGAACAATTATCAAAAGACGGTCATGCTTCCCCCACTAGCACTCAGTATCAACGACTATATATCTTGTTTGCATTATGTCTGGTTTTACCACCAGAAATGGCTGTCGTTCGAACCTTCGTCGGCTTCGCGCATGTAGTCCTCGGCGACTTGCCGTGATGATCCATGGATTCCGAAAAATTGCCAGCGACATCGGTATTAGTCACAAGACCAGCAAGACCTTTTAAAATAGTATACGCCCTGCGAGGGTAATGTGGAAAGAACTGCCATGTACATTTATCCTACACACAGATTAACATCCTAAAAAAGACAAGTTTTTGTAAGATTGGTTTTTTGATTATCCAAAAAATACCGAAAATAAGGTGGATATACCCACTCGAAGTTCCAGCAAAGCAGGGAAGAGTGACACAAAAAAAGTCACAAGCGAAAGGAAAAGTGGGAAAGCGTGGTATTGTTAAGCAGGTGGAAAAAAGACTCAAGGTGTCAAAAA
>JAGQLW010000089.1 GCA_020428995.1 Candidatus Moraniibacteriota bacterium | reverse complement strand
CATTCACCCCCCCCTTTTTTTTATTGACAAAAAAATTTTTTCTCGAGACAAGTACCTCCGTGCCTCTTCAACGTGTCCTTTTCGTTTCAGACGCTGCGCCTTATTGAGCATAAGTTTGCGCTGATTCCGCGCCTGAGCCTCACGATTTTTCTTCTTACCACAAACCCGATTGCGACGCGACACGACTCACCTTTTCGAAAGAGACTTTGTTATTTTTTCAAGTTACTCCACACCTCTCCAGCAAAAGGACTTTCACGTTTGAACCTGTCGCTCGCGAGCGACGGGTTTAAGTAAAATCCAAGGAAAACGCGAGGAGTACAACAAGATGTATATGAAAATACACCAGTGAGCACTGGAGCGTTTGACACTGGAGTTTACCAAACACGTAAATCCTGGATAAAAAAAGAACTGTACAATCACTCCTCAATAGAGTACCATAAATGCACAACAAAGCCATTTTATTTACTAAAGTCAAAGAGAAATCATGCATTTGAGTACAATTCGAGGCATCCCGCCACGGCAGGACAACGAAGAAGTATGCCAAAATGCATGGTTTCTAAGCCATATGTCAACAACACCAAAATTGTCACCCATCGACACAAAACGTCACAGCACTGCACACATTCTCGCCGCAGCTATCATTGACATGTTTCCCGAAGCAAAATTTGGCACCGGCCCAGTTGTGGACAATGGTTTTTATTACGATGTTGACCTCCCTCGCACACTCATTCCAGAAGATTTACCCATTCTTGAAAAAAAGATGCGAAAAATTATGAGCAGAAATGACCAATTTCAACGCGCTGAAATTAATATCGAAGAGGCAAAAAAAAGATACGAAAAATCCAATCAACCATACAAAGTCGAACTCATTGAAGATTTAATGAAACAAGGAGAGAAAGAAGTATCCTTCTACCAATGCGGAACATTTGTTGATTTGTGTGCTGGTCCACACATAGACTCCGCAGGTGAAATAAACAAAGAAGGTTTCAAACTAACAAAAATTGCCGGAGCATATTGGAAAGCAGATGAAAATCGACAACAAATGCAACGAGTGTACGGTGTATTGTTTGACACCAAAGAAGAATTGAAACAATGGCAAAGACAACAAGAAGAAGCAAAAGCCCGCGACCATCGCAAAATTGGCAAAGAATTGGATCTCTTTGTTTTTTCCGATCTTGTTGGTGCGGGACTCCCTTTGTTCACAGCGAAAGGAACACTGTTGCGCGATCTCATTGTCCAAAAAATTCAAAACCTTCAAAAAGATTTTGGATACCAACGCGTCACAATTCCTCATATTACCAAAAAAGATTTATACCAAACATCTGGTCACTGGGAAAAATTTGGTGACGAACTATTCAAAGTCAAAGGTCAATCAGACCAAAAATTTGTCATGAAACCCATGAACTGCCCTCATCACACACAAATCTTTGCCGGAAGCCCAAAGTCATACAAAGAACTGCCAGTTCGCATGATGGAAACCACAATGGTCTATCGCGATGAACAAGCTGGTGAACTCCTCGGACTGTCCCGTGTGCGGTCCATCAGTCAAGATGACGGCCATGTCTTTTGTCGTCCAGACCAAATCGAAAAAGAAGTGCAAAACATTGTCACAGTGATTCGCGAATTCTACACAAGTCTCGACATGTTCAAAGAAGAAAAATACTGGGTGTCCATCTCTGTGCGCGACCCACAAACACCAGAACAATATCTCGGCGACCCAACGCAATGGGACAAAGCCGAAAAAATCCTAGAAGACATTGCAAAAAAAGAGCACCTTCCCTACAAACGCGTCGAGGGTGAAGCAGCGTTCTACGGCCCAAAACTGGACTTCATGTTCAAAGATGCCCTCGGACGAGAATGGCAACTAGCAACAGCACAATTGGACTTCGTCATGCCCGAGCGTTTCAAACTAGAATATACAAGCAAAGAAGGAAAAAAAGAACGTCCTGTCATGATTCACAGAGCAATTGCCGGTTCTCTCGAACGATTTCTTTCTGTCATCATCGAACATTTTGCTGGAGCATTTCCAACATGGCTTTGCCCCGTCCAAGCAATCATCATACCCGTCTCAGACAAATTTTCTGACTATGCAAAAAAAGTTGCAAGAAATCTGCAAAAAGAAAACATCCGAGTTGAAATAGATAATAATAACGACACACTCGGA
>JAGQLW010000088.1 GCA_020428995.1 Candidatus Moraniibacteriota bacterium | reverse complement strand
TCTGCAATCGCGCTGATCGTTTTGGCTGGTGCGGGTGTTGTTTGGTATGCAAACAATGTGCAAAAAGACATTGAAACAGTGGAAAATCTACCAGTTGTGACAACAAATCCATCGGAAGATGGTGGCGAGATGGTTGAAGAAATCGAAGAAGTGTCTGAGCCAAGAGTGATTAGTCTTGAACTCACAGCAGCAGAGAAAAAAACCATTGCTGGATGGAAGACATACCAGAATGAGGAACTTGGTTTTGAATTGAAGCACCCGAGTGATTGGTGGGTGAAAGAGTCACGATCTTCATTTTCAGAATCTAATTCACAAAACGATTCTGTATTTCTAAATCATACTGATATTCGACACGACCACATCTTATTTGTCGGAGTATATGAGTCAATCCCGAAGATTGGTTACCTCATGTCTAGAAATAGGAATACCGGTGAAGAAATAATTAACAAAATTAGTGAAGTCCTAGAAATAAATGACGTAATTATTTACGAGAAGAAAGCAAAAGAAGTGGTGACTCGGAATAATAATATTTATGATGAAGGAGAATGTTCTGGAATATTCAAAAGTTATTATTTTCATATTGGAGATAAAAAAATAATAATAGCAAGTGGAATTCAAGAAGATACTCTTGATCGTTTGTGTGCGAGGTCACAAACTTTTCGGGATATTGAAGCAGATGCCTATCTCATTCTCAAAACCGTTCAATTCATTGAGAAGTAGTTCACGTTTCCGGGTCAGACAGAGTGTGTCACAATGGTGATTCACTCTCCATGCCCAGAAGTATTTTCGGGGATTGATTTGTACTTTCAAAAAAAGAGGATTCTTCTGATGAAGAAGTGTATTGTTTTGTTTGTATTGTTGCTTTGTTTTGTTGGAAAAGTGTTTGCAGGCTGTGAGCATGCGGATCGGTTTCAGTTTCCGTTTTTGTCGGATGGTTATAGTGCAAGCGGTCTTTCGTATACCACGACCCATCCTGGTGAAGATTGGAATTACAAAACTGGAAATAGTTCTGATATGGGTCACTCCATATATTCCATCGCTAACGGCGAAGTTATTGCCGCAAAGGATTATGGTGGCAGATGGGGCAAGATTGTTTTGATTGAACACACCGGACCGGATTATGCCACGAAAGTCTGGAGCCAGTACGCGCATAATGAGGATAATCTTGTGAAGGAGGGGGATTGCGTGCGTATTGGGCAAGAAATTGCAACGATCGGAGACGGTAATGGATATTACGAAGGTTCTGCCCACCTCCATTTCGAAATCCGCAAGTTTAAACTTGCGGCTGACAAATGGACACAAGGAAGTGATGTGAAAAAACACTACTACAACCCTTCGTGGTTTATTCAAACAGGACAGTATCGATCACGGACGATTTGTTCAGATGTTGCCGAAGGTCGCGCCTGTTGGGTGACACGTAATGCAATGGACGCATCGTGCCATCGAGCTCAGACATGGTATGTTGAGAGCGATGTGCTTGGTAAGACGTATGAGATGGATAGTAGTCTGTGCAAAATGCAATGTAAGCCAAAAAGTGCTCAATTGCTTCTGGACTTTCTCATTTCACCGGCCTATGCCGGTTCGGTAGAGTCATGCTCTATTGTTGAAAGTGGTTTGTCCGGTGAATCGAGTCCCAAGGATGGTGGTGACGATGGAGATCCTGGTGACGAAGGTGGCGACAACAACACCACCAACCAAA
>JAGQLW010000087.1 GCA_020428995.1 Candidatus Moraniibacteriota bacterium | reverse complement strand
GTTCCGTCACGCGTGTCGGGGTTGGAGGTGATTAGTGGAGTATTTCCGTCATTGCTTCCACCACTTTCATACGGATCCGGTCCAAACGAACAGGCATAGGGTGCGAAGTCGAATTTAGGCTTACCTGATCCATAATCCCACAACCTTCTATCCCCCTTTTGAAAAAAATCTCCCTCAGTGAATTGATCTTTCACTGTCAGGATATTGAAATAATCATTCCCGTCTGCAACATTTGCATTTGCAAAGTACCCAATAAAGGCAGTATTCACGGCAGGAGAATACTCATCCCATTTTTGATGGTGAGAATAATACAACTCACGCAAATTACCAACAAGTTGAATATAGACCTGGAATGTCGCAGAAGAAACATCCACATGCTTGGAAAAACGTAGTTCAACCAAATACCACTTCCCTTTTTCCAGCTTGGACGGGTCGTTTATCGCCACCGTATACAGATTGTCTTCATCCTCTGAATGATTGTCCGGATACCAAACGGAATGCGGAAGGTGTAAATACACATCTTCAAGATCAGAACGCGAGAACACGCCAGACAGGTCGTGAATATCAAATTCAAAACCCATCGGTTTTCTTTTTCCGTCTGAAAATTTTTGCCGGTAAAAGTCCAGATTGTCTTGCGACAAATAGAAACCGGTAATAATCTTTTTTTCAGCCTTACAGACCTTGATGCCAACACGATGTGGTATGAAGTTTTCACTAGAATCACTAAAATCCCATACGGAAGGGCTTTGATTCTCGACTTTTTCCAGGATGTACTGCGCTGGACTGAGTGCCCACGCAGAAAAAGAAAAAAGTGACAAAAACACAACAAAAAAGATACGACTATACACGTCTCACTCCTTTTCACCGTCTCGGTGAAACTGTTTTTCAATGAACAATTTATGTGAAGAATAATGTAACCGTTCTTCTTGAGAAAGGAAACTATTTTCCTTTCCTGAGAAAAACACTAATCAATGAAACGAAATGATTCGAGAATGGCTTTTTCTGTTTTGATGTTATAAGACTCGTCATCATGACTAATGCCAAAAAGATAACCTTTATTATCACCACTTCTTGTAAATGAATAGTAGTAAGTAGTCATACCACCAGCTCTTCTACTCGATAATTTTTGATAACATGGTTCAGCCTCTATAAGTGGCTGGTTTGATGAGATATTAAAGATTCCTTCTGGTCTGCAAATTGCCATTCTGTTCAGATCATCACTGTGAGAAAATACATTTAAACTTATGCCTCCGTTGATCTCTGTATAACTAATTCCTTCATCGTCTAAAAAACATCTCGAAGACAGTTTGAAATAACCAGCTTCAGATTTGGTTTCCTTCTCAAACTCACACCCTTCTGGCAATTTTACCTCGAAACCAAATTCATCGTTGCGATATGTTTTCCAATCTCGCGTGTTTGTTTCTGCCTCCCAAATATCGTGAACAAGACATTGGTGTGGCATTTCCAGACGAATCAAACCTTGAGCATTCACAACCTCGCCGTTTGCGCACGCCTCCTCAATATCTTTCATCTCCTGCGTTTTCCATGCTTTTTCAGGATAGCGATAAGTGCGGTCCCATACACCTTTCTCAGGTGGACCAAAAAAAACATATGCTTTTACTAAATCCTGATTCTCTTCATCACCAAGCCACAACACACCAACACCAAGCAATGCGATTATAAGAAGAAGAAAAATTATAGGTTTTCCTACACGGATTTTTAGGAAATCTTTATTCATAGGAAATTCTTAAAGTAAAACCACCCTAACAAATTCAAATAGCTTTGTCAAATCTTTTCACTACTGACAACTCTTTGTTTTATATCACTCACACAATCCATGTTTTTTTGAAAAAACACGAAACAATGGTTATGATCTTCAACTCTAGAGTTTGTTGTGCAGTCCTTGTCACCCGGGATTTGGTCTTCTCGCCAAGTAACATCATCGTCCCAGTTGTCTGATGACTTTGAGCCGATTCTCATGGAGTCGAATCCCACTTTGTTCGTTCCATCTTGATGGTGGGTAGAGTCATGGCCAGGAGGGGTGTAGTATGGTGTACCGTCTTTTTGATCGGAGTTGGAGATAGTACCAGCCAGTTCAGACGACACAACTTCTTCCAGTCGCCCTTGATCAACAACATCATCAACCTCCTGTTCTGTTCGAGAACCATTACGCAAATCATCAGATGAACTTCCTGGTGACAAAGCCACCATTTTTTGTCCAAAATCTTTCCACACCGATTGGGAATAGACGATTGTTGCGTGATTAATGCTTTGACCAGTATTTAGACTTCCACTAATCAACTTCGGATGACCGGAGTAGTAACTAGTGTCAGAACCTTTGTGACTACGAAATGACTCCACTCCTTGCAAGTCAAACTCATCACTTTTCTGATGATAGACTGCAATTTTACGCACGTTTGGTGGTACAACTGGGATACTAGACATAAATGGATCGATGAATCCAATTGCGTGAACAGGAATACCAAGAAGATAGAGTTCCTTGCTCAATGCCAGAACGTACTTTCCTCCCGCACTGTATCCAAGCAGAACCACCTTGTCTCCCGCTTTGTAGCTTTGTGAGATGAAGTGACGAGCCGTATTGGTTTTTCCTGCATTGCTTGCAACCAAAGAGTAAATCGTCTCATTAGAATGCTCATGGAAATACAGAATTGCGGCATCAATACCATGAGCAGGTGTAGAGTCGTCTTCGTCACGATTAGTAAATGTTCCCACCCTTTCAGAAAGTGGACACTCTAGACAAAAGAAACCTGGCGGATCATTACTATGCTCCGAAATCGGATCAAAGAACAACCCAGTTGTCAGACCGGAATACGTCTTCGCTCCGCCATGAGACCCAACCACAATGGTTTTGGTCCATGCAGAATGCGTCACCAGCAGCAACACACAAATACATACGATACGATAAAACACGGTTGCATACCTCGTTTTGATTTTTCAATGAACAATTTTACGCTTCTGGTAAGCGCACGAAAATGCTTGATTACATTTCCGAATGAACACTCATTTCTCATCAGTACTTATTCGAAAACATAACTTAAAAAAATTAGAAAGGATCAACAGCGACAATCAGTTCTTGTGTTTTTTCTTGAATAAACTGAGCACGTTCGTCAAATGTCATGTTTGTGAATTCTGGAAAAGAATTTTCAATGACTTTCATGTTGATTTTTGCATAATGTAACTGTTTATTGCCCAGAATATATACAATTGTTCCTGGGAAAGGAACATCTAAATATTCATCACTAAAAACCAAAAATGCTTGTGTATTGTGGAGTGTAAATGGATAGACAGGAATAAGATTATCTTCTGGTGGATTGTTCAGATATTCTAAAGCTTCTTCTCTATCTTCACCACCAATATTTGTGCCCAAAGCAACCCAATACTTCTGCGTGTTTACTGTACGAATAAAATCATCGACACTGTTATCAGAATATACCGAACTGATTGGATCATCGATAATTTTTTTTGAATTGAAAATACATTCACTTGTCTCCGGAATCTTCAATGTCATTCAGACCGTTCTGTGATGACACACCTTCCACCCATCCCCAACATCACCAATTTTCAAAAGCGTGATTGGGTCAACACGCCAAAACCAGATGCCGACTGGAATGAGTAGAATAATTGCAATCGAGAGATAAATTGTTGAAAATCTTTTGTTC
>JAGQLW010000086.1:616-4183 GCA_020428995.1 Candidatus Moraniibacteriota bacterium | reverse complement strand
TGCTTCGGTTTCTTTTTCTTCTTTCTTTACAATTTTTTCTTTCTTTTTTTCATCTGCCACAGCTTTCTTTTGAAGCATCATTTTTACTTGGTAGTATTGTCCGACGGCTGCCATTACTGCCAGGACAATGCTTGGTTTTGCAAGGTCTATTAGTCCGATGAACATGTGGTTGATTTGCCCTGGATTTTGAATGAATGCGTATAGATTTTCACCGTTCACCATCAAATTTTCTCTTGATAGTGTTAATAAAATTTGGTAAACACCGATGAGTACGATTAATTGAACAATGATAGGCAAACATCCTGAAAGAGGGTTCACCTTGTGTTCCTTGTAAAATTTCATCAACTCTTTTGTCTGTTTTTCTTTGTTTTCTTTGTATTTCTTTTGAATTTCTTTGATCTGCGGTTGCAGTTCTTGCATGTGTTTTTGCGACTCGATCTGTTTTTTTGACAACGGCAACATAATTGCCTTTGTTGCGACTGTTAGAACGATGATTGCAATTCCTAGGTCTTGGCCAGGGATGGTGTTGTAAAGGAAAACGAGTGTGTTGTATAACGGTTCGAAGATTCCAGAATGAAAGATTTGTGACATTTTATTTTTTGATTATAGGGTTTTTTTCTCCAGAACACGTGCTTTTTTTAAGATATTCTCGATTGCTGCACTTGTTTTTTTTAGTGAGAGTCTTTCTGGTTTTTTTTGAAAATACAACACAATGTTGACAGGTTTTTGTATGTCGGGCAGGTATTTTTTTATAGCGGTTCTGAGAATTCTTTTTGCACTATTTCTTTTTGTGGCCTGTTTGAACATTTTCACCCCAGCGATTACTCCAATTTGTGTTTGAAGTGTTTTGGTTGTGTAGAATTTTGCACACACATTGTTGTCGCACACTGTCTTTCCGAAGCGAAACACTGTGCCAAAAACTTTTTTCTCTCTTAAACGGTTTTTTCTTTGTAACATGCGCGCATGTTTTGGTTAAAAAGGTGTGCTGTTTTGTGGACGGCTTGAAGCGTTGTTTTCGGTATAAAAACCTATTTTGTTGTTAGGTTCTTTCGGCCTTTTTGACGACGTCTTTTGAGGACGGCTTGTCCGTTTTTTGTTTGCGATCGTTTTCTGAAGCCTTGTTTGTTCGCTTTTGATTTTTTTGGTTGAAATGTTCTCTTCATGTCTTTATCATCGTTATTTTTTAACTTAGGGAATAGTAGCAACTTTTTCTTTTCTGGTCAATGTTTTCGGGGAGTACAATATCTCTGTGTTTTGTTTTTTCCACACCAAACATATTCTTTTCCACAGCTTTTCCACTTTTTTGGTCTTTTTTGGGAGGAGTATGCTATACTTTTGTGGATAACTTATGTGATTTTATGGACAATCAATCTTTGTGGAAGGCAGTTTTGGGTCGTATTGAGCTTTCTATTTCTAAGGCCAATTTTGTTACATGGTTTAAGGATACTGATATTGTCTCTCGTGAAGAGTCGACTTTTGTTGTGCGTGTGCCAAATGGTTTTGCAAAAGAATGGCTTGAAAATAAGTATAACTCTGTTATTTTGCAGTCTTTGCGGGATCTTGGGGAGGATGCCAGTCGGATTCGTTGTGTGATTCATGTTCCACAATCTTTTTCTAAGCCAGAGAAGTCGTTTTCTCAACCTGTTGCACAAGCACCTCGTTCTGTTGATGCTGTTGTGCAGTCTTCCGGAGCGTCTTTGCAAGGTTCTGTCACTTCACCTCCTGCACAGCATTTTTCTGGAAACAGTGCGCAATCTTCAGGTTTTTCTCAACAGGCAGGTCAGTCGTCTCCGGAGACGAATGATTATTTTCGTCGTTTTGCTGACACAAACATTAATCCGCGATATACTTTTGATAATTTTGTTCCTGGTGAACACAATGAACTTGCGTTGGCTGCTTGTTGTGCCGTGACGGATTCTTTGGGTCAGAAGTATAATCCGTTGTTTATCTATGGGGGTGTTGGGCTTGGAAAAACACACCTTTTGCAATCTATTGGGAATGCTGTTTTGGCAAATGGTCCTGATAGGCGGGTGTTGTATATTACTTCGGAGCGATTTACTAATACGTTGATTGAGGCAATACGCAATCAGACGGTCTCTGATTTTAAGGATTTTTATCAGTCGATTGATTTGTTGATTATTGATGACGTGCAATTTTTGTCTGGTAAAGAAAAGACACAGCAGGAGTTTTTTCATATTTTTAATACTCTACACCAGTTAAACAAGCAAATTGTTATTAGTAGTGATCGTCCTCCAAAAGCGATCCCGACACTTGAGGAGCGTCTTCAATCTCGTTTTGAATGGGGGATGATTACGGATGTCGGACGACCTGACCTTGAGACACGTGTTGCTATTTTGCGTTCGAAGTCCACGGAGAAAGGTTTTTCTGTCCCAGAAGAATCGTTGCGGTATATTGCTGAGAATGTGAAAAATAATGTTCGTGAACTCGAAGGAGCACTTAACCGTGTGATTGTTTCATGTGAGTTTATGCAGACGATGCCCACGCTTGAGTATGTTCAGAAGGCTTTGCAACCCATTCTTTATGATCAGAAGAACAAGGGTGTGCATAATAAACAGGTGATTGAGGCTGTCTGTGATTTCTATTCTGTTTCTTTGGAAGATTTGGTTGGGAAGGGGCGAAAAAAGTCTGTTGCGCATCCTCGCCAAGTTGCGATGTTTATATTGCGCACTGAGTTGGGCATGTCGTATCCGTCGATTGGAGATTTGTTTGGAGGGCGTGATCATTCAACCGTTCTCCATGCTTATGAAAAAGTTTCTAAGACTGTCAAGGCTGGAGCTAAGGTGAAAGAAGAAATTAGTTTTATTAAAGAAAAATTATATTCTTTGTAATTTGCTTCTACTGTTTTTTGTTTTTGTGGCGGAAGGGTTTTTTAGGAGGGTGTTATAATATTTTTTTTGATTATTATGGATTTTGTTGTTACACAGGAAAATTTAACTCGTGCCATTCGTGGTGCTGAGCGTTGTGTTGGAAAAAACTCTACTTTGCCTATTTTGTCGCATATTTTGCTTGAGGCCTTCTCTGATGGTGTCCGTGTGTCGGCAACTAATCTTGAGATTGGCGTTGTCTTGGAAATCCCTGCTCGTGTTGATGTTGAGGGAAGTGCAGCTGTTCCTACAAAGGTTTTGTCAAGCTTTGTTTCGCAACTCCCGTCAACAAATACAATCACCTGTTCTTTGGAGAAAAACACACTATCTTTGTCGTCGGGGAATTATACAGCGTCTGTTCAGTGTGACACGGCACAAGATTTTCCTATTATTCCTCGCCCATCTTCTGACGTTTTGTTTTCTGTGAAAAAGGATGTTTTTTCTCATTCTTTTTCTAGCGTCCTTCATTGTTGTTCACATGCAGGTATTCGTCCAGAACTTACTGGTGTTAATGTTGTTTTTTTGGAGGACGGTGTTCATATTGCGGCAACGGATAGTTTTCGTTTGCGTGAAAATATTATTTCGTGGGATTCTGTTGTTGTGACGGGGGATATTTTTGAGCGTTTTCCATCCGGGTCTTCTTTTGTTATTCCCGCCAAGACTGTTTCTGAAGTGTTGCATT
>JAGQLW010000086.1:0-611 GCA_020428995.1 Candidatus Moraniibacteriota bacterium | reverse complement strand
GCATTCTTTGGGGGATGGTACGGAAGATGTCTCCGTGTGTGTTGAGAGTACGCAGGTATTTTTTGTTTTTGGTTCTGTTCGTATCGTATCAAGGCTTATTGATGGAAAATATCCTGATTATCAGCAGATCATTCCGTCTGAATTTTCTACTACAATTACACTTTCTCGTGATGAATTTTTGCGTGCTGTTCGCATTGCTTCTATTTTTTCTGGGTCTGAGAACGAGAAGGTGCGCATGGTTGTTGGTGGTGAAAATGGTGGAAAAATTTTTGTGCATGCTGAGTCTTCTGGACAAGGGAAAAATTCTACGGAACTTTCTGGTGAATTTTCTGGTGATACTCAAGATGTTGTTTTGAGCCCGCGTTATCTTATTGACGCTCTTTCTTCTTTTTCTGGTGAATCTGTTTATGTTTTGATGAATAATTCGTCTTCTCCTGTTGTTCTTCGAGACACGCTTGATCAGAAGCTTTCTACATATTTGATTATGCCAATTCGCGGATAGGTTTTTTTTGTGATCTTTTATTGTTCTTCCTTATGAAAGCACTGGGACAATTAATCACACATCGTTATTCTGACAATCGCGGACGGTCAGTCTTTTTGGATGAGAAGAC
>JAGQLW010000085.1 GCA_020428995.1 Candidatus Moraniibacteriota bacterium | reverse complement strand
TGTGGAAAGAAGATCAACGTCTTTTTCTTCGTCTTCGTCTTCATTTTCACCTTCGTTTTCCTCAACGACACCCGAAGCAAGACGCGAGGCATCACACGAAACATTACCGCCACCGGCAATCCCTTCACACATCCATGAAACAGACGAACCGGGGGAAGGAAACAATGATGTGGAAGAAACAGTGCCAACGGAACAAAAGTCACCAGAAAAAGATACGTCTGTATAAACATAAGTTTTTGCCGCCACACCACACACACCGCTTGTTCCACATGAACCAGATACGGAAAATGAATAATCACCCAAAGTAAACCCATTAACAAAAAAAGAAGACGCGCCAAAATCATCTTCTGCCAGAACACGCCAAAAATAATTACCATTCGAAAGTGTCTGACCAGACGACCCTACAAGATATGAACCAGAGTCCTCAACTTGTCCAACCACGAAAGATCGTACACCAAGAACTCCGAACTTAGAAGTGTAATCGACCAAAACAGACGTAAAATCCGCGTCATCAGCAATTTGAATACGATAGCGAACGACACGCTCAGAATCACCATGGTTTAGAGTGAAAGATAATGTCAGGGTCGCATCTGCGGTGCATCCCCCACTTGCAAAACCACTTGGACCAAGCAATGTCGGTTCCATCGGTGATTCATAAATAGACGAAGATATAAATGCAAAAACCGTACTCCGATCATAAAAAGCACTTCCATCATCAACCGCCATAAACAATTCTCCAGCATTTTGCCCGTAAGTTATAGTCGGATCAAGAAAGTCACCATCTGGGACCTCCAAATATCCCCATCGCACCCCATCAAATGACGCAAGATAAATATCCGTTCCACCACCATCATTATCCAGCACAAGATACGGAATTCCCAAAGTCGGCTCAAAGAAAAAATCAAAATCGGAAGAGAAATTATTATTTCCACCATTCACAGTTTGATCAACATCTTCCCATGCGCCAGTAGCATCCGAATACTTCTGAACATCTACATTATGCGCCGAAACACTCGACCCTGCAATGAATGGCTCGCCTGTTTTTGGATGAACTTCAAGCTCAAGCCATGACGAAGAGACGGTCGGAGAAGGCAGATTCTCCCATGTTCCACCCAGTCCCCAACCAACAACAGTATCCCCATTATAACGGTATACACCAGTATCATTAGATGCAACATACAAAATATCTTTATCTTCATAAAACCCGATCGCGCCACGAAAAGATGTGCCTGTCGTCACACCTCCAACAGTGCCAACCGATTCCCACGGCGTCACGCCTGGACCAGAGCGAAGAACCTCAATACTATACGATGTATTTATGTATGCCAGAAAAATCCCTCCATCGCCATACTTCAACTCAGCCCATTCATAAGAACCAACAGGTGCAATATCTGCTCCATCAACATCAATCCATGTGGTACCAACCAGATACATCACATTAATATTTCCCGTCGAATCAATAAAAGAAACAAATGGTGTTCCCGTTCCCTCATTGAATACAAGGGAGATGCCCCGCCCATTAAAATCCACAATGTCTGAAAAACCTTGCGACCCAACATATACCCACGAAGAACCATCATACCGCATCACACTTAACCTATTCGACGCACTATAATCCAGAAACGCAATATATGGCTCTCCTGTAAGTGGGTGTAAGGCGATTGGGGAACCATAACCACCCCCAACGGACCCACCGGAAAAAGCGGCTCCACCAACTTGTGTCCACAAACCCAAATCTACAACAAACGCAACAGAGCCACCGTTTGCTGTTGTATAATTCGAATATCCAAACGCATCATCAAGACCAACAACACGCCAATAGTAATCATCAGAAAAGAGTGTCTGCCCCTCAAAACCATTGGTATAATATCCGCCACCAGCAGGCTGACCAACCGTAAACGATGTTGAACCTTGAGACTGCAAAGCAGAAGTATAGTAAACTTCCGGACTCGAAAAATCATTATTATTATCAATCTCAATCCAAAAATTCATCTGCTGCCCAACATCAGGATCAGATAAAGTAAACGTAAGCGTCGGCGTAGGATCAATCGTTGTTGACCCATCAACCAAACCCATTGGACCCAACAAGGTTGGATCATCCGGCGATGCGGCAAAAACAACTATTGGAAACACAAAAACTAGAAAAACGAAACAAAGAAAAAATCTTTTCATATCATAAAAATAAAAAAAATACCTGCATGAACTATACAACAAAAAAAATATGAAATGGCAATATCTCGTATCTTAAGGACTTCACAATACACCTCATCAACCACCCAAAACACTCAAAACCTTATCAACAACCATCTCCAACTTCCAATCCGACTTCACAATATACTCCGTCACCCCAAACTGAGCACCATGCTCAGCAATCTTTGGATCTTCCATCGACGTCAGAAAAACAACAGATGCACTCTTCCCCCAATCACCACTTTGACGAAGTTCGGAAAGAAAATCCAACCCACTGTCCCCAGGCATAACAAAATCCAACAAAATCAAATCTGGATGATTCTCCAAAGCAACTTTCAAGCCAGTATCTGCATTCTTTGCACAAAAGACAACAAGTCCTGCCAAACGCAAACGTGCCTCCAAAACACTACGGAGCGCATAATCATCCTCAACAATCAAAACGATTTTCTGATTCATAAAAATCCATTTTTATAATCAACAACCCAAGTGCTGACAAATTTTGCGACACAAATCATCCAAAGACCAATCAGACTTCACCAAAAAATCAAAGACACCAAACTCAATAGCCCCCGCAGCATAAGAAGGATCACTAAGATTCGACAAAAGAATCACAGGAACATCCTTACCCCACTCATCCTTACGAAGTGCCGAAAGCATTTCCATTCCGTCCATCACTGGCATAACAATATCCAAAAGAATAAGATCTGGACGTTCTTTTAACGCACAAGCAAGTCCTTCATGCCCATTACTCTGACGCAACACACGAAAACCACTAGAAGAAAGTCGCATGGACACAGCCTGGGACAAAGAATCTTCGTCTTCGACAACAAGAATAGTATGACCATTTGAAGATTTCATAACACAAAAAGAAACAAAAAAAATTATACTACTTACAAGTATATCACACCACCAAATCCCGAGAACCATCACGAGACTTCATCCCTGAAGAAGCAAAAGAAACATAAAAAGTCGCACCCTTTCCTTCAATCGACTCAAACCAAATGCGACCACCAACACTTTCAACAACAGATTTTACGACATAAAGTCCCAAACCATTCCCATCAGGATCCACGGACCGAGCATTATCCGCACGAAACAATTTCGAAAAAACACGATCTTGTTGATCAGAAGGAATACCGCACCCGGTATCAGTAACAGAAAAAACGACAGTGTCTACATCAAATTTTTGACCACGCAAAGATTTGTGAGAACTAACAAACTCAGACGCAAAAGAAACAGACCCGTCCACCGGAGTATATTTCACAGCATTGGACAAAAGATTTTGAAAGACAACATGAAACAAATTACGATCCGCAAGCATAGCAAAATTTTTAGCGTGATACTGTTCCTCAACAACAAGTTTTTTCATCACAATCTCAGAACGTAATTCACGAAAAACATCCCGCACGACATCAGGCACAACAACGGATTGAGGATCAACACGAAAAGTTCCCAACTCCAAACGAGAAACATTCAAAAGAGCACCGACAAGTTCAATCATGCGATGATTGGCAACCACCAACTCTTCGAGATACATCTTTTGCTGTTTTGTGACACGACCGGCATCACCCCCCAAAATTAACTCCAAATACCAACGGACAGTGGAAAGCGGTGTTCGCAACTGATGTGATGCCAAAGACATAAACTCCGTCTTAGATTGATCAATCATCTTTTGTTCAGTGATATCACGTTCCACAGAAACAAAGAAAACAATCTTTCCACCATCTCCCAAAACGGGAGAAATGGAAACAGCAGAATAATATTCTTCTCCGTTTTTCCGACGATTACGCACCTCTGCGACAAAAGCCTCCTTACGATCCCGTACAGTTTTCCACAAATCTTCATAGAAAGAATCTTCCATCAATCCATCCCACAAAGAAGAATCTTCCATCTTCTTACCACGCATTTCTTCAAACAAAAACCCTGTAATGCGTTCGGCAGCGGGATTAGCATAAAGAATAACACTGTCAGCATCAGCAATAACAATGTGATCCGAAGCAGCATCAACCGCCATGCGAAATTTTTGTGACTCTTGCAACAGCATCTTGGATCGGTCACGTTCTTCACGCACATCCTCAAGTGCCGTCGCCAAAGCAGTGCGCGAAACAGACAAGGCATGGTTATCTTGTCGGGCGTGCTCCAAAGACATCTGAAGCGCTCGCGTTTTTCGATCAACATCAGACCGCAAAGAATCATGTGCTAAATGCAGTTTGTCTCGCATCGATTGAAATGCGCGCGCAAGAACACCAAAATCACCAGGTGCAGACAAAAGAAACGCGGGAACGGGCTGTGAATAATCACCGTTCTCAACGGATCGAATAAGCTCAACAAAAGAAACAGCATGTTCAGACAAACGACGAAAAAACAAAAAACCAATAATAAAAAGTAACACAAGCAACAAAGCACCTCCAGACAAAAGGGTGTTTCGGAGGGAATAATAACCAGTCAACAAATCACTCGTTAAAACCGGTTCAAAAACAACAACAAAACTTTCGGGGATGTCACCCGGAACAAAAATACGATGAAAAAAATAATGAACATTATCACGTTCAAAAAAACCAATATAACTACTATCAACAGAAATATGTCGAGAAAAATCCGTCAGAAAAAAATTCTTATCAAAAGAAAAATCCTGCACAAGATGATCTCCGCCAAAAAGAACACTTCCATTTTCATTAACAAGAAATCGCCCGGAGACCAAATCGTTCTTAACAAAATACTCAGACCAAAAAGATTGATCACTAAAATCAGAAGGAGTTTGCTTAAAATCTTGTTCAAAGAAATTCACATCACGCGACAAAGACAACAAGACAGAATTCCGTTGTTGATCCAAAAACGTGTTTCTCATCGATGTAAAAACAAAAAAGATGAGAACACAAACAGGAACAATAGCCATCAAAATAACAAGGAGAGAAAGGCGACGGCGAAACGTATTAAGCATACATCAATGAAGTTTAAAGAAAATGGAGCGTCACCACAAAAAGATGACGCTCCAAAACAGACAATAAAAACATCCGAAAACTACCGAGTCACTGAAATTGTGGCACTGAGTTCAGCATTAGGAGCAGAAACAGTCACACGCCCATTTGCTGTTTCTTGAATGTCATAACCACTATCATTTGCTCCTGTTTCTGAAGGATCAACAGGAATAGCAACAATATATGTCTCACTCGCAGTCAAAACACCAAGATCAATCAAGCTAGTACAAGTACCCCCACTCTGACAAATTGGTGTCAGTGTTGTAGTAATCGACGCAGGAAGGACTCCGTTATTATCAATAGAATACTGATACACAGCATTAATAATCGTGTTTACATCAACCCATCGTTGTGCATTACGCGTTTCCGCCAACTGTTTGCTCGGATTGATTGCCAAAATGACAATACCCGCCAAAATTGCCAACGCGGCAACAACCAACAAAATTTCCAAAAGTGTAAAACCACTTCGCTTTAAAAATTTTCGATCCATACTTTTTTTTATTTATTATTTATTATTTTTTTACTTATCTAGAAAATATAAAAAACACTCTAACAATTTTTTAATAATACCACACATGCCAAACAACACAAAATAATTATATCATTGTGGCTGAATGATAACAAATTCTTCTGAATTATCATCCCCAACACCAAAAACGCGATCAACACCGGAAACATAAAAAACACCACTCAAATCGGAAGGAAGGTTAAGACTTCCAAACAAAGACGGTGAAGAAAGTGAAGAAACATCAATCACTTGAAACTCCGCACTGTTTGCATCGTTTGCAACAAACACAAGATTACTTGACTCATCAGCAAACAAATCATTCACATTGTCAGTAGTATCATAAAAACCAATTGCCGACGGACTCGTCGGAGAAGAAACATTAACAACTCGAAATTGCCCAGCAGATCGCCCAACAAAAACAGTTGTTCCAAAACCGGTTACCGCAAAAGCATCATCATTCCCCGGCAAATCCAACGACGCAACCTGCGACAAAGTGTTTGGTAGTGAAACATCAACCACAACCAACTCCTGAGAATTGTTTGGTGTTGCAACATAAGCATAACCACCAAAAACATAAACATCATTAGCATCATCAGCAAGATTGATTGAACCAATCAAAGATGGTGAAGCAGGAGAAGCGAGACTATAAACATACAATTCCGGATTACCACTACTATCCCTCCCAAGATACAACGTTAATCCATCAACAAAAACAGAATAAGCATCATTGTTACCCGAAAGATTCACAGACCCCGAAAGAGACGGAGACGCAGGATTGGAAACATTCACAACCTGAAGTTCTTGATTGTTGTCTGTGGACGCAACATAAGCATAATTTCCAGAAACAAAAATTTTACGACCATCCTGATTCCCAGGAATATCAA
>JAGQLW010000084.1 GCA_020428995.1 Candidatus Moraniibacteriota bacterium | reverse complement strand
GTCAAAAAAACAAAAAAACAAAAAAGGTATATCACTTTTGGAAGTGATTATTGCAACAGCGGTGTTTGTGGTTATTATGACAGCTGTAGCGTCCATTTTTGCGCGATATTCTGGTTCTTTTCGTGATGCACGCGCCATTCAAAACAATATGGAAGAAGCACAGTTTGCAATGAACCTAATTGCAAAAACATTGCGTACAAGCACGGTGAAAAATTTTGGAAGTGCAGGAAAAAGTATTACCGTGTTTGATTACTCTCAAAGTGAATGCATTGAATACGAATTTGATGCCGGCTTTTTATATGAACGGCGCGTAAGTGTGCAAGATGTCGACTCTTGTAGTGTGGGCGCAGGATTTGGAGCAAATGCAAAAATGGCATCAGCATTCATTGATGGAGAATTCACTGGCATAGTGACAGACAATACAAAGATGGGGTTTGTAACAATTCTGTTAGAAGTGCGACGATCAGACCGCGGAAGTGCGTCGGCACCAGACGACACAGGTTTGGCACGTATTCAGTCAACAGTATCCTTACGAGATTATGGTCAAGCAGGATTATAAAAAAAGATCGGACAAACTATGAAAAAAAACAAAACAAACAAACAACAAGGTTCAATTTTGGTGTTCACACTCATTGTGACGATGATGATGACAGTGACAATTATTGGTGTGATCACTGTTTCAGCGACACAACGGCGTTCATCAGTTGCCAGTGACAAATCAGTCACAGCATTTCAAAACGCTGATCGCGGTGTGGAAGAAATAATGCTTGCATTGCAAGATCCAGATGTCGTGTCAGATGACATTGCAAATATTGCCAGCATGGTCGGAGGGTCTTGTGGAGGTGGGGAAATCACAAGAGACGAAAGTGGGGAAACGGTCTACACAGCATCTTTTTTTAATCTTAATGGAGACAAGATTTCTGATTGTAGTGCAGATATAACGGACATTATTGAACTCAAATCAGTGGGAGAAAATCGTACAGCAACACGCGCTGTCCAGCTTTCCGTTTTTCTGGATATTCGTGACGGTCTTGTCGCTCAATGGAATTTTGAAGAAGATAATGCTGATCTTGGTGAAGTGTTTGATGCAAGTGGTGAGGGAAACGATGGAGCTCTGGAAGGGTACACGGCAATTCAAGAATCAAATTCACGACCATCAGGCGCAGTGGGGAATCAAGCACTAGAATTATTTGGTGATGATGAGTATGTCAGTACAGAAGAACAAATAGACGACGATAATCTTACAACATATTCACTCAGTGCGTGGTTCAAAACATCAGCAGATGAACACAAAATTATTGGATATGAAATGAATCAAACAGGAGAAGTGTCGACAAGTTATGATCGGCATATTTATATTGGAGAAAATGCCAGTAGTGAAAGTGGACATCTTGTATATGGGGTGTGGGACGGGTCGGCACAACTTCTCTTCTCAGACAGTCCTGTAAACGACGACCAATGGCACCATGTTGTCGTGACTCAAAATGAAAATGACGGAAATGAAGCGGTGATGTATATTGATGGTGTGGAAGTGGACCGCGCGGATGGGTATGAACCATGGACCAATTATGTAAGTGATGGTTACTGGAGAATGGGGTCATTTCGGACTTGGTCAACGTCATCACCAACAGGATATTTTGATGGATTGATTGACGATGTTCGCATCTACGACCGCGCACTTTCTGAAGAAGAAGTCTTCCACTTGTGTCGATTGGGGAAGAACTCAGGTGTCGAATGTCAAACGCCGTAAAGAATTATGGGATGAACGCAATAATATAAGTTCAAGTAAAAAAAGCGCGGGCATGATTAGCTTGCGCTTCATGCTATACTTTGGAAGTATATGAAGGTTATCAACTGTCTCAGAAACTGCATATTTGAGTGCAATTCAAGGCAAAGCCACAAAAAATCGTAAGGCGCATGTGCAGTACTGCGTCGATTTTTTAAGGTTTTAACAAAGAAGTGTACCAAATATGCAGTTTCCTCCCAGAAATATGAAGGAAAAAGAAGCGAGAGAGCGTGTTAAAAAACTCACAAAAGAACTCAACAAACACCTCCATCTTTATCACGTTCTGGATAAACCAGAAATTTCTGACGCAGCATACGATTCATTGATGGAAGAATTGCTCAAATTGGAAGAGCAATATCCAGACATGAAGAAATCAAACAGTCCAAGTCAGCGTGTGGGTGGAGAAGTTCTTAAGGAGTTTCAAAAAGTAAACCATGCAGTCAAGCAGTGGTCGTTTGATGACGCGTTCTCGCAAGAAGAGATGGAGAAGTGGGAAGAAAAGATTCTGCGCATGATTGCAAAAGACAAACGAATTGCAAATGAAAAACCAGAGTTTTTGTGTGAACTAAAAATTGACGGACTTAAAGTTGTTGTTACATATGAGAAAGGGGAGCTTAAAAACGCCGCAACACGTGGAGACGGAACAGTGGGAGAAGATATTACACACAACATTAAGACGATAAAATCAGTACCATTGTCATTGGCAGATTCTGTTGATTTGATTGTTGGTGGAGAGGTCTGGCTTTCAAAGACAGATTTAGAACGAATCAATAAAGATCGAAAAGAAAAAGAGTTATCACCATTTGCAAACACAAGAAATGCTGCCGCAGGTTCCGTCAGACAACTCGACCCAAAAATTGTTGCAAAAAGAAACTTAGACGTGTTTATGTATGACGTGCAAAAAATTGATGAACGTCACAAGACAGAGACACAAAAAGAATCACTGGAGCTGTTGGAAAAAATGCACTTCAAAATAAACCAGCACAGCAGACTATGTAAAACACTTGCACAGGTGGAGGAATTTTATCAAAAGTGGAAAGGGTTGTGTCATGACGAAGAATATGGAATTGATGGTGTGGTTGTGAAGATTGATAGCAAAAAAATCCAAGAAGCATTGGGATACACAGGGAAATCACCACGATGGGGCATTGCATACAAATTTCCCGCAGAACAAGTCACAACAATAGTGGAGGACATTTCCGTTCAAATTGGCAGGACGGGTGTGATGACACCTGTTGCGCACTTTGAGCCTGTACGCGTTGCTGGATCCACAGTCTCACGGGCAACACTGCACAATGAAGACGAAATCAAACGATTGGATCTTAAAATTGGTGACACGGTGATTATTCAAAAAGCTGGAGATGTCATCCCTGAAGTTGTTGAAGTGATGAAGAGTTTGCGAACAGGAAAAGAGAAAGAATTCAACATGTTAGAGTTGTGCGAGAAAGTTTGTGGCGCGCCAGTTAAGAGAGAGACAATTGGATCGAAAAGTCAGCAAAGCGCTGCATATTATTGCACAAACAAAAATAGTTTTGAAGTACAAAGACAAAAAATCACGCATTTTGTGAGTAAGAAAGCACTCAACATTGATGGAATGGGGGAAAAAGTTGTGGAACAATTGATGAACGAAGGATTTTTGGACAACACGTCAGACATCTTCAATCTTACTATTGGTGGCTTGGAGCCACTGGAACGCTTTGCCAAAAAATCAGCAGAAAACTTAGTTGACGCAATTGCAAAAGCAAAAAAAAATGTACCACTCAATCGTTTTTTGTTTGCACTCGGCATTCGTCATGTGGGTGAAGAAGCGGCAAGACTTATTCAAGAGCATGTTGGGCAGATGGAAGACAAAGAAAAAATCACAACACCAACAGATCTCTGCCGCGCAATAGCTGACAAAGATGAACAAGAGTGGCAATCAATCAAGGGTGTGGGGCAGAAAGTGGCAACTGAAATCATAAAATGGTGTTCTCAAAATGAGAACAAGATACTGATCGAAGCAATGACAAGTGCGGGCGTGACAATTGCGAAAGAAAACACAAAACAGGAAGTTCAAAAAAACAAAGATGGTATATTCTACAACAAAACAGTCGTTGTAACTGGAGAGTTAGACGGCTTTACAAGGGAGCAAGCCAAAGATATGATAAGAAAGTCTGGGGGGCATGTTGCGGGAAGTGTGAGTAAAAAGACGGACTTCCTTATTGCGGGCAAAAACGCCGGTAGTAAACTTTCAAAAGCCAAAGAACTGAACGTGTCAATAATGACCGAAGAAGAATTACTCAAGAATATATGACAAAAAAACCAGAAGAAAAAATGCCGAATGCAAAAGAGGTGTTATCAAAAAATGACGTAATAAAAATTGCTGATCTTGCACGCATTGGTATTACTGACGAGGAATGTGAAAAATATCAAAAAGATTTGGGTCAAGTTCTCAATTTCTTTCAAGAGCTGGAAAAGATCGACACAGAAAATGTGGAAGAAGTCGGACATATTACAGGAATGGAAAATGTGATGCGTTCAGATAAGGAATATAACGACAGTCCAAAAGAAGGGAAAGAACGCCAAGCAATCATGAGAAATATTCCAAAAACAAAAGATAGGTATGTCCAAGTACCAAAGGTCTTATAAATCCAAAAACAAATTCTGGACATAAAATGATTTGCAAAATCACTGATTAATATTTACTCAAGAGCAAT
>JAGQLW010000083.1:891-2102 GCA_020428995.1 Candidatus Moraniibacteriota bacterium | reverse complement strand
GTTACTGGTGGTGTGTTTCTTTTGTTTCAACCTTTTTTTACTTCCATTTTGACCGCAGCTGTTTTGGTTGTTTTGTTCCATGGTTTTTATGATTTTTTATTGTTGAAGACTGGTGAGCGTCCTGCTTTGAGCGCTTTTTTGACATGTCTCTTTGTCACTTTTGTTGTTGTTGTCCCCGTTGTTAGTGTTGGCGGTCTTGTTGTTAAGGAGTTTGTTGATATTGTTCAGAAGTATTCTTCCAATGTTTCTTTTTTGCCTAGTGCGATTGATAATGTCTTTTCTTTTTTGCCTTCTGATTTTTCCTTTGATAAGCAGAGTTTTTCGAATATTGTTTCTTCTGGTGATTTTTCCAGTCAGATGCGAGGTTTGAGTCAATCTCTTGTGTCTGTTGCAGAGAAGACATATAGCGGTGTTGCTGGGGGTGTTTTGTGGGTGATCGTGTTGTTTTTCACACTCTTTTATCTTTTGGTGGATGGACGACGGTTGCTTTCTTGGGTGAAATATATGAGCCCGCTTCGTGATGAATATGAGGAGTTGCTCATTCGGCGTTTTGTGTCGATGAGTCGCGCAACAATCAAAGGAACTCTTGTAATTGGTTTGATTCAGGGATTGATTGGAGGTGTTGCGTTTTTTGCTGTGGGTGTTCCTTCTGTTTTGGTGTGGACGGTATTGATGATTTTTTTGTCTGCTATTCCGCTTTTGGGCGCAGGTCTTGTGTGGATGCCGGCGGCGCTTATTTTTTTGTTTACTGGGAATGTTTGGCAAGGTGTTGTTTTGTTGATCGTTGGTTTTGGTGTGATTTCTACGATTGATAATATTCTTCGTCCGCGTCTTGTTGGAGGTGATACACAAATTCATCCGCTGTTGGTCTTTTTTTCCACGCTTGGCGGGATTTCTGTTTTTGGTCTCTCGGGTTTTATTATTGGTCCAATTCTTGTCGCACTATTTCTTTCTTTGTGGGGAATTTATGCAAAAGAGTTCCGTGAAGACATTGAAGGTTTTAATTCCGGGCGCCGTATTTGCTGATTGAGAACTTGCGCTTGTTGAATTATGTTCAGACATCTAAGTTCTTCCCTTTATGGATTTTTATTCTCGAATTCCTTTGTTGATTGATCCAATTGCTTTTACACTCTTTGATTTTCCTGTTCGTTGGTATGGATTGATGTATTTGTGTGCATTTGTTGCTTCTTTTTTCTTTCTTTCTTTTTTTT
>JAGQLW010000083.1:0-879 GCA_020428995.1 Candidatus Moraniibacteriota bacterium | reverse complement strand
GCGAGGGGGGGTACTGTTTGGTCGTGAGATCTTTACTTATGCAACTCTCTTTGATTTGTGTTTGTTGCTTTTCTTTGTTGCGATTGTCGGTGGGCGACTCGGGTATGTTTTTTTGTATGCCCCAGGTCTTTTTCTGTCCAATCCTCTATCTATTGTATTGCCGTGGACTGTGTTTGGTGAATGGACTGGTTTTTTCGGTATGAGTTTTTTTGGTGGTTTTGTGGCTGTTGTCTTGACTGGTTTTGTTTTTTCTCGTTCGCACAAAATATCTTTTCTTGCCTTGGCTGATTTTTTGATTTTTGCCTTACCAATCTGTGTTTTTTTTGGGCGCATTGGAAATTTTTTGAATGGAGAGCTTGTCGGGCGACCAACAACATCTTTTTTTGGGATGTTTTTTTTGCAAGATCCTTTAATTCTTCGTCATCCTTCGGTTTTGTATGAAGCTTTTTTTGAAGGTGTTTTGCTTTTGATTTTTTTGATCATTCTTTCTCGTTTTGTTTTTCGTCCCGGCGTTTTTGCTGTTTTAGTGGTTGTTTTTTATGCCTCAGCACGTTTTTTTGTGGAATTTTTTCGACAACCTGATGAACATATTGGGTTTATTTTTCATTTTTTTACGATTAATCAGGTGTATTCTTTGGGTTTGATCATGTGCTGTGTGTTTTTTTACTTTTTTTGTCTACGCAGTTATTTTTCTTTGTGGTATACTGGAAAATAAGGTTTCTTTATCTATGCATACACACAATACAAAAAAATCAGTAGATCCGCTTTCTTGCTCAAGAGTGTCTCGTGTTCGTGGTAAGGCGTTTCGTCCAGTTTTGTTTTCCAATGGTCGTCGCTCGACACGTTTTTTTCCGGAAGCTTCAGGATTATATATCACTC
>JAGQLW010000082.1 GCA_020428995.1 Candidatus Moraniibacteriota bacterium | reverse complement strand
AGTTATCTCATCTTTTGTTGTTACAGGATTGGAATTAACATTACAAGTTAGAAAAAATCGTAATAGAAAAAGTATGGAGGGACTTTCTTTCTTTTATTTTTTTGTGTTGGCTATTTCATATTCTTTTTGGGTTATGTACGGATTTGTGCTAAAGGATTGGGTTTTAATTTTACCAATGAGTATTGGCGCAACTATGTCATGGGTTGTAGTAACACAATTTTTTATCTATAAAAGTCCAAAAAATAAAAGCCAAAAAACCTAATTTATACATTTAATAAATAACAGTTCGAATGTTCTCTACAGTCTCGCTCACAACATAATATGGAATTCAAAAAAAAGGAGGGGTAAATAAAATCAAACACAAGTAGACAAAAAAGACCATCCAAAATCTTTTTGTTGAAAAATAACGCCCGCAAGAAAATTTCTTACAGGCGCTGGCGTCCATGAGCGGACGGTTACTTGCTACTTGTTGGAGACGGGGATGGCATACGCAATATCGCAGCCCCACCGAGCATCGAGATCGATATACCCGGTTGCGGGGTTCACGTTGAAGACCGTCACGCTGAAAGTGTCATCATCTTCACCGACACAGACCGAATTTTTGTAGTAAGTTGCAGGAATATTGAACGTGATTGACTCACGGCCATTGTTTCGGGTCAGGCGAAACGACAGAAAATATGTTCCGTCAGTCGACTGAGAAACAATACCTGTGTAGTACACCGCGTGGACGATTTGTCCTTGGTATGGCGGACTCACATTGACTTCGGCATGCGCGGAACCGGTTGCGATGGTTTCTTGTTGCTGGCTGGTCCCGCCACTACTGTTTGTGGAAACGTGATCGATCAAAACAGCCTGGCCGATTCGGAAGCCATTCAAGGACGGGAGGCTCTCCGCAAGGGCGCTATTGCCACCGACCAGAAAAAGACACGAAAAGAGTACGGAGACGAGGGACTTCTTAAGGGACATACCTTTTACTCCCGAGTGAGTTTTGGGAAGAAAGCATGAAGCAAAAAAACAAGAACTTCTCATGCTCTTCAACTATACACAGTCTAAAATCTTTGTCAAGTCAACACAAAAGATTGTATAATAAAAAACAATCTAATTAATAAAAAAACACATGTCTCAAAAGACTATTGAAGAACTTGTGCGGAAAAAATCAGTATTCAAGACCGCCATCGAAAGCGCTCTCAACCATGTCATCATTACCGACGTAAAAGGAAAGGTTGTTTTTGCCAACGACTCCGTTGAGCGCATTACAGGTTTTTCGCGTCAAGAGGTTGTCGGAAACACGCCGTCATTGTGGGGGCGGCAAATGCCGAAAGAATTTTATGACAAGTTGTGGCACACCATCAAAGAGAAGAAGAAACCTTTTGCGGGTGAAGTTACAAACAAAAGAAAAAACGGACAGAAATACATTGCACGTGCAATCATCTCTCCAATTCTTGACGAAGAAAATGAACTGATTGGATTTATCGGAACAGAAGAAGATATTACAAAAGAAAAAGAGATTGATCTTATGAAGACAGAGTTTATTTCTCTGGCGTCTCATCAATTGCGCACGCCACTGACTGTCATAAAATGGAATCTTGAAATGTTGGAAGGTTCCTACGATAGATTAGAAAACTTTGAAAAGAGAGCGTTTACGTCAGCGCAGGAAGCATCGGAAAAAATGCTGGAACTGGTGAAGTTATTTCTCAACATTTCTCGACTGGAATCAGGACGTCTCATGGTCACGCCAAAACCAACAAACATTGAACGAATGGTTGATCAAGTCACCAAAGAAGTTGCGCCACTAGCAAAAGAAAAGGAGGTTGAGATTGTAATAAACACAGATGGAGACGCGATGGAAAAAATTAATCTTGACCCCACGCTTGTCAAAGAAGTCTTGAAAAATGTAATCGACAACGCAATTAAATATACAAAAGAAAAGACCGTTGTTGCCATAAGCACCAAACAAGATGAAAAATATGTCACCATCTCAGTCGCAGACAGTGGTATTGGTATTCCAAAGGAGGAGCAGGGAGAAGTGTTGAAAAAGTTTTACCGCGCAACAAACGCGCAAAAAAGCCACAAAGAAGGAACGGGGCTGGGGCTTTATCTCGCACAGTTAATCATGAATGCTTCAGGTGGAAAAATTGCATTTGATTCAGAGAAAGATAAGGGGGCAACATTTTATATGTCATTTCCAAAAGCCGGATCCCAAAAGAAAGAAGGAGAAGTCCAATTGTCATAGAGCGTTTGTTCTATAAAAAAAACATGAGTAACCAGGCGCGTCGAGGAAGGCGCGTCTTTTGACAAAAAAGGTCAAGAAAGATTAACTAGAAGAACATGAATAAAAGAATAATAATCACAATAGTCACGCTTTTGACAGTCATTAGTGCCAGTGTCGGCACATGGTTGTTTATGGAGAAAAAAAATGACACAACAATTATTCTGAACACACATCAGAAAGAGGTTGACGGCAACAAAGAAGAGACAGAGAATGTTCAAGATGTTGAGGTGCAAGAGGATATTTTGTCAGAAGTGATTGAGTCCAAAGACATTGGAAAACAAAAGAATCCAGAAAAGGCAGAATCTGCAGAACCAGCAGAGTCCACAGAAGTAGTCAAAGAGACCCAAACGAAAGACACATCGAAAGAGCAACTGTCAACATCAAAAATTAAAGACAATCTCATTTCATGGGGGCATCAAAAAACAAGCGGGCGCACAATTGATACTATTATTGTTCATTCTGTATATAATGCCACTGGTGGTGATGAGCATGATTTAAAAAAGATTCTCGGCATCTTCAAAGATTATGACGTTTCAGCACACTACATCATCGAACGTGACGGAACAATCAACCGTCTCGTGAATGAAAAAGATGTAAGTTGGCATGCCGGGGCGGGGCAGACACCTGACGGACGATCAAATGTCAACGGTTTTTCTATTGGAATCGAGATGATTGCACAAAAAGGTGTGGGATACAAAAGCGCGCAATATGACGCACTGAAGTCACTGATTAAAGATATTGAAGGTCGCTACAACATAAAATACGTCATTGGACACAAGGATATTGCACCCGACCGCAAAGAGGATCCGTGGGATTTTGATTGGGATCAGATCGGCGGCAAGAGACAATAATTTTTAAGTCGTTTGGTTGGAAAATTTCTTTGTTGAAGTCTCCGTTTCTCGTTCGGTGTATGTCCTATACACCTCACTTCGAGACTCGACTTCGCCTCGAACTTTCCTCAACCAAACAGCTTAAAAAAAACGAATCCAGATTCTTTCGTATGCAGGGCCTTTTGGGTTTCCATTATGTTGCTAGCCAAAAGTGTAGTGAGTCGAATTTTACTCAAAAGCGAAAGTCCTGTCAGGTTAAAAATGTTTGATTGGAAAATCTCTTTATTACCTCGCCATGGCGGGACGCCTCGAATTGCCTGTCTCGACGGCTCGCCTCGATTCGACGCGAAGCGGGCAAGGCGAGCACTCAAAAATAGCAGTCATGAAAGTGATGTAAGTCTAAAGAGAATATCGTTTTGGTCAACAAAACTTTCCTCAACCAAACAGCTTAAAAAAAACGTAGGAATCATTTAAAAATCAAACTCGAGAACAATCATAAGCAAAGGACACGCATGTTTAATGTTTAACACACTTGTCCCGTCGAAGCCTTGGTGTAGGAGGAGGAATTCTTGCCCGACGCCTAGGCGGGTACCAAACACGCATGTCCGAGAAAATTTATGTATACAATTCTATTATCAATCAAAGAAAAAACAGTAACACTCACGCTCAAAAAAGGTGAAGAAGAAATCGCACAATCAGTGTGGCAAGAGGAAAACAATCTCAACGAAAAACTCCTGCTGGCAATTGATGAACTGCTCACAAAACACAATCTCGCACCAAAGACGATCGAAAAAATCGATCTGGATCTGGACATTCCTGAGAGTTGGAGCACGGCGCGCATTGCCAAGACGGTCGCTAACATGTGGCAAACACAACATGGTGAAAATACTTGATTAAAGGTAGAGAATAGGTTATGTTAGCAAAGTTACAAAGAAATTTTCTGTGACAAAATAGCTAAAAGTGGGCACGTCTAAACCTGAGCAAAGACTTGCACAAAACTGTTCATTCACAAAACAAAGAAGGTGTCCGATGAGAATCGAAGTAGTGATGTTGGTAGGGTTCGTTGCCTTAACATGGGGCGGGTGGCCTCTGATGGCAAGGTTCTCGCAATTATCAGCAATCTGGGTGGCAATTGTTGGAACAGTTGTTGGCGCAATAACTGTTCTCGTTGTCTCAATCATGAACGGCGGAATTAAAAATATTCCAGACATGCAATCCATCGGGAAATGTTCGGTTGCTGGAATAATGCTCGGACTCGGAATGGTGGCATACAGCAGGCTTGTGTCAAATCAAGAGTGGCACGTGTCGGTGCTTGTGCCAATCGCAGCGGATTTGATCACGGCGGTAACAGCGTTCGGCGGTTTTGTCTTTTTCAACGAAGATCGCAATGTGACAAAAATCGTTGGGATCGTTTTGATTGTCGCGGGAATTGTCGCAATGAACATCAGTCAAAAAGCGTGAGAAAAGAGGTGAGAAATGAAAAACAGTCAGTCAAAAAGTACGAAAGAGGTCGTGAATATTCACCTAACATTCTTTCGGTATCTTTTTCTGATCTGTGGGATGACTGTAATAACAGTAGCATTCACCGCAGCAATCGTTGGAGGGGTATTGTCAGAAGGTGGATGTATCGTGATTGGAAAGATACTACAGTGCGGTTTTTTTGGGTGAAAGAATTCTTTCTGTCCTCACAGGCATCATTCTTATAAGTGTGGTATTGGCAATGAAGTATTACTCACTTATACTTTTGATTGTTTGGAGATTCGGTCAAGAAGGAGTGGTTACAGAAATCGAAAAATTCAACACATTTTTCCGTATAAAATATAATAGGAGGCCAGAGTAATATTTCAACAACGCCCACGAACACAAAGCTGTCCGTGGGCTCTTTTTGCAAACACAAGGAAGAGTTGTTGACGCATTTTCACAACTGTTTTTTTGTGATTGAAGAGATAGATTCTTATAGTTTTGCACGTGGAATCTGTGTGAGAATATTTTTTTTATGGTATACTAAAAGAAAATAATATTTCATCATATGCATATGCAATTTTGGTTTTTCATTTTTGCTTTTGTTTTTCTGACACTTCCGTCGGTTGTTTTTGGCGCGGAGTTAGTTGTTGCGCATGAATGGTCAAAGCGGTTAGGGGGAAACAATAGTGATTATGCTTATTCTGTTATTGTTGATTCACATAACAACGTCATTGTTTCCGGTTATGTTGACGGAGATGCTGATCTTAATGGTGATGGAGACACAGCGGATGGCGGGGAAGACGCGACGGGGTATGGCTATGATGACGTATTTGTCAGCGTGTTTGACGAAAATGGAAACTTCCAATGGGCAAGGCGGTTAGGAGGAAATGAGAGTGATTATACTCGTTCTGCCGTTGTTGATTCAGACAAC
>JAGQLW010000081.1 GCA_020428995.1 Candidatus Moraniibacteriota bacterium | reverse complement strand
TCAGACTAAGAAGAAGCAAGTTGAAAAAAAGTAATGAATAAAAAAAACAGGAAGAAGATTCTTTTTTAGAAATTAAAGAAGCCTGTTTTTTCTGGAAATTCAATAGACTGAAGTGTAGAAATGCGTGTACCTGGCTGGTAGTCGGTGAAAAAAAGCATTTTGTTGGAGTGATCAGAAACTGCTAAGGAATCTGAAGATCGTAAATGGGCAATAGTAAAAACATTGCGATGGTCACGATTATCAAGTTCGATAACTTTAACTTCATTGCCAACGACAAAAATCACTTGTTCATAGGAAACTGACCACTGGACTGAGCGTAATTTTTGAGCAAAGCGAGTGATGGCAATATGTTCTCCTTCAGATCGAGATGGCTGAGTGTCCCAATCACGAGTGAAGTATGCAAAAATTTCATTCTCATTCCAATAGAGCAGTTTTTTTCCATCATTGGAAAAATGTGTTCCAACAACGTTGTCTGCAATTTTCTCAAAAAATACTCCATTTTTAGGGGAACGATTAAACAAATAGAGCGTACCAGAGTCGTTCAGAAGCGTAGCACGATCCTTGTCATAGGAAATCAGGCGATATGATGAATCACTCAAATCTGGTTGTGCTGTGGTAATCTGAATAGGTTCTTGAGCGCTTTCAATATCATCTGTGTGATAAAGAATCAATGTTGTTGCGTCAAGATAGGTCAGTCCATCGTCAGAAAAATCATATGCCGAAACATTTGTAGCAACAACATTTATAGCAGTAGCCGATCCACCGACACTGGCACGATAAAGAATGTTGTCCAGCAGATAATAGACAACATCACGTTTTTTGGGATGCCAGCGAACATTCTCGATCGGAACAAAATTAGGAAGGCCAAGAAGTGAACGTAATGAGAGATATTCACCAGTGTCGACAGTAACAACGAGGTAATCATCAATCGCATCCGTTGACGACAAGAGAGAGGAAGCTATCCCTGATGTCTCTGTTGTTGAAATGACAGGGACAATCATACGATGAGCTTGGGGAGACCATTCAATATTCTTTTGTATGTCAGAAACGAAGTGATAATCATTAGTAGAGAAAAGTTGTTGACTTTCTTGAGTGTCATGATTAGTAAGAGTGAGGGTGAGTTTTTGGTCAGAATCACCAACGGTTACTAAACGGGATTTTTGAGGCGCGATGAAAAATCGACGAACATTCTCAACATCATACGTTGTTCGTGTATACAAGTCGCGAACAAGGAGAACGTTCCAAAATTCAGTGGACACACCGCTGTTGATAGTAATTTTTTTCGACCAAGGCTGAAATTCAGGTGCGGTTACTTGAACAATATATTGGTCAGGACGCATGCCAGAAATGTGATAGGAATGATTGAGATAATTCAAACGACCAGCAAGGGGCTGGTTATTAACAGAAACATCAATATCTTCAGGATTAGAAACAATAGTCAAAGATCCAGCATAGACAAAAACACCACGGTCAGAGCTCCAACGGTATCCAAGGGCATAGGAGATGATTGTGGACGATGTGGCAAAGAAAGAAACAACAAGCAACCAGAAGAAAATGCGACGCGACAATGACATAGAAAAGACTTAGTTAACGGTAGTAGTATATGTCCTTAGGGTATCTCAACAAAGCCATATTGTCCATCTCAAAGAATGGGGGTGTGCTATAATTAAAAAAAAGAAAAATAAAGTCAAAAATAACAGAAATATGGAAAATTTTCTCATGCAGTTTGATGTTTTGAAAGGGATGACAGATGTATTTGTGTCAGTAGTTGCGGTTCTGTTTTTTTCAACTGCTGGGGTGGTTTTGGGCAATGGGCGCACAAGTGCAATTCTCTTGAGTACATATCTGGCAATAGTAATCTTTGATGCAGTGCCCGCACAATGGTTGATATTTGCACATTCATTCTATGCAGTACTGGGTGTGTTTTTGGTAATCGTTCTCACGCTAGCATCATTAGGGCGGAATGTTTTTGCAATTGGAGGAAGTCGACGAGGAATGCAAATTGAATGGAGTGCTGCAGTGCTGGGAGTGCTCGCCGGGGTGTTTATTAGTGCAATATTGGCACGTATGATGCCATTGAGCGCAATGAGTTGGATGATGACGGAAAACATCTATACGTTGCTGACTGATCCATTAGTATTGTTTTTTGTGACGATTTTACCTGTTGGGTTTTTGTTGTTCATCTACCGCAGATAACAAACTGTTGACTAACGCATGAGTGTGTCGTATACTGTCATGGATGTCTGTTGAAGAAATTCGGGCGCATAGCTCAGTCGGTAGAGCAGTTGCCTTTTAAGCAAACGGTCGGGGGTTCAAATCCCTCTGCGCCCACAAAAGAGACAAGGCACTAGCAATAAAATTAGTGTCTTTTTTTTTCAAGCAAAAACAGGTGAGACCTAAAAATTTGAAAGATGTGAGCGGGTCAAACATTTCGGTCCAACAGACAAATCCCTCTGTGCTCACAAAAAACGGGTATATTTTAAAAGAGTGGTTGTTGCGACTTCTTTGTGTTTGTCCTAGACTAATCAAGTAAAGGCGTAAGAGAGTAATTCTTTTTCAAAGCATTTCTTTATATTTTACATATGGCACAAAAACGTCCAATTCTTATTACGGGTGGAGCAGGATTCATTGGTTCAGCATGTGCAAAAGCACTGATGGACAAAAAGGAGCGTGTGGTGTTAGTGGACAATTTCAATGATTATTACGATCCAAAACTGAAAAATGATCGCATTAAAAAACTTCTCAAAGGATATAGGTTTACACTCTATCGCGCTGACATTCGAGACAAGAAGAAGATAGAAAAAATCTTTGCCAAAGAAAAACCAAAAAAAGTGATCCACTTGGCAGCAATGGCAGGTGTGCGGTTTTCCATTGAACACCCAGATCTCTATGCAGATGTCAACATTATGGGCTCAATTAATATCTTGGAGGAATGCGTCAAAAATAAAGTGGAAAATCTTGTTTTTGCATCATCGTCGTCAGTCTATGGCAATACTACAAATATTCCGTTTTCAGAATCTGCTCCAGTGGACACACCACTCTCACCCTACGCCGCAACAAAAAAAGCAGACGAACTTCTAGCGCATGTATACAGTCACTTGCATAAGCTTCCTATTGTGGCAATGCGATTCTTCACGGTGTACGGTCCATGGGGGCGACCGGACATGGCACTGTTCAAATTTGCTGATCGCATTGTGAAAGGAGAAAAAATCGACGTATACAATCACGGCAAAATGAAGAGAAACTTCACGTACATTGATGATATTGTCTCTGGCGTCCTTACCGTCTTGGACAGAAAAACTACCTATGATGTTGTGAATATTGGTGGTGACAGAGAAGAAACATTGCTACACTTCATTGAGGTGATTGAAAAGAGTTTCGACAAAAAGGCAAAGAAGAGGATGATGGCAATGCAACCAGGAGATGTGCCCGCGACTGTGGCAGACATTTCAAAACTGCGAAAAATGGGATGGGAACCAAAGACACGTATCGAAGAAGGGGTTAAAAACTTTGTCAATTGGTACCGGGAATATTACAAGGTGTGAGAGTTTTTATTTATAGAATCAAAAAATGAAAAAAGTTCTTGTAACAGGTGGAGCAGGTTTTGTAGGTTCGCATTTGTGCAGGCGATTGCTTCGAGACAGGTGTCGTATTTTTTGTATGGATAAAGGTGAGTCAAGACATCGAGGTAACATTTCGAAGTTGATCAAGGACAACTATTTTACATATATCAATCACGATGTCACATCACCAATATTATCCAACATTGAGTTTGAACAGATATACAATCTTGCATGTCCTGCCTCACCAATACACTACCAAAACACACCTGTAGATATTATAAGAACGTCAATCTATGGCGCATTCCATGTCCTGGATTTGGCAAAGAAATGTAATGCAACTGTTCTGCAAGCATCCACAAGTGAAGTCTATGGGGCGCCGGATATGCATCCACAAACCGAAGATTATTGGGGGCGAGTAAACCCAATTGGAGAGAGGGGGTGCTATGAAGAAAGCAAGCGTTGCACCGAAGCGCTTTTTCATAGTTATTTCAAACAGTATGGCACTGATGTGCGAATCGTTCGAATTTTCAACACATACGGACCTGGTATGTCTCCAAGTGATGGGCGTGTTGTGTCTAGCCTCATTTTACAAGCTCTCAAAGGTGAAGACATTCATGTGTACGGAGATGGATCTCAGACACGAAGTTTTCAGCATGTCGACGATTTAGTCGAAGGAATGGTGCGAATGATGAATAACACACAAAAATTTATCGGACCAGTGAACATTGGTAATCCAGGTGAGTACACAATTTTAGAACTTGCAGAGATGATTTTGCGTTTGACAAAAGAATCAAAAAGCAAGATCGTTTTTAAAGAAGTGCTAAAAGATGATCCACAACAAAGAAAACCCGACATTTCTCTTGCAAAAGAAAAACTTGGATGGGAGCCAAAAATTCCTCTCGAAGAAGGATTAAAAAAGACGATTGAGTACTTTCAATCGGTCGTCTACATGCAAGGCAAAAAAAGTGCCCATTTGGTTAAAAAGAAAATTTAAGGCTATACTAAAAAATGAAGACGTAAGCAATGAACCGAGAATATTTTATCAAAGAAAAACTATGCTAAAATCGGAAATCTCTGTTGTTGTCCCGCTATACAACGAAGAAGGAAACGCAAAAGAACTGCACAGGCGAATCGTTGATGCACTCAACAAGCTGAACAGATCGTATGAAATCATCTTCGTCAATGACGGCTCAACAGATGGAACCCTCCAAGAAGCAAAACAACTCTCACCAGTGGTATTGGTGAATTTCAGAAAAAACTTTGGACAAACAGCAGCGTTTGACGCTGGGATCAAGGTGTCAAATGGAAATATTGTGGTGACAATGGACGGAGACTTGCAAAATGACCCAAAAGACATAGGGTTGTTGTTAGAAAAAATCGATCAAGGATTTGATTGTGTCGCTGGTTGGCGCTGGCAGAGAAAAGATGACTTCACGAAGAAGTTTTTTTCACGAGGAGCAAATTTGTTGCGAAAATTTTTTCTTGCCGATTCCATCCACGATTCTGGCATTGGACTGAAGGCATATCGCCGCGAAGCACTCGAAGGACTGGATCTTTTTGGAGAGATGCATCGATTCATTCCAGGACTTTTGGAACTCGACGGTTTTCGTGTGACAGAAGTAAAAGTGTCACATCATCCGCGCATTCACGGGCAAACAAAATATAACTGGAAACGCGCGTTCAAAGGATTTTCTGACATGGTCTACATATGGTTTTTACGAAAGTTTGCCAACCGCCCGATGCATTTCTTTGGGGCATCTGGTATTGTACTATGTTTACTTGGGACAGTCGTATTAGTATGGATGGTGATTGAAAAGATTGCTCTTGGCACGGCGATTTCCGAACGTATTTGGCCAATGGTAGGTTTTTTCTTTGTATTTATTGGAGTCCAATTTTTTATTTTTGGGCTACTTGCAGACTTGTCGCTGAAGAATTATTATAAAGTCCGCAATCGCATGAATTATACGATCAAGGAGATTATTCGAACAGAAAAATAACCAAGGAAAGATCAGATTTAGGCGAGTTGAGAAAAAAATAAGACAAAAAATTAAAAGTAAGAAAATTTTATGGAAAAGCTGGCGATTTTTGGAACCGGTTACGTAGGACTGGTCTCGGGGGTGTGCTTGGCGCAGTCAGGGAATCATGTAATGTGCGTAGACATTGATGAAAAAAAGATTGAACGTCTCAAAAACGGAGATCCGATTATTTATGAACCAGGACTTGAAGAATTAATCAAGACAAACGTTGCTACTGGTAGACTGATTTTCACGACAGATGCACAAAAGGCAATCGAAGAAAATGATATTCTCATGTTTGCGGTTGGGACTCCTCCAAAAGAAAGTTGGGAAGCAGATCTGAGTGCTGTATATGAAGTGTCAAAGACAATCGGAAAGCATATGAATGGCAAGAAGGTAATTGTGCAAAAATCAACAGTGCCACCAGGAACCGGAAAAGAGATGGAAGACATGATTGATGAAGAACTGAAGAAACGAGGCAAAGAGATTGAGTTTGCTGTTGTGTCCAATCCAGAATTTCTCAAAGAGGGAAGTGCTGTGGAGGATTTTATGAAACCAGACCGTATTGTGATTGGCTTGAATGAATCATGGGCACGAAAAAAATTGGAACAACTTTACCACCCATTTATGCGTCAAGGATACAAAGTCGTCTTCATGGATCGTCTTAGTGCAGAACTTACAAAATATGCCGCAAACGCAATGCTTGCAACACGAATCTCATTCATGAACGAAATGGCACGACTAGCTGAAAAGATTGGGGCAGACATTGAGATGGTGCGACGTGGAATTGGGGTGGATCCGAGAATTGGGAAGCAATTTCTCTACCCTGGGCCGGGATACGGTGGGTCATGTTTTCCAAAGGATGTGAAGGCAATTGTGGCACTAGCGCGAAAAAATAATGTCGACAACGACTTGCTCACTGCTGTTGAGTTGGTAAACAAGAAACAGCGCGACTGGTTCGTAGAAAAAATTAAAACATATTACAACGGAGAAATTTCTGGAAAGACATTCGCCATCTGGGGGCTGGCATTCAAAGCAAACACAGATGATGTTCGTGAAACATCAGTTTTGCCAATTGCCAAGGCACTCGCAGAAGCAGGAGCAATATTGCAGGCATACGATCCTGAGGCGACAGAGACATTCAAAAAAGAATACGGTGAAAATAAAAATATTTCCTATGCAACAAGTGATCGAGATGTATTGGATGGAGCAGATGCGCTGATTATTCTGACTGAGTGGCAACAATTTCGCAGTCCAGACTTCGAACTGATCGCTCAAAAACTTGCCGACAGAACAATCTTTGATGCACGAAACTTATACGACCCTGAAGAAGTTACAGCAAACAAACTTCAATATGTTAGCATTGGACGTAAAAACGCGTGAAAATCATTTTTCTTAACTACGAATACCCACCACTTGGAGGTGGTGCTGCAAACGCGACAAAGCATATTCTCAAGGAGTATGCTTCTTTCAGTGACGTTGAGATAGATCTTGTGACATCAGCATCTGACAACAAAAAAAGTGTAGAAAAGATTAGTAAAAATGTCACGATTCACTATCTCCCAATTGGAGACAAAAACGATTCGCTTAACTATCAATCGCCAAAAGACCTGCTCATCTATTCACACAAAGCACTGTGGTATGGTTACAAACTCATGAAAAAGGGAAAACACGATCTGATACATGCGTTCTTCACGGTGCCGTGTGGTGTGCTGGCATATACGCTTGCAAAAAGATTCCGTGTGCCATACATCGTGTCGCTTCGTGGGGCAGATGTGCCAGGATTCAGCGATCGATTCACACTTCTCTACCATCTTTTGCGCATCCCAATTCGTTTTATTTGGAAACGCGCCGAAGCAGTTGTTTCAAACAGTGATGGTCTCAAAGAGTTAGCACACGAAACTTTGCCACAGCAAGAGATTTCCATCATCAAAAACGGCGTAGACACAACAATGTTCCATCAACGGGCGCGCGGTCTCTCCAAAGAAGGTTTTGTAATCATTTGTGCTGCACGGCTGTCACGAAGAAAAGGTTTTAAATACGCAGTAGAGGCATTTGAAAAGATACATCAGAAACATCCAACAGCACGGTTGATGTTTGTTGGCGGAGAAGGGGACGCAGCAGAAGATTTGCATGGCATAGTGCAAAAAGAAGATCTGAATGATGTGGTGACATTCACCGGACATGTGGCACATGAAGAAATGCCTGGATATTATCATCAAGCACACGTCTTTTTGTTGCCGTCACTCAACGAAGGAATGAGTAACAACCTCCTCGAAGCAATGGCAAGTGGTTTGCCAATTATCATGACACCGACAGGGGGTGCAAAAGAATTGATCGAAGAAGAAAAAAACGGATTTCTTGTACCAATGAAAGATGCGAAAGCCATCGAAGAAAAGATCGAGATAATGATCAGTAGACCAGATTTGAGAGAAGAAATGGGACAAGAAAGTCGACGACGCGCCGAGGCTCTTAGTTGGAAAAATGTCGCAAAAGAATACAGAGATCTTTACAAAAAAACAATCACACACAAAAAATGAAAAAAAGAAATCGCAAGAAAAATTTTTTGCTACTCAAGTCGGTGGTGGCATTATTACTCGTCACACTCTTGGTGTGGTTGATTGACTGGACAGCTGTGTGG
>JAGQLW010000080.1 GCA_020428995.1 Candidatus Moraniibacteriota bacterium | reverse complement strand
TGTGGCGTTTTTTTCTTTTTATGTGGCGATTATTTTTCGCCGAGACAAGGGAAACCGTGCCTCATTTTTTTGTTTCTGAAACTATGATTTGATTGTTTTATGTTCTTTTTACATTGGATCATTTTATTCTCTCTGATTTACACATTCTTTGACATTTTTTATTTTTTTCTCATTCTTCTGCCGATAATGATTCCTGTAACAAACACTGGTGTTGTTGCGACCATTGCCACAATTGTTTGTGTTATTAAGATCATCTCTTCCAGAAAACTTTTTTTATTCTTCTCCTGCAACAATGCGCTTTCATTAATTTTGCTATCAACGACACCGTATACTTTTCCAGCATTTTCTCTTTCGTTTTTTCTTGTTCCAAACATTTGCACTGTTACTGTTGTACTTTTCCCATTGATTTCTACTTTTCCAACTGCAACGCCAATATTTTTATATTGTCCATTCATAATGTTTTTTCTGTGTGTTGCACTTTTCATCCATGCTTTGTGCTGGTCGCTTGCATTGTCAAAATACATTGCTAAATTTTCTCCCGCAAATACATAATTATATCCCTGTGTTTGAATCCAATGCCACGGCTCGACTCCATTTGGAGAAACGTGCGCAAAATAGTCATTTTTGTCCATGTCTTCCAGCTTTCTTTTTGCCGCTTGTGCCAAAACGGCATCCTGAGATAACTCTCTTATTCCAAGAATTCGTCGTTCTTGATTGACTAACTCAACCACCTGTTCTGGCAACATCTTCTCTTTCGAGACTCCTGCTAAAGCATTCTCCGCCCCCATTGAACAGATGAAGATGCTTATAACTATGATTAGTTTTATTTTTTGTCTCATTTTTTTGTTTTTATACGCAAAAAACTGGGTATTACACCCAGTTTTTTGCTTTTCTCATTTCCCTACTGTCTAGTATAGCGTGTTTTTTTTAGTCTGTCAACACTTGTTTTTGGGTTCTTATAATTTCTTTTCATAATTATCTGCCCAATACAACACCAAGTCACCATAGTTTGTTCCACTATCGTCACAGTAATTTGCCCAGTTTCCACCAGCCAAATAGACACAGTAGGCTTTTGCCTCTGCACTTTTTTTGTGACTTGTTACCCCATCAACTTTTGCCAACTTTAGTGCCATTGCCATTACACCATCTGTTAGGCTCCATGGATCGGGTGGATTATGGCCTGTGTGCACAGCGATTGATGCTTTATAACCAAGCCATGTGTCTGGCATGAACTGTGCAACTCCCATGGCCCCACCCGTTCCTTTGTATGATCGTGGCGGACACGATAGTTTCAATTTTTTGTAATTATAGTCGAGTTCCTCGGCGATGTCTTTAAAGATTTTTTGACGATAATCACTCATATTACTTTCTTTGTATGTACACCCTCCTGTATATCTTCCAAGATCTGATTCAACAACCAGAACACCCAAAAGATAATCCTTGCGCACCCCTGTTTTCTTTGATGCAAATTTTGCCGCGTCAATGATGTCTTTAGCGTCGTATGACTCACCCAACAATTCTGACAAATCACTCTTAATCTTTGCTAATTTTTGATTGAGCTCCCCAAGTGTTGATTCTTTTTTCCTCAGGTCCGTCTGTGTTTGGGCATGTTGCGCTTGTAAGGATTGCTCTTGTGATTCTTTTTTCTTGAGCAGTTCTCCACGATCGTCTTTGATTTTCTTCAGTTCATTTTTGCGAGAATTGATCTGTTCTTGTTTCGATTCAATGTCATCAATCACCTCACCTGTCTTGTCTTTGAGTGTCCCCATGTGATCAGCATCGTCCCATAAATCGGCAAGATTGCCATGGCTGGAAAACAATGCTGTCACAACTGGTTCTTGATTGGAATAGTAGATTTGTCGCAACACCTCTTGCAGGACTGTCTTTTGGAATGTCAGATTCTTCTCCAGTTCAGCAATTTCTTTTTCTGTTCGAGAGATTTCCTCTTCTGTCTTTGCAATTTGTGTTTCCGTTTTGTTAATTTCATTTTGTGTCACATATAAAGCCCCTTTGATATTTGTCAGCTCTTGTTGTTTTTGGACCACTTCTTGTTGAGCATCTTTAATATCTTCCTCGACTTTTTCGGCCTTGTCTTCTAGTTTCTTTACATCTTCTTCGGCAAACGCCACAAAAACATTTGTTGCGAGAAAAACACCGATAAAAAACGATGCAAATGCCCACGGTGTTATTTTTATTGTTGTTGCTTTTTGTGTCACACTTTTTCTTTCTATTTTTTTATTTTGTCTTTTGCAGTTCCATTTCTCCTTCAAGCATTTTTGTCCTCTTTTTTGTCATCTTGTTTCTCTTTGTCTTGTGTCGCAGTTTCTTCTGCATTTTCTGTGCTTTCATTTATTTCTTCTTCTTGGGCGCGTGGTTGTGAGACAGACACAATAATTGTCTCACTATCTTCCATGATTTCCACACCTTTTTGTTTCTTGATGTCTGCAATAGTGATACGATCCTCGAAACTCTTTAGCCCTGACAGATCAATACTCAAATCGTGTGGCAAGTCATCTGGTAATGCTCTCACCCCTACTTCATCCATAGCTTTGACCAATGTTCCTCCAGATTCTTTCACAATTGGCGCCTCTCCTGTAAATATAAGCGGGACAGTTGCCTCCACTTCCTCGTCCATTTTCACTTGAAACAAATCACAGTGCATTGGTACATTTTTTGTTGGCGTGAACTGTATGTCATGAATCAGTACATTTATTTTCTCCTTACTTCCTTCTACCAACAACTCTACTAGTGTGGATTCACCTGCATCACTAAATACTTTTGTAAACTCTATCGCATCAATCCATATGTTCTGGTTTTCTGTGCCGTGTCCATAAATCACTGCTGGCAACAATCCTCTTTCTCTCCCTTTAGCAATTCCCTTTCCAATCTCTTCTCTTTTTTGCGCTTTCATCTGTATTTTCTTTGCATTCATATTTTTTTCTTCGATTCTTAAACTATATTACGCTCTTATCATTCTTTACTTTTCTGATCATCTCACCGCACAAAAATTGCGCCATTTCAAATAATATCTTTTACACCCCCTCTGAAATCTTTTAAAAACTCATACACTTCAATCACCTGATCATCTGATACTGCCCCACCGCGAAACAATGTTTGCACTTCGTTACGAGCAAGATCCGTCGTCATTCCAACACTTACAACACCAAATTGTGTTGCTGCCATGAAAATTAGCGTTGTTGATTTGCATTCTGAACATGTTGCGTGTAGCACTGTCTTTCCATCATCTTCTTCCACAATAACAGGCTTTGTTTCTGCGTATTTCTTCCCACACGTTGAACAGTGCGCTATATTTTCCATGTTTTGCAGTGGCGTTTTCATTGTCGCATTGTTAACTTCTTACGTTTACTGCTCGGTCTTTAGGGTATCACAAACTTCTACTATCCACAATAGAAAACCTTTTCTGTCATTTTCTATTAATACGATTCCCCCGCAACAATGGCTGTGTCTTTTTTTCCTGTTCGAAAAATACTCATCACGATTCCAAGACCAAGAAATGTTGCCAAGATAGAGCTTCCGCCGTAACTCATTAATGGAAGTGGAATTCCGGTTACTGGCACAATCCCAATATTCATCCCTATGTTGATTCCAATTTGCCAAAATAACATAATCATCACACCTGCTGCGACTAAATAATCAAAATTATTTCTCGCCTTCATTGCTGCTTTTCGAATACGGTAGAGTATTGTTGTGAATAATCCTATTACAAAGGTTGCGCCGATTAGACCTGTTTCCTCTGTAAGTGTGGCGAATATGAAATCTGTGTGTTTTTCAGGAAGAAAATTCAATTGTGATTGTGTTCCCTGCCCAATTCCGTTTCCTGTTATTCCGCCTGATCCCACAGCAATCATTGCTTGAATTACATTGTAACCACCACCACGTGGATCTTGGGAAGGGTCTAAAAATGTCATGACGCGTGTTTTTTGGTAGTCCGCCAACAATGCCCACCCGATTACGGCACAACAGACGAATCCTATCAAAATTGCTGCTAGGTATTTTTTATTTACTCCTGAAACAAAAATCATTCCTAACCAAATTCCTAACAACACCATTGCGCTTCCAAAATCTGGCTGTCTAAGAACAAAAAAAATCATGATTGCCGTGAGTGCAAATGACACAATGATACGCACAACCTCCCGTAATTCTGTTTGTTTTTTTGCAATGAAGCTTGCCAGAAAAATAATCAGAGCAATCTTTGCAAATTCAACAGGCTGAACATTAAAACCCCCGAAACTGATCCACCCAGACGTTCCTCTTACTGTTGTTCCAAAGATCAATACTCCAATAAGTATTGCAATGGTTGTGAAATAAATCGTCTTGCTATAATGTCGAAAATATTCCGGATTGATGTTTGCCACAATCAACATTGCAATCCCTCCTGTTGCAATATACAGTGATTGCCGTGCAAAGAAGCTCGTTTCTGTTCCTGGCACCGCTGTTGAGATGCCATACAAAAGCAACAAACTGACCGTGCACAAAAGACACACAGCACTTGTGAGTATAATATCAATTTTTTTTACCTGTTCAAACATGCTGTTGTCGGGTTGTCATTTCAATTCTTGGAACTTTCCTCCCGGCAAGAATTTGTTAATGAAGTTTTGTGTGTTGAACACATCTACGTGTGCTTGTGTGTCCACTGAAATAACGTTACCAGGAAATGCATATGGCACTGGTATTGTGAAGTCTCGATTTTGCCCAGCACTCATTGTGCGCTGTTCAGTTTTTAGGAGTGCTAGCGGTGCACCATCTGCCCCACGCAATACAATTGTTATTGTTATTGTATTAAAATCATAGGGACTTTTATTGTTCACCAAGCCGTATACTTTGGCATATTGTGTACTGTTTGCTAATACTTCATACTTTTGTCGAGTGATTGTTATTTCAGGTGCCTCTGTGTAATTGGTAAATTTTTCCCATACTGCTCCTGATATTTCCACTTCGATTTGTGTTGGTGTTGTTTCTGCGTCAAATCGTGGGATGATAATATCTTTTTGCGTCTTTGGCAGAATGAAATCATTACTCTTAAGTGTGTGTATAATATTTCCCGCACTATCTCTGACGGTTACTGTATAAAGAAAATCTCGTGCCCCGTATTGCTCGTTTGGGTTTTGCACCACTATTAATGCTTTGTAACTCCCTTGGCCAGCTGGTACAATCGCTGTTTCAACAACTGACAAATCTTTGGCGTTTGGCACTTCGGGACATACTCCACACACACCACCACAGTCAACACCAATTTCATCTTGGTTTTTGCGCCCATCAAAACATGTTGGGTCAGGTTTTGTACTTTGGTATATTAAAAGCCCGATTAGTGAAAATAGGACTATGTAGGAAATAATTACAACGATTTGTTTTGTTGGGCGTGATAGTTTTTGCATATGAAATTATTATACACTGTTTGAGATGTTTTTATCAAATTTTCTTTGATAGTGTATAAAATTATGTTACTGATATTTTTCCATAGCCAAAGAGTGAATGATACGTGGTTATATATGAATACGCTCGCAGTAATCACACCTGCGATGATAACTGGAATGATAACATCACTCCACCAATTATCTGTTTTCTTGAATTTTTTGACAAAAATGATGTGGTATGCGACCACCTGACAAAGAAACAAACCTGCGTATAGCACCATAGTGCCTAACACGTTCACAATACTTTCCATCTTTTATACATCTTTTGTGTTTTTGAACAATGATTTGTCGTAATATGTCTTACTATTACGACATTTTAATGTGACTAATTTTTCTTTGTCAGGTAAGTTTTTTTTATAAAAAAAAAACCACCATTTTTGGGTGATTTTTTTTTGGCTGTAGCGTCCCCGCAATGACCTACTCTCCCCCGGAGGGTACCATCGGCGCTGAAATGCTTAACTACTGTGTTCGGTATGGGAACAGGTGTGTCCACTTCGCTAGAATCACGAGAACACTACAACCCACCATAAAAGAGTGTTTCGAAATAAACTATATTCTCTATGATGAAAATTGAATTCTGCGGTAAGTAGGTTCTTACCAATTGCTGACCAAGACTGTCACGTTTGTGAATCGTGGATCGTACACACGTGTCTTTTACGATCCAAGAACACGCGCGAGAAACAACGAAAAGGATTGTTTCGATTTATTAGTACTTCTCGACTTCACGCCTCACGGCGCTTCCATCTAAAGCCTATCAACCTCGTCATCTTCGAGGAAATCGTGTCCATACATCCACTGCAACACCGATTAATTCCAGTGTGACAGTGGATGCATGAACAACTACCTTATCTCAGGGTGGGCTTCCCGCTTAG
>JAGQLW010000079.1 GCA_020428995.1 Candidatus Moraniibacteriota bacterium | reverse complement strand
AGAGGCATCTATAGATGCCTCTATTCACCACCATCATCAAAAAATCCTTTCTCAAAAACACCAGAACTCCGATCGTCCACAATTTCTTCCTCACCATCCCCCACAAAAATCCCAGCTCTAGAGCTACAAATTACTCACCACTATCAACGAAAGCACCATCAAAACAAACCAAAAAAAGATCTACGGATTTCTATGATCCTAAAATTAATTTATTCCACAAATCACGCACACGCTCAGAAGGACGAGTTGCCTCACCATCAGTGTTTTTTGAAATAACTTCCAAACCCTCTCCATCAATAAAAGCTGCACCGTCATTTGAATCACTAAAACGAAAATTAATTTCGTATCTCTCTTCTAAACCAGTTGAAGATTGAACCCGACCGACACCCTCAAAAGAAATTTTATACACCTGCTCAAACCGAGAATTATAAACATCAACATCTTTATCCGACTGAATATCTGCGTATTGAGCACGATTAACCGTACCAAAAATTTTAACGTTATCGTCAGCAAAAAGAATCACAACAGGAGAATTCGTGGAAAGATAGCTACCCTCAGCAGCTTGAACTTCATAGACAACTCCATCACGAGGCGCGCGAATTTCATAACTTGATTCCTTAGCCTTTAGCAAAGCAAGTTCGGTTCGAGCGGAGAGGTTCTCTTCCGACAATGATTCCAAAGTTTCAACCCTCTCAGCAAGACTGTCGTCAACAAGCCGAACGAGAAGATCACCTTCACGTACATGCTGTCCCGTCAAAACCTCAATAGAATCAACGCGGCCCGTCACAGAGTTTGAGAGGACAACACGCTCCTTTTCAACAGAGAAGAACAATGGTGTCTGGGTAGCTTCATATGAATTAACACGACGAGATAATGCTTGCGTTGCAATCACAAAGGCAACAGAAAACACAACAAGAAAATAAATCCCATTGAGAATAGATTTTTTTACACTACCTAAACTTTTCATAAAAAGAATTCAATAAATACTTACAGTCAAAAAAAATTACGCAATTTTCACAAAACGACGCTCACCAGTCAAAAATAAGTACAAAAGATACGAGTTCACAACAACCCATGCAGAATTAAAAAGTGTCGTCCAAAAATTGTCTGGCTCATACCATCCAACAAACAAACTCATGAGACCTAGAATGAGAAAAAAAACATGTGGCCACACCCATTTCATCAAAAAGTCTTGACCAGATTTTTTTGAAGTTGTTGCAACCCAGTCCTGCTTAGAGTCAAAAAGGACTGAAAACAAAGCCAAAATATACGGATAAAAATTTGCAATAGCAGTAGCTAAAGTTGCCAGACGAAGACGACCAAGCAAAAGCCATGTGAGAGAATAATACAATGCAAAATATGGAACATAATGAAGCGCCCACACAAGACCATTGTCAGTATTCAATGGTTTAGCATCAAAAAGTAGATAGATAATCGGAAACATAATATAAGCCAACGCTGGAATACCGACAAGAAAAAAGATATTTGAAAAAAAATACTGAAACCGTTGGTCAATGTTTAATTTTTTTGAACGCATGGGATTCAAAAGAAAAAGCATGCCCAAGCCACCAGTTGCCCAACGACGTTGCTGCTTGAAATAAGAAACAATCGTTGATGGCGCCTGACCAATCGCCAGGACCTCATTAATAAAAATAGTCTCCCATCCTTTTTCATGCAACAAAAACGACGTCCAAATATCCTCCGAATTATTCCGTGCGATTCCATCAATCTGGTTAATAGCCGAACGACGAAAAACCATATTCGTTCCAACACAAAAAGCAGAATTCGAAATATTTTTTGCGGGACAAACATATTTATAAAAAACTTCTTGCGCCTGGGACGTTCCACATGCAATAAAACGATCAACGTTTGAAAAAAACTGCGGCGACTGCACCATGGCAATCCTTTCATTTTTCATATACGGCAAAAGCTTCATAAGGAAATGTTTTTTGGGAACCTGATCAGCATCAAAGATGACAAAAAACTCAGCACTAGTGTGACGAAGTCCGTTATTAACATTACCCGCCTTCGCATCAATATTATTTTCACGCGTAAAATACACAGCTTCAAAATGGGCAGCAAGTTTACGAACATCATCAGAACGACCGTCATCCAACACAAAAGTCGTGTGTGGATAATCCATATCAACTGCCGCCTGAACAGTCTTGGCAATAACATCAAGAGGCTCACCAGCCGTTGTCACAAAAACATCGACAGAAGGATGACGTTCATCAAGAAAAGAATTGGAAACGGGCTGATGACTACGATGATGTTTTTCAACAATAACATCCAAAAGAACAGTGATCCACAATCCCAAAATGGCAACAATCGCAATGGAATCAGCAACAATTTGAAGAGCATATAAACCATAGTTATCCGCATTGGCAGGGTTAAACACAAACGAGACGTATAACACAACAACAAGCGGAGCAGCAAAAAGAAAGATGGTTGTGGTGTTAAACATCTTTGACGAAGAAATGTGCCTACTATCAAAAAAGGAGGGCAAACGCGAAGTCCGAAAATGATTTTTTAATTTTACATCCATACAATAGAAATATGTTATTCAGATTGATGTCTCACGAGACGACGTCTGCGAATAAATGAGAAAACGAGAGCAGAAGTTGTCAAAAAAACCATCACAATACCAAGAGATTGGACAGGCCAGTGCCACCACGGCCAAGAATTTTTCAAGACAACCTCTGAATCGTTGACTTCACCAGAAAAAGAAAGATGCATAAACCGTAAACTTGTCGGCTCAATCGAAACATGATTCATATTCTCAACAGACCAACCATTATCAAAACTCTGATTGATCAGAACACCGGGATTTTCAAATTGCGAGAAAGTTGAAGTGTCAACGACCAAACCGTCTGGCCACACAAAAGAAAGTTCAATAGGAAGAATCGACTCATCACGAATAAACGACGCGACACGCTGAATCTCTTCATCCCACACAACATAAGAAGATACTTTCAAAGTCGGCTTCGGAAAATCGTCAAGACGGAAATACTCTTCAACGCGCCCCTCATCAAAAACATACGCATTCGCAATCGGCTGACGATTGCGCAAAACAGCAAAAACATCCCCAACACCACCCACTTCACTAACTTTTTCAAAAAGTGCAGGAACAAAATCTCCCTCTCTTTCCACAGTGAGACCATCAACAAGTGGTGACAAAAGAGGAACAAAAAGATACTCAACACCAAGCACTAAAGAATAATCATTGATCAACTCAATCTGTCGATCCGTCACACCAGTATAAGAAATATCCGTTTTCATCAATCTATCAAACCGCACAGGGTAAGGATTGGGCATTAAGTGTTGATTATACGAATTTACAAACCGAAAATTAGAATCTCCTAAATAACTAGATTCAGAAAAATTCTTAAAATAAATACTGCCCCCTTCTCTCAATTCTTGTTTATCTGAAAAATAATCTGAAACGGGATCAGCCAAAGACGTAGCTGGCCAGCCAGAAAATAATGATACTGTGCTTATAGATTGAGAAATACTCACAGCAATCAATACAACAATAACCGTAAAAATAAATCTAGACCGAACAGAAACAAAGACTGTATGCAAAAAAGCAGCGAAACAAAACAAAAGCAAGAAACCAATCAGTGGGATAGCGCGAGAAAATTGAAATTTATTAACAAATTCTGGATAATACCCCAGAAGTCCAAAGTATATAAAGACAAGATAAAATGTACAATAAAAAAGAAGCATTCTCGCCCACCGTGGAGACTGACGTGACCTCATAATAAAAATCGCCCAACTAAACCAGATAAGAATAAAATAAAAAAGACTTAAACCAAAGTATTCTGATATTACTATGTCTTTTAAAAATTGTTGCGTAGAAAAAATTGGGTTACTAAGACTATATCCTGAAAGTAAATAAGGAACCAAAAAAGGCAAAAAACTTATAAAAAATACAGCTAATGAAAGACCAAGTTTCCATAAATTCCGCTTTAGATTATTAACAATTAAAAGAAGTATAAACATCCCAAAAAAACTATACCCGATAACTGAATGAATTGACCACGACATACCAGCAAAAGCAGCGAGAAGATAAATAAATCGAAAACCCCTATCTTTTAAAGCAAATACCCAAAGTAAAAAATAAAATGAAATAAAAATAAACCCAATATGGATAGAAAAATCCATCATTGATATATATTGCTGAGAAAATTCATAAGAAATGATAACCGCAAAAAAACTAAAAAAACGACCTATACCAAGAAGTCGCAGTGAAACATATGAAAAAATACGAATAGCAATAAAAATACATACAGATAACCATAACATTGTTTGTGTAATCGATAATCCTAAAAAATGCGACAGTATATAAACTGTAAAGTGCTGAACATATTGGTATGCTCTCCAATGATTTAAACCATTATTCCAGATATGATCCCAAGATGAAATTCCATAATTTTCAATATGCTGCACACGAAAAGCATGGTAGATCCAGTCTTGATATCCTGTTTCCAAAAATTCATATTGAGTATAATAACCAATCAAAAACCAACCAACTGCAATAATACAAAACACAAAAAAAAGATCGACAAGAAACGACCAAGAGAAAAGACGGTCAAAAAAAGACGGTGATTTTTTTTCAGATTGTATGGTTTTCAAATCAGGCATAAATCATTTTTGTCGGGATAAAAAATTTTCAACAGTAATCAACCATGCTTCTATTGCAGAACGAGAATTCGCACCGTCAATATCCTCCGGTAATAATAACTGAGCCTTCAAACGAGCAGAATCAATGTCATATAACGCCTGGTACATCACCAAATAATCCTTAAAAAGGGTTGGGTTTTGCAAAGACATATCAGACGCAAAATTTTCACGAACACGACCAAGGTCATCACCCAGATAAAGACTGGCGGGACTTATAGGTAAAATCTGAATACCAAGTTTCGCTTCAGGCCTTGGACTAAACCACGTCGCCCAATCAAGCTTACCACCCCAAACCAAAGAAACAAGAGGATGAGAATAACCTTCAAAACGTGGATCCTGTTGATCAATATTTAACCAATAATCAAGAGCGCTCAGAGATTCTCGCGTGTACAAATAATTAGAAAAATCAACCAAGCGCTGATCATCAACAACATTCCCCCACAAACCAACTGCATACCATGCGGTTACAGCCTCAGAACTTGATTCCTGATTATTGCCATCACGAAACAACCCTTGCCCAGCAGCCCAACTGTGACCAGCATAAAAATCAAAACCTCGAACATAAGGAAAGTCCGTATTATTTCGATCAAAATTAGCAATATCACGAACAAGAAGATTAATGAAGTTCCGATTGTCACGAAGATACCCCTCATCATATCGAGACAAAATGCTTGCCGCATAAATAAAGTAGCCATAATGAAAATTATGATCGTTGAACAATTCAGAACCAAAACTGAAAGGCGTACCAACAACACCACCAATCATGGAGTCGTAATAAAAAGATTTTGCAATATCTTTTGAAGAAAAGGTGTTATCTCGCCACAGTTCCAGTTCTGATTTCAACCGACCACGAATCAAATCCGCCTCATCAAAAAGATCCAACTGACGAGCAATATCCAACAAATTTGCCAGAGCAAAAAGCTCTTTACCCAAGAAATAAGTATCCTGAGCATTGAGAGAAAGATTTTGAACGTCTTCTTTCACAAAAACCTCCAACTGACGTCGGCGCGCATCAGACAAACCAGAAAGATCAAAACGATCAAGAGGTTTTTGAAACTTTTGTGAAAAAAGAAATGAGCTTCCAACACACAAGCGCTGTTGTCCATACAGTGTCTGGTACACACCAACCAGAGAGTCACATGCAGAGACATCACTCAAAGAGGAAAAATGCTGAGGAAGCAAAGCAAAGAGAGTCTGTCCGTCATTGTCTGTCTCTATAGAAAAAAGAGTGTCCACATACCCATCGTGAATATCAAAAGAAACCTCTGTAGAAACAATCGGATCGAAAGCATATGCACGAAAAACATTTACAGATTCCGGATCAGACAAAACAGAAA
>JAGQLW010000078.1 GCA_020428995.1 Candidatus Moraniibacteriota bacterium | reverse complement strand
GGACAGAAGTGGTTAGTTAAAACAAAAAAAACAATCCCTCATCAAAAAAACTGCCAAAAAAGTAGCTTTCAAAAAATGTTCTGAAAAACAAAAAGTCACCTCACCCTATCAACCAAGCCCTGTTCAAAACGTGTAAAATTCAAAAAACCATGATCCAAAAGATACGCCTCAAATTTCTTATCATACCCAGACAAAACAGCAACACCAACCACCAAAAACAACACACCAAGACAACGCCGAAACCACCCTTGTGAATCAGAAGCAAACGACAGCCGGCCAACAGCTCTCTGTCCAACCAAAGCAATCAGTAACAAAATAAAAACAAGTCCTCCAGCGAAACCAAAAAGATACAAAAGTCCTACAACAAAACTCTCCGGCAAAACAGTTGCAAGAATCACAAAATAGGTTGGACTGCACGTAGAAAAAACAGGTCCTAAGGCCGCCCCAATAACCACATCTCCAACAAAACTATTTTTCCGAACACCAACAACAACATACTGGTTTGCTTTCTGCGAAGAAACTGCCCCGAACCGACCTAAAAAGAAATTCCACAAACGCGGAAAAACCAAAAACAAACCAAAAAATAAAAGAATACCTCCAGAAAGCGCTTGCCATACAAAAGGTGAAATCGTAATAAACACCGTCGACACTTTCAAAAGCAAAGTAAACAAAACAACAGACACACCAAGAGAAGCTGTCACAACAAACGGTTTCCAACGACGTTTTCTGCCATCACCCAAAGATCCACCAACAATAATTGGTAAAAGCGGTAAGATACACGGGGAAAGAACAGTAAGCATGCCCGCCAAAATAGATAAAAAGAAAAAAGTCATAGTTTGTTGGAAAAAATGATAGAGCACTCCCACAAACATCTTTGCAAAAACACTCACAAAACTTTTTTTACTTCTCAACCTGAGACATCAAAGACTCCAAGGTTGGACTACCAATCCATTTCTTCAATAGTTCTCCTTGAGCATCAACCAAAACAAAACTATGCTGAGATGTAATTCCATACTTCTGACGAAGCTCAATCTCCTTATCATAATTAACCTTAAAAATTGTCATACCATCAGAAATTAATGAGAGATTTTCAATAATATCCTCATCAAGCGCACGACAAGAAGGACACCAATCAGCCTTAAAAAACAATACAGCAGATCCTTCAGCCGCAGCCACAGAAACAATAGAAGCATCATAATCAACATATGCTCCACTACCAACAAAAATAACAGCACCCCCTAAATCATTGGCATTATCAGTTGACGAATCACCAGAAAAAATTTCCACATCATCTTTTTTATTATCCACAGAATCAGACATAGAATCATCCGAATATGTTGAAGGCGTCTCAAAATCAACAGACGAAATGGATCGAGATTCAGAAACAACGCCAGAAGAATCTGAAGAACCCCCTCTCTTCATAGTCAAAAATAACCCAACGCCCACAACCAACACTACAAAAACGATTCCCATGCCAATATACATTGTGTTGCCCAACAAAAAACGCTTCATGGATGATAATTATAAAAAATATTTTACAAAAAAATAAATCCTTTTTTTACTTCAAAGAGTTTCACCAAGAAGATCACGCCATTCTTGTTCACTGCTGGGATTAGCAATTTCCTTCCCATCAACAAAAAAAGTGGGAGTTCCACGAAGACGAAGCGAACCAGCTGCCTTAGCATCCCGATCAACACGCGCAGCAATCATGTCAGAAGAAAGATCTTCACGAAATTGATCAATATCCAAACCAATCTTCTGTGCATAAGAAACAAAAATTTCTGTAACACTCTCCTCATCACGTGCGCTAGACCATGTACTCTGATTATCAAAAAGTTCGGAATGCATTTCCCAAAATTTTCCCTGAAATGCAGCAGCCTCAGACGCCCGCGCCGAAAGAACAGCATACTTATGAATTGATTCCAGTGGAAAATGACGATAAACCAAAGAGACATTATCATACTCCTCTAAAACAGATCGCAAGACACGATCATGAGACGCACACGCTGGACACTGAAAATCACTATACTCAATGATTGTCATGTCACCCTCCTGCACATCACGATAAAAATGATCATCAAAAGCAGGTATAAGAAAAGAAGAGAGGTCAGAAGAACCGCCAGAACGAGAAGACGTTGACAAAAACCACGCAAACAAAATCGCTAGCAAAACAACACCGATCCAAATGCCATACTGACGAACAAAAGAAACAACAGAAAAATTCTGATTAGTTTTTGACTGAGACATGATAAAAAAAATAGAAAAATAAAAAAATACTCAACAAAACCAGTCTACCCCATGCTCAAAGAAAAGACCAGAAAAAGAAAGACTTGTCTAAAAAAGACAGTCTTTCCAAAAAAACCGCAACAAAGAAATATGCCAAAACAGTTTATTTTTTAAGAATACTCCTTAACAAACATCATATAATAAACAACAGGAATAAACACGAGCATAATTGCTCCAGAAAAAATTAAACCTGAAATAATTGCGCCTCCTAGCCCAAGCCATACAGGTTGCGTTAATGTGATTGGCAAAAGACCGATAATTGTCGTTAATGAACTCATCAGAATCGGCTCAAGACGACTGGACGCTCCATCCAAAACAGCATTATGAAAAGAAAGACCAGCTTTCAAACTCGTATTAATCTGATCAACAATAATGATCGAATTGTTAATTACAATACCAAAAAGCGCTAACACACCAATCAAAGCGGGAAACGACAATGGAATACCAGCCAACGCAAAGACAACGAAAACACCCGAGATTGCAAGTGGAATCACCAACAAAACAATAAACGATTTTCGATAAGAGTTAAGTTGCACAATAAGCGTAAGAAAAATCAACACAAACGCAAGAAGCATTGCCTGCAAGATGGACTGTACGGACTCTTCATTTTCTTGGTTCGCACCACCAGTCTCCCAACGATACCCCTGTGACAAACCAAGCTCACCATCCATAAATTCTGCTAATTTTTGATTGATCTCTTGAGCGTTGAAACCTTCAACAACAGAAGCGGTAACACTGAGTGTACGATTATAATCTTCACGTGTCACAATCGTCGGATTTGGTTGAAGCTCCAAACGACCTAAAGATAAAAGCGGAACACGTCCACCACCAGAAAGAGGAACAGAAACACGCCCAAGAAAATCAGCTGACTGCACATCAGACGACAAACGCAAAACAATATCACGTTTATCCACTGTGTCATCAAAATCAACACTATCAACCAAAGAAAAACCACTGCCAAACAAACGCATCTCCCGACCGATATCAGCAACGGTCACACCCACATCAGACAAACGCGCAACATCTGGAGAAAAAACAATTTTTGCCGCACCAGATTTAATGGACCGATCAATATTTGTCACACCGCTTTGTTCAGAGAGATATGAAGACACACGATCAGCAAAAACACTCAACTGATCCAACTCATCTCCAACAAGCTTAACCGTAACATCAGCGCCAGCAGGCGGTCCACCATTAATCTCAGAAACCTTCACATCCCCTTTAGCATATCCAATCACGGCTTCCTTACGACGAACAAATTCTGCAATTTCAATCGAACTCATATCTCGATCGTCAGAATCAGTCAAAATAAGTGTGTACAAAATATTATGGTCACCCTCTCCACCACGTGGCTGACCATCAGAATCAATCCCAACACCAATCTGTGTCTGCACACTCAAAAGACCAGGGACATCACGGAACTCTTCCACAAAACCAAGCGCCTCAATTTGAGAAACGTCAGCCTTCGTTCCCAAGGGCAAAGAAATAGAAACGTAAAAACGAGGAAAATCATCTGGTGGAAAGAACTCATTCTTCACAAACCCAGCAGGAACAAGAGCAAAAGAAAAAACAAAAAAAACAACAACAGCAACAACAGTCTTAATACAAAAAACACGTGAACGCAAAACACGATCAAGAAAATTACGATATACCTCTCGCATCCGATCGGTGTGAACAAGACCATTCTGAAAACATTCTCGAGAAACATTTTCCGCACGACAAAAAAAACGATGAATCAACTGTTTCACAAAAGAACTTGCGCGGCCGAAAAGGAACTTCATGGAAAGAAAAACAACAAAAAGCAACAAAACAACAGGCAACCAGAAATACCAAGAAAAAGTTAACCCAAAAAAACCAAGAACATTACGGAAAAAAAACAAAAACAATAAGCCAAAAAACAATGAGAAGAAGACACGAACACGGCGTGGCATGGAAAACTCCAACAACCACACCATGAGCGGCAAAATAATTAAAAAACCAACCAAGACGGAGGCCACAAGCATGGAAGAAACAATAATCGGAATCGACTTAATAAACTCACCAATAATGCCCGTTGAAAGAAGAAGTGGGAAAAAAGCCCAAATCGTTGTCAACGTCGTAATCGAAAGTGTTTTTACAAAATCCCTCCAAACCAAAAGACCTACCTGTAAGGACGTAAACTTTCCGGTACGATGATACGCTGTCATCGCCGACACAATCACAATCGTCACATCAACCAAAAGTCCAAGTGACAACAAAAGAGAAAAAATGGAAAGAAAATTCAACGAAAGTCCTGTCAACGACATCGCGACGAACGCACACAAGAAAACAAGAGGAATCGACAAAGCAGCAACAAACGCCTGACGAATACCAACAAAAACAAGGAGAGTTAAAAAGACAAGAAAAACAGTAATTGAAAGATTACGATACAAACCAAAAAATTCCTCATCAATATCAGCAGAAACATTTTCAACATCAACAAAACGAAACTCCCCGTGAACAGAAGAAAGAACTCTCGCGATTTCATCGTCAACCGAAGAAGCTGCGTCACTAATTTTTGTTCCAATTACACGAAAAACACTGAGCGTGACAGCACGCTCCGTCTCACCATCAGCAAAAGTAAAAAAAGCGGGCGTCTGCCCAGGAGCATCTCCTTCAGAAACCGTTGCGATTTGACCAAGAATATAATCCTGCCCCGACACAATCACATGCGTATCACGAAGAGCGTCAATGGTGAAAACAGACTGATCAATCGTCAAATTAAACACTGACCGATCACTCTCCACAACACCGGAAGGATAGGAAGACGTAACAGCTGAAACAGACCGCGCCAAAGAATCAATCGAAATTCCTAATGTCTGAAGCATCTCAGGAGAAATCTCAACACGAACCTCCTGCTGAGAAATACCAGAAACCTCAACACGATCAATAATATCCAAATCCTCCAAGGAATCTTTCACTCCTGTTGCAAAACGATCCAAAGACACCTCATCGGCAGACGTCACAATGGCATAACGCAACACAGGAGCATCTTCAAAATCAACAACATCAACAACGGGGTCTGTGGCATCCTCAGGCAAACCCGAAACCTTATTCACAGAATTTTGAACATCTACCAAAGCCTCATTTTGAGACACACCATCCAAAAACTGAACAACAATCAACGAAACACCTTCGCGAGAAGTAGACGTCACCAAATCCACATCATCAACACTCTTAATCTCATCCTCAAGCGGAATAGTCAACAGTGACTCAACATCTTCAGGTGGAGCACCAGGCAAAACAGAAGAAACAGTAACAATCGTAATGTTAATCTCGGGATTAAGTGTACGAGGCAAAGAGATAAAAGAAACAACACCAGCAAAAAACAATGCCACAATGACAAGCGCAATCAAACGCATGTTTGAAACATAACCAGTCAAAAGTGCACCAAAATCAGAAGCACGAAACAAAAGCTGTGACAAATAAGAAGTGTCCTCAGAAGGCTTCTCTGAAGGCTCTTTATTGGGTTGTTGTGAAGAAGAATGGTTCATAAATAAAAGCAAATCCAATCAAAAAATAAAGAATGTTGTCACAATATAAACTATTCTGAATCAGAAAAATCAACACGGTCACCCTCACGAACAGTACGATCCAAAATCACAACATCCGACTCAGAAAGTCCTTCACGAACACGAACGTACTGTCCAAGAACTTCTCCAAGAACAACCTGACGCGCACGCGCAACACCATCTTGAGCGACAAACACAACAGCAGAACCAGAAGTCAAACCAACAGCATCAAGAGAAACAAGTGGAGAAGGACTGCTTTCATCATTTTCCAAAGGAAGATCAATCCTCACAAACAATCCATCAGAAAGACGGTCAGAAACAACAGCATCAACAACAAAAACAATCACAAACGACTGCGCTTCAACAACATCACGAGAAACATAACGAGGAAAAACCTCAAAACGCTCACCATCAATCACAAATATGCTCGGCATCGAAACATTCACGAAACGAGCAATGTCAGAAGAAACACGTGCCACCACATGCGTTTCCCCATCGGAACGAAGAGCTACAAGAGGAACACCAGGACTCACAACTTCACCAGGACGAACAAAAACACGCTCAACAACCCCTGAAACAGGAGCAACAGGAGCAAAAAGCGATTCATCAACACGCGCTGAAGAAACATCGAGAGACGTCAAATCACGCCCAAGCTCCAACGCATGCTTCGAAAGCGTCAATTGCTTGCGCGCAATTTCACTGTCAACAGAATCAGTCTTTGGAATACTGTCTCGCTGATCATCCAAAATACTCATTTCTTTTTCAAAAGTATCCAAAGTGTTACTCAAGCGTCTCTGTGCTTCTTCCCGAGCAATCGAAGCACCAACAGAACCATCATACGATTCTGACAAAGAAACAAGGCGAGTCAAACGATTAACCGAAGATCCAGCAGAAACAGAAATACGATTCACAACCCCCGACACTTGAGAAACAATCGTCACAACCCCCTTTTTTTCAACCAGACCAGAAACACTAACAAAAGGTGTGGAGGGCACAGTAGAAACATCAACATTCTTCACAACATCAAAAACACCTTCTGACACATCCTCAGATGGAACATGCAAAACCGAACCAATATAAATAATGGCGAACAAAACAAACAATGACAAAAAAAATGCCACAAACGGAAATCGACGAATCAGTAATAAAAAAAATCGTGAGAAACTAACCATAATCAGAAAAAAAGAAGTATTAAGGAATCTATCAAAAATAGCACGAAAAAGAGAAAAAGTAAAGACCCTGTCCTCTTTCATGTCAAATGCGACATAGCGAATTGTTTAGGGGTTTTCATGTTTAATGACAAATGAGGTCTTGTATTGTGATAGTGGTTCAGGAATACATTCACTCTTCCTTGTAACTTTTGTATATCCTTCTTTTTGTATTTGGTATAGCCTAAACATTCCTTTCTGAGGATTCCATTAAATCTCTCAATGAAGGCTTGCTCATTCTTTTTGTAAGGCCTTGCTGTTCTGATACTCTTAATTTTTGCATGTGCATACCTTTGCCAATGATCTTTGAATTCTGGCCCTCCATCACGTTGAATATGTTCTATGGTTGAAACTCTTTGAGTTGCTGTTTAAGTGCCTTTTCGCCGTCTTTTGAAGTAAGAGAAGGTCTCATGATCACACTTGCTTCTTTCGTATAGGTATCTATGGCGGTAAAGGCAAACACCTGTCCAAAATATACTGTGTCTGTTTGTACAGATTCTCTCGGTTTTGAGCCTTTTTTCACATGTCTTGGCTTACAATACTTTTTCCACTTACTTCTGAGTTGGTATCTTTCATTTAGTATTCTGTAGATAGTAGATACTGACACGGCTTCCCCATATTCTTGTTTGAGAAAATATTGAATCTTTTCTCCACAACAATTCATTCTCTTCTCTCGTATCTTGTACACATGAATCTTTGTAATAACATCAGTCTTCCTTGGTTGTCTTCATCTCTTCTTGACCTGTTTGTAGTCTCGAATAAATTTGTTTATGCCTTTTTGCCGTATTCCTCTTAACCATCGGTAGGTAGTAACTCGGTGGATGCCTAATTGCTGAGATATATCTTCTGGAGATATACCATTTTCATACAGACTATTACAAATCCGTATCCTTATTATACTATCTGTGTGTGACATAGGTTTTTGTTACTTGTTAGTCCTTGTAACAATTGCAACCTATGTCGCATTTTTATTTAGAATAAAACGG
>JAGQLW010000077.1 GCA_020428995.1 Candidatus Moraniibacteriota bacterium | reverse complement strand
GAAACCTGTGCCGATTCTTGGTTTTTTAAAAGAAGGCGTTAATCAATATAAATTTATCGGCTTTTTATTTTTATTAAGAAATTATCAAGATTACCAACTTGATAATCAAGGAAATTTGAGAGCAGTTTGGCTTTTTGAATTTCAAATATTCTCAGATATTCCCCCTTTAAAAATTGGTAACTTTAATGATCCTTTTTTACCTTTTTATAATCAGTTCAAAAAAGAAATTTTACCAGAAGATACAATTATTGATTCTTTATTTCCCAAAAAGAAACAAGATGAAATTATTTTGCCAAAATTAGATGAAGAAACTATAAAAAGTATTGAGACATTGAAAAAGAATTTGCTAACCATAAATCCTTATGAATTTGAAGTTTTAATGTCAAAACTTATTGAATATACGGGATTTGTAAATGTTGAAGTTACTAAAAAAAGCGGTGATGACGGAATTGATGTTAACGCTTTTCTGAAACACAGATTTAGCCTTGATTTAAGCTATCAATTTCAAGTCAAAAGATGGAAACATTCAGTCGGAAGAAAAGAAGTTGCAAATTTAAGAGGAAGTTTAGGATTTAATAGTTTTGGAGTTATTATTTCTACAAGTCATTTTACATCAAGTGCAATCAATGAATCTCAGGGAACTGGAAAAACACCAATTAATTTGGTTGGAATGAAAGATTTATATGAAATCATAAAAGAAACAAATTTTGCTCTTTAGCATACGAACGAGGTTTATATTCCAATTCCAGCAGAAATTCACAAAAACTTTCCAAGCTTTTTCCCTGACCGAGAAACTCCTTTTGATTTAAAATTGCCGAACGGAAAGACAATGCAATCAAAAGTTTGCCAAGATGGCGGGAAAGCTCTTATGTCATATTCAAATCGTGAGTTAGGACAATGGATTTTAAGAGATGTTTTAAAGCTCAAAGAAGGAGATCTTTTGACATACGAAAGATTGCAAATTTTGGGAATTGATTCAGTGAGAATTGATAATATAGATAATACTAATTTTGAAATAAATTTTGCAGGAATTGGAAGTTATGAGCAGTTTAAAAATATGTCCGAGAAAAAATAAGGAGTTTTGAAAAATGGAATTCACCCCTCCCAGTATCGCTCTTGCCATTTTTCAAAAGAAATTAAACACAATAATAAAAAGCCCACCAAAAACGGAATAATATGGATAAATTTTTCAAAAATACGCAAGCCACATTACATGTTCACTTCACTTCGTTTATCCTTAGACACTATACGCAATTCAAAAATATTTTTCTAGAAAGAAAAGAGTTTTGATAGGCACGTAATAAACTTCAATACATAACCAACCGCAAGTCCTCAGTCCGGTGGTTGGGTACTTGTATGGAGAATCCACTGTCACACCCATGGTCGTAGGTACGGGCGTAGCTACAAAATTTTTTCATGGCATCTGTGGAGGCATCGATCGATGCCTCTATTTTTCTTGAACTCTAGAGCTGGCTCTAGAGCGATCTCAGAAGGGCTTTGTGGTTAAAAAAGGTTTCAATGACTTGAGTAATGGTGAGGTCAGCACATTCAAAATGCACCAAGCAAATTACAATTCAAACGAAAACATACCACCATCATCGTGTGTGAAAAATACTTTGGTGTCATTGTCAGAAACGGAAAATGTGTTCGCTTCCAGAAGAAGATCAGAAGCATATTGTGCAACAATATCACCATTGTCACGGTCAAACGTCACAACGCGACCATTCTCACGGTCCAGAACAAAGACTTTGTCTTGTTCAGATGAGACGGAAATAAATGAAGCAATAACAGGTGCAGTCTGAGCAACTTCAAACACAAAATTGTCAGGACTAGGACTACCGCGCAGAAACCGCACAAGCACATTGGTGTCGTCAGAGACATAAATAGTGTCAGAAACAGCAAAAGGAGATTGAGACGAAAATGAAATCGATTTATTCGACAACCATGAGACAGGTGGAGAAAAACCACTTTGAGTACGTGCAAAGCGATAGATTGATGATGTTTGTGCATCAAGAACATAGAGATATGTTGTAGACGATGCAAACCGTGTGACTGTTATGTTAGGAGGGATGGGGAAGGTTGCTTCAGAAAAAGATTCATCAGTGGGACTAAAAGAAAAAAGACGATTGTCTTGTGTGAGAAAAAACAACAAATCCAAATCAGGCATAGCAGTAACGAACGAAAACGACTCTGGTATTTCAAAGACGGATGACTGTGCACCGTTGTTGTCAAAGAGAACGAGTGATTCATCAGTGAGCGCAAACAAGCGATCGTTCAAAAATGTGAGTGCTTGTGGTTGTGGAGTGATCGAAGATGTCTGGGTTGGGGAGACAAAAGAAATATTTTTTTCATCGGAAAGATTTTGAGACAGTGAAGTCTCAGAGGTGTTGTTTTCAGAACGATTGTTCAAAGAAGAAATAGATGCTCCAGACTGATCTGGCTCCATGGTTTCTGATGGGTCAGGAGTGGTAATGTTTGGTTCAGGCTCAGACAACGACCACCGGGCAATGAAAAACGGAATCACAAAAATGAGCAAGAGAATCGCCAAAGCGAACATCTTTTGGGTGTAACTCATACGGAGGAAATAGAGAACCGCTTTGCGTAATGACCCGGAAAGATTTGAGAATGTTGAACCAAGAAAATTTTTCTTTGAAGCACCTTCATCAAAATGAGAATATGAAACAGGGATCTGGTGGAACGATGATTTTGTAAAATGTGCACGCAAGCGATCAACACCAATCAAAACAAGTCGCCACAAACGTCGCGAGATCAAAGAAATGCGTGAGGCAACAATGGGGTAATATGTCTTCCACAGAACAACACAACGAGAAAAGATTCTGCCACAAAACGCCAAAAAACGCCCCAGAGCAATACGCAAAGAAGACAAAAGGCGGGCGCATTTTGAACGAAAATCACCAGAAGAAAAGAAACGGCGGACACGAGAGAAAAAAGATGCAAAAAAGAAACGAACGTCACCATCCGTAGAAAAGATGCGCCCAACGAACGAGCGCAAGAAATGATATGGTCGCGCAAGCAAGCCAACAAAACGTTCGGCAGGAAAGTCAGATTCATGGCGTGCGGAAGGGGAAGAAAGAGAAGGTTCTTCTGAGAGAGTCTCATCATCGGCATGAATATAAATATGCCCAGTATTTTTATCAACATACCCATCATTTTCAATATGGTCTTTCACAGATTTTTCAGTACCATCAGTGTCGGTGGTACTGGTTTCGTCGGAAGTGATGTTGTCAGAGTCTTTTTGTAAAGAAGATTTTTCAGGCGTGTCAACAGAATAGGCAGAAGCGCCAAACGCTCGTTCCACCATGGTGATTTTTTCAGTTTCAACGGACACCTCTTCAGAAAAATATTGCCTGTCTTTGTGTGAGGAAGTGTGAACAATCTCACGTTGTGCAACAACAACATCAATCACGCAGGCAGAAGCAACTTCGCATTCATTGTCCAATGCAGTGCGCAAGAATTGCACAATTTGTTCAGGGCTAAAGCGTGAAAAATTCTTCTCTAACAAAGAGAGGGGAACAATGTCAAATAGCTCAGGTCCAACAACAATGATACGATCTCCCTCATCCAGGCGACCACTGGAAATGTCAGCAAATGTCTTCAACGGACTTGAGACATCATCAGTATCATAGTAACCATCAGTAAGATCAGACAAAACACCATTGCGCCATAACAAAACTCGAGTGTTCCCAGTGACACTAAAATGCAAAAAGCGTCGTTCAAAGGAGCAAATAACGGAGTGTAGATGTCCAATCCAAGAAACTTTGTTGTGTTTTGCCAATTCTGAAAGCTTGAGATTAACGCGCGAAAGAGTAGACTCAAAAGAATCAGAAGCACTGCGACGAGAGTTGGCAAAATATTCCTTCTTGGCGACAGAGGAAAGAAGGTTCACAACATAAGCACTATCATCAGAATAATCAGAAACACGAAAAAACCCCAAAAGCGTTCCTGAAGAAGCGCGGGTTATGTTTGATTGCGCATGCACGAAAGAGTCAATGTATGGACGAAGTCGTGAATCATTGACAACAAGAATGTTCGTAACGGAATATGCAAGCGGCTGAATATTTTTATTGTGCCCTTGTTGTGGCTGCATATGACAATAAGTATAGCACATTGGACGAATGGATGAAATTTCACACAGAAAAACAAAAGTTTTTTGCTCTCGTCCAAGAGAATATAAAGGCAGTAAACAGGAAAGACAAGGTAAAAACTGGACGTGAAAAGAGATTTCTGAGTATACTTAAAATAACGTAAGGAGAAAAAGTAAGCTTATTAAAGCACGAAAATGACAGATATTCTCACAGTATTATTTGAAACAACGGCAAAGACTCGTGTGTTGCGTTTTTTTATATTAAACCCGCAATCAGAGTTTGACATTAACAGTCTTAGGGACCGAACAATGCTTAAGACCGTAGAATTGAGGAGAGAAATCAGCAGGTTCAAGAAAATTGGACTCATCAAAGAACGGAGCAAAAGAGGGGAAAAGACATATCAAACAAATGTTGAGTTCCCATATTATCCAGAACTGAATAATCTGTTTCTCAAATCAACCATTTATCCACAGTGCAAAAGTTTCAAAAAACTCAAAACCATCGGCGAC
>JAGQLW010000076.1 GCA_020428995.1 Candidatus Moraniibacteriota bacterium | reverse complement strand
TGGTTAGTTAAAACAACTGTTGTGTGTTTTTTTTGGTGGATTTTATGCAAAACCCCTCCTTTGTCTATCGAGAACCTGTCTGATTATTGTTGGTGTTGACAAATTCCTTTGTGCGCGCTATGTTTGAAAGCTCTCGTGTGAGAGTTTTTTCCTCAAAAATAGGAGGATGTTATGAAATTGTCTGGGTTTTTTCGGTTCTTTTCATTTTTGTTTGTCTCTGCCATTTTGACTGGCTTTGTTGCAAACAATTTTTCTTATGCCCAAAGCTATTCGGTCTCTGCCTCTTCTGCTCCTGCAGGTGCTTTGTCGACATCTACTGAGGAAATTACCATCTGCACCGGTGGGCCACTTGGGCGCTATGCTCAGTATGGAAAGTTGCTCTCCGAGCGTCTGTCCAAAAACTATACAATTATTGTCGTAAACACGCAGGGTTCGGTGGAAAACGCCGAGAAACTTGCCGATGGGACGTGTGATTTTGCCATCATGCAACACGATGTTGCAAAACATGTTCCTGGCATTGCACATCTTGCTCGTCTTTTTGACGAGTATCCACACATGATTTGCAATCATAATTTAGTGCCAAGCGTTGACTCTATCGGTGATCTCGCTGATTTTCCAGGCACTATTGCGGTTGCGGTTGGTGGTGAGCGATCTGGTTCACGCGCAACGTTCCTGAACCTTGCTAATCTGGACAACGACTATGGCAAGAGCAATTTCGATCCCGTCTCCCTTGATACGCTTGAGGGTGTTGCGATGCTTATTGGCGGAAATCTGCAATGCCTGTGGTTTGTCTCAGGGATTGGTCCGGAGTATATGGAACTCATTGACCGGTATAAAAAAATACTGTTCATGGTTGAGGTGAATGACAGTTCTTTTAACGACACCGGGGAGTATGCTTTTGCCAAAATCCCTAAAGATGCTTACGTTCTCACAAAGTCTTGGTGGGGTGACTATGACACATTTGCAGTGCATTCTGACCTGTACGGTCGTGAAGATTTGATGCTTCGCAAACCAAAAGGGTATTTGGCCGTCAAGTCTGTTGCGATGCCTGTTGCGATTGAATTGCAGAATGTTATGGGTGTGAAGTAGGGTTTCCGTCTGGCAAGCATATTTTGATTGCTGTACATCTTTTGCCTTCTCGTTTCTTTTCGGGAGGGCACTTTTTTTTATTACACACAGATGCTGACAAGTTCACCCCTTCTGTACACCATAGACATGGACATGGAGGTATTTTTGTGATATATTACCTTGTCGGGCTTTTGCCTGATTCTGTTCATTTCACAAACTTGTTCACGGAGGATTCTTTGATGACTTGTCTGACCAGAACGGAAAAGATTCTGTTTGTCTGTCTTTTTTCTTTCCTTGTTCTTGCGCTTTCCTGTGTCTTTTTTGGCACAGAAGTCGTTCTTGTTGCAATTGTTTCAACAACTTCCGCTGCGTTTATTACTGCGGCTAGTTTTTTGAAGAAGAATTTTTTTCTTCTCCTTCTGAAAGGATTCTACAAAAACATCTCTGCGTTTTTACTTGGAAAAACGCTGTCTCTCTTGGTGTTTTTTTCACCGAGAATGACTAGTGCTCGCATGAGGCAACACAAAACACGTCTTACTATGCGTGTTAGGGAAACTTTTTTTCACTCGCGATGACCTGTTCGTCTTCTTGTCTCCTTTTGCACTCTGTGTGCTGTGGGACTCACGACGTTTATTGTTGGTTTTCTTGTGAACTTTGTTCGTCTTGCTCTTTTTGTATGGGACTGGTCCGTCACTATGTGTGCGCGCTTTGTTGTCGGAAAAGCCTTTGCCAAAGCATTGATCATTGGTGTTGTTGTTTTGCGCAGACGCTTTGACACTTTTCATACCCACATCTTGCGATTGCAACATGTGTACAACAGACGGCTTTTGCGCTTTTTGCGCTATTGCATCCGACACTATCGCCGTCGGTTTGCAAAACGTTCACAAAAGACAGGTTCCGACACCTCTTTTTGATATTCCCGCTTTTTCTTTTTTTTCAGAAGCGGGTTTTTTCTTGCACAATACATTATTTCTGGGCAGGGTGATTTTCTTGGTTTTTTGGCAAAACAAAAGAACTTTGCCACTTTGTACTGTTAAAAAATAATGGCTTGCGTGTGGTTGGGTGATCTTTCCCAAACTCTAGAGCTTGGGATTTTATTATTATGAAAAACATTTTTAGGTTAAAAATAGGTTTCAATGCTTGTCTGCGCAGACGCGTGTTTATTTTTTGGCTTATTTTAAGGATTTTTTATTTTTTTGTTAAAAGTGAGTTTTTAACACGTGTCCGCGTGTAGTGAGTTGGGGAAAAGGCTTTTTTTGTGTCATTTTGTGATAGAATAAGAAAAAACGTGACATTTCTTGCAAAGAGGGTTGACAGGGTGGGGGTAATGTGTGCCAGCCTTTAATGTTCGAGTTAAGAAAAAATCATTTTATGAACAAAAGATTTTCAACAATTTATTTCCTTTCCGCAATCGCGCTGATCGTTTTGGTTGGTATCGGGTTGGTTTTCTATTCCCAAAAAACCCAAAAAGAAGTTGACACAGTGGAAAACCTGCCAGTTGTGACAACGAATCCATCAGAAAATGGGGAAGAAATGGGTGAGGAAATTGAGAATGTCGAATTTATGACTGATGTGGACATGAACGTTGATAATTGGCAGACGAAAGAAACAGACTTTCTTACGGTTAAATTTCCAAAAGAATGGTATTGGTTAGAGTCCGACCATGGTAAAAACGAGGGGTATTCTTCGATTATGGTAAACAATCCAGAATTCGATGTGAACAAATATCTCTATATAAACATGTTCAGCGGGGCGAAATATGAAATCGATTTTTCCAATGGATCTGAGGTTGTAATTTCATATTATGTGTGGCCAACCGCAAATTCAGGGAGTCCACGTGCAAGTTTGGATAGTGTTTTGCGTCTCCATGATGAAAATCCTGATCTTTCAAAAACATGTACAGAAACATCTCATCCAGAAATGAAAGTACTCACAGTGTACTGTGTTTTCATTAACGAAGATGGACAAGAAGTACAATCTTACTATGTTGTTGGAAAAGAAATAGGGCGAGTTTTCACAGCAAGAACTCAAAGCAGTAATGTATTGTCTCGTGAAACATTAGAAAAAATTGCGTTGAATGCAGAACCTATTGAAGAATACGCAGATTAGCCTCTTCTCGATTGCATGAGTCTCTCGTGCAATCCATGAAGCGGTATCATCCGTTTCTCAAAGAACATTCGTTCATTGACAATTTGGAATGAGGAAATAATCGTGAAGAAAGTGATTGTTTTTACTTTAGGTATCCTTGCCTGCACGTTAATGACTTATGCGGAAAGTGCGGACAACACACAATGTTATGGTTACACTTCAACATCAACACGGTTTCCGTGCGGTACGCACGGTAATTGCACGTGGTGGGCCGCACACAAACGCCCCGATCTTGTTGAGGCTGGAATTAGTGGAAACGGTGGCGAATGGTATGACAATGCCAGACGCCTTGGTTTCTATGTTGGCTCTAATCCACATGTTGGGGCGATTGCTGTGTTTTCATACGGACAATGGGGCATGTTGCCTACGTGGAAAGTGTTGGAAGTAATGGATCGTTCAATGTGTCAGAGATGGATTGGTTCAATAGTCCTGGGTTTAGTAGTGGTGTAAACCACGCTACTTACTCTCGAAAACCTGATGGAAAGTATAATCGCAACGGAAGCGGTAGCTGGACTCTCAAAGGCTTCATCTACGAACGTCAACAAGTCGTGACTGACAACATCATTACTGTGGACATCGATTGGGGCTACAGCGTTGGTTGGTCTCCGGCAAACGTGTCATGCCAAAACGCCACAAGATGGTACAACGTCTATGACGGCATCGGTGGTAATCAGGTGGCAACACCAACAACTAATCGTATCTGCGATGACGTACCGGCGAGCATTGATCTGGGTATGTGTACCCAGTGAATGAAATGACAAGAGGAGTAAACTGAAATGAAGTATTTTACTCGTAGTGTAGCAACCTTGTGCATATTGTTGTTGTTTACAGCGACTGGTTATGCGCAGCGGTGTAATGTCGGACCGACCACTATTTTTGGTCAGAACGGCTCTGTTCCCTCCAACCCCGACACGCGTGATGGCACGCCGTACCCGGTTGTTTCTGTTTCTGACAGTGAGAACAATGCTGATGGAACGAACA
>JAGQLW010000075.1 GCA_020428995.1 Candidatus Moraniibacteriota bacterium | reverse complement strand
AAAAATGTTTTTCATAATAATAAAAACTCAAGCTCTAAAGCTGGCTCTAGAGTTGGGAAAACCGTTGCACTAAATTATGAAATCCACCTAAATCAAAAAACAAACACACATTTTCTTCAACAAAAAAACGTTCAAAAAACTGTAGACAAATCCCAGAACCGGAGTCCCGGGGACAGGAGCAGTGTCGAGGAACGGCACAGCCGAAACCACACCGCCCAGATCTGGACAAATTCCGCCGGAGCGGAACGAAAAGCTCCCATATTTGAGGACAAAAGATAGGAATCCCCAAATTGTCTACAGATGTCTAAACGTTTCAAAAAGACAAGACATCCCGAAAATAAAAAAGAGCTTTCTTACCCGAACACTCAATCCTATCACACCTTGTTTCGCCTGTCAAGGGGTGCTAGGATAGACAAACAAGGTTCACAGAAAAGACCGCGAGGACCAGCAATTAAAGACAACAAAACCAGCCATGATTATTACAAACAACAACGAAGAAAAGAGTCAAACACAACAAGAAAAACCTGTTGAACAAAATGAACACAACATCGACCTAACACTACGCCCACAACAATTTGCGGACTATATAGGTCAAGAAACCGTGAAAAAGAACGTATCCATCGCTATTCAAGCAGCAAAAAAACGCAGTGAAGCAATCGAGCACATCTTGCTTTATGGACCAGCAGGACTCGGAAAAACAACACTAGCAAACATCATTGCGCGCGAAATGGGCGTAGGAATCAAAACAACATCAGGACCAGCCATCGAACGCGTGGGAGACTTTGGTGCAATTCTCACAAATTTGCAAGACGGCGACATCCTGTTCATTGATGAAATTCACCGCCTCAACAAAAGTATCGAAGAAGTTCTCTACCCCGCCATGGAAGATCACAAACTCGACATTATTGTCGGCAAAGGTCCTTCAGCACACGCACTCCAAATTGACCTCCCAAAATTCACACTTATTGGAGCCACAACAAGATATGGGAATCTCACAGCCCCACTAAGAAATCGTTTTGGCATCATTCATCGTCTTGATTTTTACAGCCAAGAAAACATCACGGACATCATCAAGCGCGCAAGCACAATTCTTGGAATAACAATTGAAACAAAAGCTGCAGAAAAAATTGCACAATGCGCACGTCAAACACCACGCATCGCCAACCGCCTTTTGAAACGAGTGCGAGACATTGCCGAAATCAGAGAACATGCACAAATCACACCAGAAACAGTCGCAGAAGCAATGGGATTGTTAGAAATTGATCACTATGGCCTAGAACCAACAGATCGACACATCCTCAGAACAATCATTGAAAAATTCAACGGTGGACCAGTCGGTGTCCAAACACTCGCAACAGCAGCCTCCGAAGAAATTGAAACAATCGAAGATGTCTATGAACCCTATCTCATTCAAATTGGATTTCTCGAACGCACCCCACGAGGCCGCATGGTCACAGACAATGCCCGCAAACACATCAACAGCGCCCAGAAATAGAAAAAATGGAATATAGTGTTATAATTAAAGAGTATACACTTTTGGATGTAATTCGACCCGCTTCGACTCGTGAATCGAGACGAGAACAAAACCGCAAAAAATCGTAAAATGTATGCGCAACACGATATCGATTTTTTAAGGTTTTAAAAAAATCATCCTTTCGAACTCGCCTAGGCAAGTCAAAAAGAAAGGTGCGCCAAAAACGTACGCCAAAAAAATATGTTTATAGCAATCACAGCAATATATATTCTCTTCTTCTTATCCGTAATAACAACGGGCTTTTTTGTTGTATACCACCTCTATACATACACAATCCACCGTCCCACAGCACTAGCAATGACACTGGCATTCACAGTCATCACCACAATCCTAATCCTCATAAACATAGGACTATTTCTATCAATTCCAACCGAAGGATTTACACCAACAACATTTGGATAAAAAAACACAAAATAAATAAATATGCAAGAAAAAATAAATAAAAAAAATATGACAATAATACTAGCATTGATACTTATCACAATTGCATCAACAGCAATAATTTTTGCAACATTCACAGGAAAACCAGACCTTCTGTTCCAATCCAAAAAGAAAAATATCGCAGAAAAAACTGAAATTAACACTCAATGGAAAGAAATAGCCATCAATCCACCGCTAAAAGCAACAAGACAATCCCAAAACATCCTCATACAAATACCAGAAATCAATGACTGGAATTACACAGACGACAAAACAAAACCACAATTGATTACAAAAGATGGAACACTCATAGATATTGACGTTATTCTCATCGACCAAAACGAAGAAGAAATAGTATTGCAACCTGTAAGTATCGGATCCTCAATCGGCTTCGCAATGAGCAAAAAAGATGGCGGGGCTTTTTTTGACAAAAACAAAGAATTCAAAACCCTTCGATTGCGAAGCACCCATCCAATAACAGCCCAAAATATAATCTGGTACAACTGGACGGGAAAATAACCACAGAAACCAACACGAAAAAGACAGCACCATGACTCAAACAAAATCATACTACACACAATGCCACTTCCGCGGACAACTAGACGGAGAAAAAATACTTCACGTTGTGCGTCGTCACTGGTTCAACATATTCATCCAATTCATTCCTGTGATTGTTTTTCTGTTCCTGTGGGTAACGGCACTAATATTAATTCCAGCATCATTTCCGACAATCATCGAAAATTACACAACACTTTTTTGGTTCCTTGCAAGCACATTTCTCATCTTCATCTGGTTTACAGCCGCCGTCATCTGGGTAGATTATTATCTCGACGTATGGATTATCACAAACTTACGCATAGTGAATGTTGAACAAAAAGGATTCTTCTTGCGACATGTTAGTGAGTTAAGGTATTGGAGTGTGCAAGACGTCACAACAAAAGTCGGCGGCATGCTCCCAACACTACTAAACTACGGAGATATCACGGTGCAAACCGCCGGAACAGACATCTACTTCGTCTTCAGAAGCGTCCCTGATCCGTATGCCATCAAAGCCGAAATCATCAATCTTCAAAAGAAAACAAACAATCAAAGCCTAACAGAACTTCAACAAATGATTCAAAATAAACAAACTTAAAAAAACAGCCAAAAAAATCAAAGACTCTTGCAAAAAATCAAAAAATGGTCTATAAAACCGAGACATTATTATCTCGGTTTTTTTGCGACAAGAAAGGAGGTGTTCAAAAAACTCACGAAAAAAAATGCGTGAAGCCATCATTACATTCGCACTGTGTGCAATCTTTTGCTCACAAACCACACACGCACAAACACAAGAAAAAACAGTCATGCTTTATCGCATTCAAATTGAAGGTGAAAAAAGTGATGACGATTTTATACAAATCAAAAACAACACAGACGAACCAGTCAATATTGGAGGCTGGAAACTCAAAAAACGCACGCAATCTGGCAAAGAATACTCAATAAAAACAATTGAAAAAAACACCCTCCTCGAACCAGACACAACATTTCTTTGGACAAACAAAGACAGTGAACAAGCAAAAAATGCGGACGCGACAACCACTCAAACACTCTCAAAAAATAACGCTGTTGCACTCCTAAACGAAGAAAATGAAATTATTGATGCAATAGCATGGGGAAATGGTCATGAAAATCTTTTTGAAAATACACAAGAAACTGAACACAATCCTGAAAAAAACGAGATTCTGACACAAGATGACAACAGAAACTGGTCTGTCAAAAAAGAAAGACTCGAGGAAAAACCAGAAGAGACAACATATCAAAAAATTCTCCTCAACGAAATCCTGCCAAACCCAAAAGGTGAAGAAAAAGAAAACGAATTCATAGAGCTCTACAACCCAACAAAAGAAGATGTAAACATTGGTAACTACATCCTGAAAGATGCATCAAAAACAGGAAAATATACCATACCAAAAAACACAATCATCAAAGCAAACAATTTTTTCACAGTCACACGAAAAGATTTTTCATTTGCAATGAACAACTCCGGAAAAGAAACCGTCACACTACTCTCCCCAGACGAAACAATGCTCGACGAAACAACTTACGAAAAAGCAAAGAAGAATGTTTCTTATAATCGAACACCCGACAACACATGGCGATGGAGCAAAAAGACAACACCAGGAAAAGAAAATGTTCTCAACAATCTCCCTTACGGAAAGATGGAAATTGAAAAAAACATATACAGAAACACCTACGCAGACTTCTCCATTGGAACAAAAGACAACGACAAAGACAATATAAAAATAACATGGCACTTCGGGGACGGAAAAAAAAGTTACAAAAAAGAAACACGTCACAAATACACAGAAACAGGAACATATCACGGAAGTGTCACGCTCGATGATGGCAGTGAAAAAACGGTAAAAAAATTCACGGTCACGGTAAAAAAATTCCCACACCCAAATGTACGCATCAGAAAAATTATGCCTAATCCAAAAGGAGACGATGCGAAAAACGAATGGATCGAAGTGGAAAACAAATCAAAACAGACACTCAACCTCAAAGGCTGGAGTGTAGCAACGGGCACATCAAGCAAAAAACTCACAAATCACCCAATCAACGAAGACATCAAAATAAAACCTGGGAAAAAAGCAAAAATCACACGCAAAGAATCAAACATCGTTCTGGGAAACAAAGAAGGTGTGATAAAACTGCGTTATCCTGACGGAAAAAAAGCACACGAGACAAAATACAAAAGCAAAACAACAATCAAAGAAGGTGTTCTCTATGAAAAAACGGACACTGGATGGCAATGGACAGAAACACAAAAAAAAATCGAAAAAGAAACAAGTACGAACAATAAAGAAAAGATCGGGCTTGTCGCTGGTACAGAAACAACAAACCTCCCCATCGGTGGACAATCGAAAGAAGCATTTGAAAAACCATGGCACAAAAAACACACACTATTTACAAACATTGTGTTTACAAA
>JAGQLW010000074.1 GCA_020428995.1 Candidatus Moraniibacteriota bacterium | reverse complement strand
ATTCAAACGGTGGATTACCACCACACGACTCTTCGCCTGTGATTTCGCAAAGCAGGGGGGGCTGGTAGGCACGCCACTGTGGACACAGATTAATCCTTGCGAATGTTTTTAGTTTTTTTGTTTCAGGTGTTTTTTGGATACGTTGCCAGCTTTACCTTTTTTGGTAAGGCTGGTTCTTTTTTTATAATTCTCCTTTGAGAAGTTTGTTGAGTCGTTGTTTATATTCTTCTTGTGTTGGCTCTTCTTCTGGACGCTTCACTTCCTCTTGTCGCGCTTCCTTTGCAACACCTGTCAAATTTTCAACTTCTTGTTTTTGTTTAATCCCTGCCAAGAGAATGTCTTCTGGTTCTCCAACAGGAAGATTTGTTGGTGCGGTATTTTTTTTGCCTCCCAGCGCAATTGCCCGCATTCCCAACGACATATTTCCACGATCATCTGGAAATAATTCTTTCTCAATTATATCTTTGTTTTCTTCTGTTGTTTTTTCAATGATGACTTCTTTTTTTTCTTTAATTTCTTCTTTGTCATTTTCTTTTTCTTCCGTTTCTGTGGTTTTTTTATTCTCTTCGAGATTTTTTTGGTCTATTGTTAAATCCTCTTCTTTTTCTGTGTTTTTTATTGTTTCTCTGCTCTCTTCCTCATCCAACCCAATTTTCTGATCATCGTCTTGGGCCTGCTCTTTCTTATGTATTGTTGTTCTTGGATAAAGAAGGTTCCATTCGTGATACATCTTTGACATGTGTGACTTCTGTTGATTCGAAACACCTCTCTCTTTCAATCCTTTTTGCATCGCTTTGACAAATATCTTTGAGAGCTTTTCTGTAATTGTGTTTATCATTATTGCCAACAATGCACCCATTAGTAGTGATAGTGTTCCCAGTATGAATACGGGTATTTTAAGCACCTCCTCTGTTGATATTTTTTGTGTCAATGCGATTTGCACATCATGATCTCGTTTGTAGTAGCGGTCCATCGTGCGCACTAACGTTTTGAGCATTAACGCAAGAGCTTCCTTTGACTCTTCTTTCGTACCTGCTGTGATTGCAAAATTGATCACACCACTGTCTCCATTTCTTTTGACTGTAAGATTTTTTTGCCACTGTGTTGCTGTTTTTTTTTGTTGTTTTTCAATCATTGCTTCGGCAAATACACGTGTCTGTGGGATTACTCGATAGTTTTCCACAATCTGTTTCGCATTTCTTGTTGCGCGTTCGCTCTTTGGTACTATAAGAATTTCTGCACTTGAAACATGCTGACGAAACATGTCCACGCTCGCCACAAATATTGCGATTGTAAATACGCCTGTAAGGATGATTGTGTATGGTGAAAGAATCTTTTTTTGCATATATTATCTAAATTTTTTTCAAGAAGTTTTTTTACAATGTTTTTGCTTTTTTCTTTTGTGATAACAAGTCGTATATCTTTGTTGTTTTTTGTGCGATTTTATTCCAATGATAATTTTCTTTCACATTTTTTTCACTGCTTTTCTTCATCTTTTCTCTTATAGACCCTTTCATTCCCAGCATTTCTTTCATTTTTTCAGCAAGGTCATGGTCGTTACCCGAGTTGAATAATAGGGCACAATTTTTTCCAACAATCTCTTTGTTTTCTTCAATGTCGCTTGCCACAATCGGCAGAGCATAACACATTGCTTCAAGAAGTGCGATTGACAATCCTTCTGACTCTGATGGTTGAACAAACATCGTAGCGTTTTTGTATAACTCGTGCAACATTTCTCCATCTTGTTGTCCTGTCAGTACGATTGCATCATCTTTTTTTGCAGACTCTTTTAGTCTTTCGACATACCCATCTGTGAACGCACCGCCACCAACCACAGCAAGTTTCATTGATTTTTGCAAAACACCCTCCTCCTTTAGTTTTTTGAATGCGTTTATTGCCAAGTGCACCCCTTTGTGCGCCACTAACCTACTTACACACAAGATATAGGATTCCTTTTCTAAACCAAATTCTTTGATTAACGCTTCTTTGCTTTCTGTTCCAATTTTTTCCGCGCCGTTTGGTATGTATATTGCTTTTCTTTGATATGCTTGCCAAACATATTTTTGCAATGTCTTACTCACAACAATTGTTGCGTGAGGGATTGTGCATGTGGACCACTCTGCCAATCTCAAAGACAGTCTCGCAAACCACCCCCATTTTTTATGAAGATAGTCTTGTGAATGAAATGTTGCAATAACAACTGTTTTTTGTGCCAATATGCGCATGAGACCAGAAAGAAATGATGGCCCAATCGATTGGTAATGCACAATATCATATTTTTTGAACACTGCATGCACTGTTGCAAAGAGTGTATGAACTATTGCATCAAGATGTTTTGTGTAAATTGTTGGCACATGCACAATATTCACTCCACCAACTTTTGCACATGAGCGTTTTGTGTAGTGACTTCGTGCATAGACAAAGACTTCATGTCCCTGACTTGCTAACTGTTTTGACAAGTGTTCAACATGACGTTCAACACCACCCGTCTTTGCGGGTATACCCTTTTGTCCAATGAATGCTATGCGCATATATTTTGGGTTTAGTGACTATTTTTACCTTTTGTTTTATTACTAAAAATTTTTTAGTACGTTCGAATTGGTTGTGATATATTTCCACTTTTGTTGTTTAGTACAGTGTTTGTGTCTCGCATTTGAACGCTGTTCCACAATGAGCGTGGGAAGTTTCTTCGCTCTAGCAAAGCAATGCCATACATTCCGTTTCCTGTGATTGTGTCTTTGTGAAATGAGATATATCCGTTTGCACCTTTTGCATTAATTTCAACACCTTCACGTCCGTTTTTGATAATGTCGTTATTGCGAAATGTTACTTCTGATTCATCAAGATCAACTACAACACCTGTCTTATCATTGTTTCGAATGGTATTTTTTTCTAAGTATGCTTTCATGTCGTCTTCCAATACAACACCATTGCCATTATTGTCATGGATGTTGTTGTTGATGAAGACTAACTTGCGATTTTGTGCATAGATTCCTGATCGACCACTTTCTTTTACACTTGAGTCGATCAACTCTACACGCTCGTCATCGTTCGATCGTCCTTTGAGAATAATAATGCCTTCGCGACGACTGTCTTTAATGCGTACGTTGTAAATCTTTGCACGCGCACCTTCCTTCACAACAATACCGTGTTTTCCACCCTCAATTTCGACATTGTCGATCTTTGATTTGTCACTCATGATCACAACAGGATCATCTTTATCATCACCTTTTAGTGTGACTTTATTTTTCCCTTTTCCAATAAGATCAACGTCTTTTGGAAGAGTGATGTTAACTTTATATGTTCCACTACTTACAAATATCTTGTCACCACTATCAGCTTTTTGAATTGCTTTTTCTATATTTGTGTATGGATGATTTTTTGAACCATCCTCTTTCCCCTTACTGTCGTTGTCAACATAAATTTCGTTGCTTTTTGCAAACGACAACGTTGGCACAATGACAATTGCACACAACAACAATGCTCCTGCTACAACATTTAATATGTTGCGATTTTTACTACTGTTTTTTCTTTCCATAAAATATCGGTGCGCTTCGATAGCTACACGTACATAAAAATTGAATTATCTTAAATATGCTTTTCATGGGGATATTTCTAACCATGAAATAACTTATTATTGTACTACGATATGATTTTCGTGTCAAGAGCCTTTGGCAAATGCCTGCCTTTCACTCTTCATTCATTGGTGTTAATCCTTTTATCCTTCTTATTTTTACCCTTACACTAGTCATTGACAAAAGTATTTTTCTGTGATAGGTTCACATTAGTACCTGACAAGAGGAGTGTACTGATGAAAAACTCATTGATTTTAAGCCTTTTTTTAGCCTTTTTTGCAATTTTTTCGGCGCAGGCCGATGATCATCTCTATCCCGTTGTGGGGTATGAGAATGATTATAGGCCAACGGACACCGGTGGGTGTTCACCAGAGCCATGGGAGGCATATGAAACGGAAGCATTTCAGGGAACGGTGCGTCTGACGATGCGCGATCCGGTGTTGGTGTTTGAACACACGTACCGCGAGGCCGAGCAAAAGGCCGATGACGGCAATCTTGGCACTGTCTGGGTGCTTTCGTGCACGGTCTATCCTGAGTCTTGCAACGGATTCACCGCGCATCTTTTGCGTCCAGGTCTCAAATGGCAAGGATGCAAGAACCTTTATGGGGTTTGCTATCGCGAGCCGTTGGTCTCCGCGCCGATTGAATGGGGACACGTGCGCTTTGATGTGCCTGTTAAGAATGGGCATCTCAATCCCATTGCTGGCTCGATCGCGGTGAAGCACGAACAGGATTCCGATGGGAAATGGCACGAGGTGCGCGCATGGTTTGGACATCCTGGACTCTATCCAAAAAATCCCGCCATTACGGCACGCAATGCCGTTGGTGAACCATGGACGGTTTTGAAGGTCAACCACGAGGGACAACATCTCCCTCTGGATGATGCCGACAGAGCTTTAATTTCTGAGCTCTACTGATGATTTTTCCCCGCCAAGGACGGCACTCTTTTTCAACACAAAAAAATGACGCGCAATCTTCTCTCACGAAGGCTTGCGCGTTTTCTTTTTTCTCGACCTTTTTACTCATGGAGCAAACACACTGATGCAATATTTTTGGACGTTGATTTTTTCCCAGTTGCCAATCCATGCCTCACAATTGTTCGTGTCGTGACAGTTTTCATGATAACCGTTATAACCCGCTTCCCTGTTGATCCAATAATCTGCTCCAGCTTGGACAAAGATATTTTTTCCTGTCACACACACCTCTGTTTCATATTGCGCATCTTGCTGAGCTTCAATGCGCGGTGTCCATGCGTGAAGTACTTTTTTTTGTGTGCGTGGCACAGCAACAATCTTTGTTTGTTCTTTGTCGTTGAACGTGACTTGTTTGTATTCATTACTACTGAAGTCTGCACTGAACATTCCTCCGTTCCACTCTCTTGGGTCTTGTGAGTCATAGATCAATTTTCTTTCTCCTTCTTGATTGTTTTCCCACATGCGCCAATGGTGAATTTTCACATTGCTTTCTTTCCACCATGGACCGGTGCTGACAATATTAACCCATGCTGTTATATATTCATACTTTTGTGGTTTTTCTGCTTTAGTGTCCAATTGTTCTTCCCATGCGGTGTTTGGAGACACTCTTCGCACGGTTTTTTCTTTCCAGATTGCTTTTTCTGGCGTTGTTTTGAGTTCTAATTTTTGGTTTATATCCATGACATAATCCGCCACGACGGACACAGCAGTCAGTATGAGTATACAAGCCACCATTGTGACTGTGATTGTTTTTTTCCACAGCTCTTTTTTGTTTTCTTGCTTTCTTTTTGCAACTTGTTGTGCCTGATTGTATACCTTAATGATTTTTGCGTAGTATTGTCTTTTTGTCAGATCACTAACGCTCTCCTTTGCGTTTTTCGACACTTCTTCACAATCGCTTTGCTTGGCTTTTTTTACTGCCCCTGCTAACAAGGACGCGTTTGCTGGGGTGAACAAAAAACCGTTTTGTGTGTTTTTTATACGCTCTGTAATCCCTCCAATCCTTGCTGCTACAACCACTGCGCCGTCTGCCAAAGCTTCCACGACTGCGTATGGCATGTTCTCTTCCCAGACAGATGGCACAATAACAATATCTGCTTTTCTCCTTTCTGTTGTTACTTTTTTTTGATCAATATGCCCCAAAAAAGTTACACGGTTTTTGAGTGCATCTTTTTTTGCTATTTTCTCTAGATATTCACGCTCTGGTCCGTCACCAGCAATCGTTAATGTTGTCTCTTTGGGCAATTTTTCCATTGCCTCAAGAATTGTTTCCACTCCTTTTTCACCTGAAAGTCTTCCGGCGAAAAATAATTTTAGTGCGCTGGTTTTTTTCTTTTTTTGTGTTCTTGTCTGAACTATGTATTGCGGAACATGAATAATCTCTTGAAAAAAATTGTGTTTCTGAAATGTTTTTATAAGATGTTTGCTTGGCGCAATGTATTGATCTATTTTTGCGTATGATCCAATTGCCCTGTGAAAATAATGCTCTAATGTGCACACAAGACTTCTCGCAACACTGTTTCCAACACACCTGTCGATGACACACATCACGGGTTTTTTATTCCACACCCCTCCCCTGACAAAACGATTGTAATTTGGACATATGAGCTTGTAATCATGAAGAGTCATCACAATTGGCACGTTTTTCTTTCGTAATGTCCAAATGATTGATGGAGACAGTTGATGATAGATGTTATGCAAGTGCGCAACATCTGGTTTAAATTCATCAATTGTTTTTTCTAGTTTTTTTTGTGCTTCTTTGTTCCATATTATTTTCCACCCGAGTTGTATTTTTTCTACTACGTTCTGCTTATTTTTGTGGTAATCACTTTCTGAGACAAAGTTTTTTGACCATGCCGTCTTCTCATTTTGCTTGTGTTTCATGGCAAAAAATGCCACCTTGTGATCATTTTGTATTAAAACATCTTTTGTATCAAAATATGCTTTTTCAGCACCTCCTTTTTTGAAGTGGTTTTTTTTGATGAGTAGTATTCTCATTCGTTTTTCTTATTTTTAGGTGTATAATTGTTTGTAGTGTTGTTTTTGGCGGTTTGTTTTTTTTTATTCTTTCTGAAAACACTCATCTTCTTTGTTAATTATACAATAAAGACCTCTTCATGTCAGCACGTCAACTTCTTTTTTTCCTCTCTCTCTCGATACTTTTTTTTGTTTCTAGTGCAACAATCGCCTTGCTTTTTGGTGGTGGCATTATGTTGAGTCTCGGTGCAACTTTTTTGTTTTGTGGTTTGGGACTACTCTTCTTTGCACCTTTTGCTCTTTTGGGATTACTCTTATCTGTCCGTGTTGTTGTTGATTCTGTTGGCGATGCCTGGTCATTGT
>JAGQLW010000073.1 GCA_020428995.1 Candidatus Moraniibacteriota bacterium | reverse complement strand
CCTAACAGTAGCATGGGGGTGGTGTTGGGTCAATCCGAATTTGGGATTTTTGAATTATCTTTTAATTCGTTTTTCTGGGTGTTGTTGCCATTATGTAAAGCACGTTTCTGTGTTCGGACTGTATAAAGCTCTCTCTTTTATTGTTTTTTGTAATGTTGTTTGCCTTGTCTATTACGAAGTTGCCATTTTGCGCGAATGCTTGAGAAGCTTCTTTGAGAATTTTTTCTTCGATTTGTGATGTATGCTGACACAGTCTTGTGCACACAAGGAATTCAAATTTATTATCGAGGGATACTTTTTTATAATTTTCCTTTATTGTTTTTTCTGCTAATTCCATCATCTTTTTGTAGACCCCTGTTTTGTCTTCCACATTTTTTTTATAAAACAAAGACTTTCCAATAACACAATGTGTTAATAGATAAATTTTGAGTTTTATGGATATTGAATCTTTTTGTGTCATCTTTTCAGCTGTTTGTAGATAATGTGCTGGATTGACTCTTGTTTGTGTGTCTTTGTAGAGGAAATCTAGGTTATAAAGGAAATTGATTGCGTGTGTGGATAGGTTTTGCAGTGCTTTTTCGTCATTTTCAAGAGAAGTTTTTGTTTTTATCAAATCTTTTTTTGGTACGATTTTTTCTACATGCTTTTTAATGTCTGTGTTGTAGATATTTTTTGCGTATAAAGCCCTAAAGAGAATGTCGTTGTATTCTTGTAGTGATGGGTGTTTTTGAAAGTATTTTTCTCGTCGTTTTTTTGCGATTCTATTTTGATTGTCCGTGGCTTTTTTCTTCATGATGTTTTGCAGAATTTCTTCGTGTTCCACATCTTTTTGTCCCAAATACTCTTTTTTTAGTTTATTTAGTTCTTCTTTGTATTTCTTATTTCTTGTCCATAGGTACATTCTGGAAAAGAAGTGAAATTTTTTCTCTCCCAAATAAGCACTGTTTGTTTCATATTCTTTTCTTACAATCTCATGTGCTGGTAGAGATTCTTTTTCCATCATTATTTTACAGGTTTTTATAATTTCTTTCGCTACATTTATTTCTGTTGCCTGTTGGAATCCTTTCCACTGGCTGACTATGTTTACTTCTAAAAAATAATATTTTTCTTTTTCTGTGTCGTAGATTATGTCTATGCCACAGAGTGTTAGATCAAACAATGTTGTAATGCTCGTTGCTATTTTTTCACAGGTCTTGAGCACTTCTGAGTTGGTTACGTTCACAACTTTTCCTCCCTGAGAAAAATTGTTCAAGAAACTTCCTTCTTTACCCGTTCTCTTAATTACGCCGAGTACTTTTCCGGCCAATACCAAGACTCTATAATCACCATTATTTTTAATAAAATCTTGGTAGGCATATTTTTGGATGTCCTCGATGTTTTTCAGTTGACTTTTTTCTGTAAAAAGAGAAATGTCTTTTCCTTGACAACCTTCTCTTGGTTTTTGAATTATGGGAAGTTTTAGTTTTTCAGTTTCAATGGCTTTTATTATTTCTTTTGTGTTTGTGAATGTGTATGTGTCAATTGTGTTTATGTCTGGCAGGTTTTTTCTTATATGTTGTTGCTGGAATAGTTTGTCTCCTGCTTTTGGAAGATGTGACGAGCATCTGTTGATTACTATGTGTTTCTTGGCAATTTTTTGCATTACTTCTTGTCTTTCTTCCATGTTTGTGGAGGATGATCTCCACAGGACAATCTTTCCTAGTTTATCTATGTCTTTCCAGTTTTCTAGGTCTGTAACTTCAAGAAGTTGTCCCATTTTTTGGGCTTCTTTGACCAGTTGTTCAACTTGCCAGCTGATTGGGTTGCTATTTTTGTATATAACACTGATTTTTCTTGTCATTTCGTTTTTGTAATTTATCATCTTTTCGTTAGTTTCGTTTGCTGTCATAAAGTGTTTTTTGGAAGAAGTTCATTATGTGTGTGAAAATTCTTTTTTCATGTGGTTTTTCACTTTCTTCAAGATTAAGTCCTGGTCTGGAGTTTAGTTCAATGATTAGAGCTTTTCCCTTGACGATCATGAAATCAATTGCGAAGAGTTTGTTGGTGAATTTTTCCAATTTTTGAAGAACTTTTTTTGTTACTTTTTGTATATTTTCTGGCACTTCTTCTGGGAACAGGACGGTGCACGCTCCACCCAGAGACACATTCGCGAGATATCCTCCTTCTGACGGTGTTCTTACAAATGCATGAAAAATTTCATCATTTGCCAGTAGTACTCGGAAGTCGTGCTGGCCTTTTGTTATGCCAATAATAGGATCCATTTTTAGGAATGGTTGTGCAATGAATGGGTATTCTATTGGACTTATTTTGGATTTTTGCTGTATTTCGATTCCTCTACCCTTTAGTCCAAAAAGCGGTTTTAGTATAATTTTTTCAGCGTCTATTTTTTGGATTTTTATAATGTCGTCTGATTTTTCTACTAAAATTGTTTGAGGACAAAATTCTTTGAAAGTTTTATATGTTAGCCATTTGTCGGTGCATAGTTTGTTAGACAAAAGATCGTTTACAAATGTAAATTCTTGTGTGATTTGTGTGCGGGTTTTCTTTTTTTCTAAAGATATGTTGAGAGGCGACTGGTCGTATACGATGTCGGGGGTGATGTTTTTTTCAATTGTCCACCCTGTTTTTGTGTCGAATGTTTGCGCTTTGTCGAACGTTTTTTTTTGCGAGTTGTATTCTTTTATTCTCGTGTGATATATTTTTAGGCCATTTTTTTTTGCGAGTATGTATAGTTCTTTATAACCTTTTTCTTGCCTTTTTTTTAGGAAGAAATCGTCTTCTTTGCCGTTGAATAAAAACAGAACTATTTTCATGGTTGTTATTTTGTTACATCAATTAGGAATTTTTTCAGGTCTCTTTTTCCTATAATCATGGGGTATTTTAGGTTTTGACGATCAATAATGTTTGTTTTTGCTACGATTCTTCTTTTGTCCATGATAAATGTTGCTTTAATTACTGGGCGGATCGTGACGCCACTGGACGACCATGTGATGGATACATCCTCGATGTTTGGTATAGTTTTTTGATATCGGTCTTTGATTTTTTTGTCTATTCCCAGACCTTTTTCTGTTATGTTTCCGAATTGTTGCGTGTCAATCTTTTCGAACGCATCAATTGTTCTCTCAAATCCGAGTTTACGGGCAAGTTCTGTGTCGATTGATGTTGAAAATGCGCCGGTGTCGATTTTTGCTTCTACTTCGATTTCTTGGTTGTCTTTTGCGATGAGTTTTACTTTTTCCACGCTTCCAATGACGCGCTTTCCGGAAATTTCTTCGAGCTCCTCTTCAATTTCTCCACCAAACAAATCCATTCCAACACGGACACCACGCTCAATTGTTTTGATTTTTAATCCTCGAACTCGTTCAAGACGACTTTTGAGACCGGTGAGATTTGCAAGTTGGATGGATAATCCTGGACGGAGGTTGAGTTCCAAAAAAACTGGACCACGATCGCGATCGATTGCTACGTCGGCTCCGAGGAATCCAATTCCTGTCATAATGTGTGATTTGACGGCGAGACGAAGAATTTCTTGCCAGTAGGGGATTTTGATTCCGGAAACGAGTAGGCGGGTGTTTGGGATGTATTCTGTGCGGCGACTTTTTCCATAGACCGCTGTTGTTGTTGTTCCTGTTGCCATGTCAATACCGACACCAATTGCTCCTTGCTGAAGGTTTGCTTTTCCACCAGACTCTTTTGTGGGTAGTCGCAACATTGCCATTACGGGAACTTTGTTGAAAACAATGACACGAATGTCTGGGATTCCACGAAAGCAATAGGGTTTGAATGTTTTGATGAGTTTGAGGCGTTCTTCGAAAAAAGCTGTGTCTGGTGTGTTTGCTAATGAAAACGATCCGTCAATGATGTTTCTGATGTGGTTTTTGAGATCTTCGATTGTGACGAGTGATCCGTCGGCTTTGATCCATGCGTCATCACGACTTTTCTTTTTTGCAAAAACAACAATAATTCCTTCGCCTCCAAAACCACGATTAGGTTTGAGGGCAAAACTGTTTGGTAGAGCTTGCCAGTCAAATTCTTCCAGCTCTCTTTCTGATTTAATTTTTGCAATCAGTCCCGGAACTGGAATGTTTGCTTTTTTTAATATCTTTTTGCTGAGAATTTTTTCATCCGCAATACGCCGAGCACGTTTTTTGTTGTGCGGACGGATGTATGTGAGATTTCTTGCGTTCATTCCGAGAATCTCACGACTTTTTTTGAATAGTTCAAACATGGTCGTTTTTTTATCGTTCTTTGAGTATTTCTCGAAAACGGAGCAGTTCACTAACGCGCAACCCTGTCCATTTGCCCAATAGAATGTTGATTGGGATTGTGAGGAGTATACTCCATGGGTAAAGCGCAATCATCTGAATTATAAATGGCCAGCGAACAATGAAGAAGCTTGTCAGTGCAATGAGGAGTGTTTCGCCGGCAAGCAGCAGTGCTGTTTTTGTCCCTTTTTCGATTTGGGTGGCAACAAATTTTTCTACTAATGTGATTATGATCAAGAGTGGAAAGATGGAAACTGTTGCTAGTCCTGTTCTTTGTAGGGATCCGCCGATGACTAATGTTCCGAGAGTTGCCAATGAGACAATTGTGATTGTGATGGCGACGCGTGGAAGATAGAGTATGCGGAGGTTTTTTGTGATGGTTCGGGTGATCATGCCAACAGCAATTACTGTGATGTAAATGGCAATGCCATATTTAATACCGACTGCCAAGAATGCGACAGTAATGATTGATGGGGTGTAGATACCAAAGGCCTTGATTCCAATTACTTGTCGAAAGAACGCAACAATTGTCGCGATCAGAGGCATCATGAGAAGAAGGATGATTGTTTCTTCCGGCACACCTTGATTTGCGAAGAAATGGATCCATTCGTGAAAAGGGTATTGTTGCATAATTTTTTATTTATTCAATAATGATTGTAATTTTCTGCTTTGATGATGGCAGATTGTGATTGCAATTGCATCGGCTGTGTCGTCTGGTGTTGGCGGTTTTTCTAGTTTTAACAAACGTTGAACCATTGATTGTACCTGTTTTTTTGTCGCTTGTCCATACCCAGTGAGTGCTTGTTTGATCTGTAGCGGAGTATATTCATAAAGAGGGACTTCTTCTTGAGTGATTGCCAAAAGAATTGCGCCTCGTGCTTGACTGACCGTCATTGCTGTCTTGACATTTTTGAAAAAAAAGAGAGATTCAACAGCGGCTTCATCGGGTTTGTGCGTGTGGATAATTTCTTTAATATCTTGTGTGATTTCTTTGAGACGTTTCCAGTCGCTGTCTTGTGGTTGTGTGGAAATGTGTCCGTATGCAATTGCTTTTATTTCCGCACCGTCTTTTTTTTCGGTGACGGCCCATCCTGTTGTTGCTGTTCCTGGATCGATACCGAGGATTTTCATTTTATTGTGAGGTTATCGAATATTTCTTGTACATCATCGTCATCCAGAAGCAACTCTTTTAATTTTTTGTATGACTCCACATCTTCTTTTTTTGGTGATTCTGTTTGTTGTGGTTCGTATGTTAATTCTGATGATTGTATTATAGCACCTGTTTGGCTGATTGCTTTGGAAATTTTTTCTAAATCCTGTGGCTGTGTTGTGATGATTAATTTCTCTTTCTCTGTTTTGATTTCTTCAGCACCAGCGTCAATTGCCGTGAGCTCCAAACTCTCTCTTTCTTCCGGGGTTATTTTGCTTATGATGCGTCCAATTTTATTGAAAAGAAAGGCAACGCTTCCTTCGGGGACGAATTTTCCATTATTTTTTTTCAGAGTTGTTTTGATGTTTGTGAGTGTTCGGTTTTTGTTGTCTGTTGTTGCGGTGATGAGCATGGCAATGTTTCCTGCTCCATATGCTTCATAGATCACTTCTTCTAAGCGCACACCTTCTTTCAGTTGTCCTATTCCACGCTTGATTGCTCGTTCCACGTTTTCTTTCGGCATGTTTGCACCACGGGCTTTTTCCATTGCGAAGCGTAGTCTGATGTTTGTTTGTGTGTCACCACCAGCTTCTTGGGCGGCTATTGTGATTTCGCTTGCAATTTTTGTGAAGACTTTTGCTCGTTTTGTATCTTCGATTGCTTTTTTATGTTTTATGCCTGCCCAGTGTGAGTGTCCTGACATCTTTTTTGTGCAAGAGACTCACATGTTTGGTAAACTCCAGTGTCAAACACTTCAGTGCTCACCGGTGTATTTCCATATACATCTTGTTGCGCCCTTCGCGTTTTCCTTGAACCTTACTCAAACGCTTATGTTTTGCTGCTGGCGTACTTCATCGTTATCCCGCACCCCGCAGGACGCAAGGTGTGGGATGCCTTGAG
>JAGQLW010000072.1 GCA_020428995.1 Candidatus Moraniibacteriota bacterium | reverse complement strand
AAGGATTAAAGCCGATGAAGACGTGGAACAAATCCGCAGTGATCTGGAAGGGATGTGGCCAGAGCTGGAAGAACAACTCTAGACAAGAAAATTAATTAAGAATTTAACGATAGCTACATTAATATGGAGACAGAAAAAATCTCACAGACATTGTTTGGTGCTCCAATATGGCAAGAAAGTTTTTTCGGAAACTCACTGGAGGCATATGCGATTGCATTCGGTGTATTCATTATTTTATTGGGGTTATTTCGTTTTTTCCAATATTTTTTGATTGCAAGAGTTGAAAAAATTGCAAAAAAAACAGAAACAAACATTGATGATGCACTTTTGGAAATTGTGCAATCAATCAAGCCACCATTTTATCTCGTGCTAGCAATCTTTCTGTCTGTGCAACCATTGGCAATGGCGGACTTTGTTTCAAAAGGAGTGGAAATTCTTTCGATTCTTGTTTTAGGTTACCAAGTTGTGACAGTGGCACAAATTTTAATTGGTCACATTGCGCGAAAAGGTCTCAAGGCTGATGAAAACCCAACGACGCAAGGAGCTGTGCAACTGATCACACGCATCGCAAGAGGTGTCTTGTGGGTTCTTGTTATCTTAACAGTTCTTTCTAATCTAGGCGTTAATGTGACATCACTGATTGCCGGATTGGGGATTGGTGGAATTGCTGTTGCCCTTGCTGTGCAGGGAATTCTTTCTGATCTTTTGAGTTCGTTCTCAATTTATTTTGACAAACCATTTGAAATTGGAGATTTCATTGTGGTGGGCTCTCACATGGGAACCGTGGAGAAAGTCGGTTTCAAGACAACACGCATTCGATCTCTTGGAGGTGAGCAAATTATCATGCCAAACCAAGGGCTCACATCAACCCGTGTGCAAAACTATAAACGCATGCAACGTCGACGTGTTGTGTTTCATTTCGGTGTGACATACCAGACACCTACTGAAAAACTGAAAAACTTGCCACAAACAGTCAAAGAAATTATTGAAAACGTACAGAAAGCAACCTTCGATCGTGCACATTGGAGCAGTTTTGATGATTCCGCACTAACATTTGAAGTGGTCTATTATGTCGAATCTCCAGACTACAATGAGTATATGGACGTGCAACAAAAAATCAATATTGATATTAAAAAATCGTGTGACGACAAAAAGATTGACTTTGCCTACCCAACACAGACGATTCACATGGCACAAAGACAAAATATCTGAGAAAAAAGATCCTGAAGAACACAAAAAAAGCACCCAAACAACGGGTGTTTTTTTATAATAAGAAAAAGTGGATAAGATGTGGACAAAAACAGAGAAAAAAATGTTGACGATTCCCATGCTGTGGTATAAAATGACATTAAAGTGTTATGAAGTGGGGAGAAGTGTGGAATTTATATAGAGCCAGGGATTCAGATAATAAACGAGGAATATGTTCATTGGAGAACACGCTCACAGCATTGATGCAAAAAAACGATTGGCATTGCCATCGAAATTCCGCAAAGAATTAGGGAAAAAAGTTGTGGTGACACGAGGGTTGGACAAGTGTTTGTTTGTGTACCCGATGAAGGCGTGGCAAGAATTGGCAGAAAAATTAGGAACACTTCCGGTTGGTGAATCACATACACGAAGTTTCATTCGATTGATGTTGGCAGGAGCAACAGATGTGGACTGCGACTCACAAGGGCGCGTGCTGGTGCCGGAATATCTCAAAGAGTACGCAGAACTTTCAAAAGATGTGGTTGTAGCAGGACTCTTTAATCGGTTGGAAGTGTGGGACAAGAAGAAGTGGGAAATTTATCGTACAGCTGCCGAGAAAAATACTGATGAAATTGCGGAAAAGCTTGGGCAATTAGGAATTTACTAGAAATGAATGTAACGAAACGCAAGATGGAAAAAACGATCGATAAAGAAAAGACACAACATGTATCAGTGATGCTGGACGAAGTGGTTGAGGCATTGGAGATAAAAGAGGGAGATTGTGTTGTGGATGCAACGCTTGGTGGTGGTGGATACACGAAGAAATTGCGAGAGATTGTTGGGAAAAATGGACATGTGATCAGTATTGATAAAGATGAAAGTGCAATTCAAAGGATGAAAATTTTTGCCAAGGAACAGGGGTGGCAAAATATTACACTCCTACACAGTGATTTTAGAAACATTGGAATCATTGTGAACGATGTGAGAAAAGGAAAAAAAGTGGATGCAGTAGTTGCTGATCTTGGTGTGTCGTCCGATCAAATCAACAATCCATTGCGAGGATTTAGTTTTATGACAGAAGGTCCAATCGACATGCGAATGGACACAAGTCAAGAAATGTCAGCAAACGAGATTGTGAACACGTGCACAACAGAAGATCTCAAGAAATTAATCGCAACGTATGGCGATGAGCCGTATGCAAAAAGAATTGCAGACGCAATCGTCTCAAGCAGGCCACTTTCAACAACAATTCAATTGGCACAGGCAATCAAACAAGTTGTACCAAGAAACCTAAAGTCAAAGATTCATCCTGCAACAAAGACCTTCCAAGCATTGCGAATTGCAGTGAATAAAGAATATGAAGGTATTGAAGAATTCCTTGACGGTGCGGTGGGAGTATTAAAAAAAGATGGTATTCTCGTTATTGTGTCTTTTCACAGTGGAGAAGACCATATTGTGAAAAATGTCATGCGGAACAAGGCAAGGGGATGCATTTGTCCGCCAGAGTTGCCACAGTGTGTATGTAAAAAGCCACAAGAATTAAAAATAAGGCGTGGAAAACCACAAACACCAAAAGAGGATGAGGTGAAAAGAAATCCTCGTGCCAGAAGTGCAAAAATGCGCGTGGCACAAAAAGTGTGAAAAACAAAAAACAAAAAACAAAAATAAACAGAGAGGGCGGAAAAAAAATATGATTAATCGTTACAAATGCCATGGTGTGAGAAAAATTTCTCAACAACATCGTGGAAAAAGGAGTCGTATCGAAAAAAGTGGTGTAATGCATATTACTCTGCCAGCAAAGATGATCGTCGCCATCGTCATCATTAGTGGGGCAGGATACCTATACGCAATCAATGATAATGCCGTTAGCGGAACAAACATTCGGGATCTTGAGCGCGAAATTGCAACACTACAAAGAAACAATACTCATCTGAAAGTCGAAGCTGCACAACTGCGTTCACTTAAAAACGTAGAAGAAAAGACAGATGAATTGGAAATGATTGAAACCGAAGAAGTGGATTACATTGAAGAAGAAAGTCCACTAGCGTTTCGATAGACAACTAAACAAAAAAGAGTGCGATGGCAATGGATTTTTTGTAAACAAAGAAGAAGATGCCGAGACGAAACACGAAAAGAAAAACCGTACGAGAACATGCGCACCGAGGATCAGAACGTCAAAAGCGAGTAACAATACTCGCATTTTGTGTGTGTCTCATGGCATTAGCAATCGGACGGAGTCTTTTTGGAATGCAAATCACAAAACACGAAGATTACAAAGCGATTGCGCAACAACAACATGAAAGTTCTTACAGTCTTACCCCCAAACGAGGTGAGATTTATATGAATGATGTTGATGGATTGTATCCATTGGCAGTCAATCGTGAACTGTCAACAATCTATGCTGTGCCACGAGATGTGGTGGATGTGGAAAAAACTGTGACCATGCTTGTGGGGTCACTGGGTGTTGATGAAGAAGAAATTCGCATGCGACTGAACAAAAGAGAGGATCTTTTCGAAATTATTAAAAAAGAGGTAAACCAAGAAGAAAAAGAAAAGATTGAACAGTTAAACATAGAAGGCATTCACACAATGCCAGAGACATATCGTTTTTATCCAGCAAAAGAATTACTGGCTCAAACTGTCGGATTTCTGGGAGGGAGCAAAGAAGAAAAAGTGGGGCAATATGGATTGGAGGCACAATGGGAAGAAATGCTCCGTGGACAATCAGGGTACATACGGCAAGAACGTGACGCTTCTGGACGATGGATTGCCATTGGGCGACGTGAAGAAAATCCCGTAAAAGATGGTGTAGATATTATTCTTTCAACAGATTATCCTGTGCAATATGAAGTAGAAAAGATTTTACACGAAACAATCGAAAAACATAGTGCTGACGAAGGAACAATAATTGTCATGCGTCCAAATGGAGAGATTGTGGCAATGGCATCCTTGCCGTCGTTTGATCCAAACAAATATGGTGAAGAAGAAGACATGTCCGTTTATTTAAACCCAGCAATTAATCTGACATACGAACCAGGATCGATTTTCAAACCACTCACAATAGCAATGGGGTTGAATGAAGAAAAAATAACACCAGAATCAACATATGTAGATACTGGTTCGGTTAAGCTGTCGGGCTATACAATTAAAAATTCCAAAGAAAAAGTCTATGGACTGCAAACAATGACTCAGGTCTTGGAAGAGTCAATCAATACGGGAGTAATTTATGTTGAGAATTTGGTGGGAAATGAGCGATTTTCCGAATATGTAAGGATGTTTGGTTTTGGAGAAAAAACGGGTATTGGTCTACCAGGTGAGCTGGGAGGGAACATCAAAAATTTAGACAACCCAAACAAAACCCTAGAACATTATACAGCATCATTTGGACAAGGAATCACGGTGACACCAATGCAAATTATCGCAGCATATGCAACAGTGGCAAACGGAGGAAGAAAAGTGACACCATATATCGTGAAACAAATGCGATATCATAATGGAATCGTTGAAGACCGGTCTGCACAATTTGGAGAAAGGATTATCAGTCAAAAAGTAGCCGATCAAATTGGACAGATGCTCGAGTCAGTTGTTACGAGTGGTCACGGACAAAGAGCGTCTGTTGAAGGATATCGTGTGGGAGGAAAGACAGGGACGGCACAGGTTGTAAAAGAGGGAGAAAAGGGATATGACGCTGACGCAACGATTGGATCATTCGTAGGTTTTGCACCAATTGAAAAGCCAGAGTTTGTTGTTTTGGTAAAAATCGACAATCCAAAAGACGTAATTTGGGCGGAATCAAGTGCGGCACCAACATTTGGAAGAGTGATGAGTTTTCTCTTGGATCATTACAATATTGAACCAAGCCAGAAAGAGACACAAGAAGAACAAGTGAAAGAAATAGAAAGCCAAGAGAATATTTAGAAGAATAATACAAAAAAATGTCCCAAAAAAACAATTATCCAATCTTGTTGACGGCACTCAGAACAATGGCGCGTCTTACAATAAAAAGATATACACCAATCATTATTGGTGTAACCGGTTCAGTGGGGAAGACTTCCACAAAAAATGCAATCCATACATTGCTTGATGGAGACGTGAATGTTCGTAAAAGCCAGCAAAATCAAAACACAGACATTGGTGTTGCTTTGACAATTGTTGGTGCCACCCCAAAAGAAAGTCGTTCTTTGGTTGAGTGGTTTGGAATAGGGATAAAATGGGTTATTAAAATGATCGTGTCAAAAAAATATCCAGAAGTGCTTGTGATGGAGATGGGTATTGATCAGCCAGGAGACATGGAGGAGATTGTAAAAATAGCACCAGCATCAATCGCTGTGGTCACAGAAATTCCAGAATCCCCAGCACATCTTTCTTCATTCAAAAGTGTTGCACAAGTTGCTAATGAAAAAAGCAAGATGGTTGCACAGTTGCCAAAAGAAGGGGTTGCAATTCTTAATGCAGACAATTCTCGTGTGATGCGTATGAGTAAGAAGACCGATGCTCGCATAATTACATATGGAATTGAAAATCCTGCTGATGTGATGGCACAAAACATTTCAATAAGCATAAAAGGGACAACATTCAAATTGGTGTATGACGGTAAGACGATTCCCGTACATATGCCAAAGGTTGTGTCTTATGGTGCAGTGTCAACAACACTTGCTGCAATTGCAGCAACAATTGCGCTCAAACAAAACATCGTGACAGCAATCAGAAGACTGGAATCATTTTCATTGGAAAATGGACGAATGAATCTGTTATCTGGGAAAAACCAGACAACCATCATTGATGATTCATATAATGCTCAACCAGATTCAGTGGAGAATGCACTTCTCACAATGGAAAAAATTGCAGGGGAGGAAAGAAAAATAGTTATACTTGGAGATATGTTGGAATTGGGAAAAAACGAAGAGAAGGAACATATGTGCTTAGCTGAAAAAATCATTGCCATAGATACTGCATGTGTGGTGACGATTGGCAGGCGAATGAGATTGCTAGTGGAGACAATACAGAAAAAAGCGAAAGAGAAAATCATTGCACAATCATGTCGTTCACATGAAGAGGTGATTGAAAAAGTCAAGAGGTGTGTGAAGCCGGGAAGTATAATCCTTGTCAAAGGGTCTCAAGCAATGCGAATGGAGAAAGTTGTTGAAGCATTAATTGCAAACCCAGAACAAAAGGAAGCATTGCTTTGTCGACAAGGAGAGTTGTGGCAAGAAAGAGAATACAAAGAACCCTAGAACAAAATTTCACAAAAAAGTAAAAAAAAAAGAACGATACGCTCCTGAGATTCCAATCATGACAAGAGATTTTTGATCAGAAACCAAGGGTTGCTTTTTCAATAAAGTCTTGCTAAGATTGCAAACTATTCACAAATCGAAAGGTAAGGAAGAAACATGCAAACAACACTGAAAAAAATATGTAAACACACCTTGTTCTTGGTAAAGGAACTGTTCCTGAGCGTGTTCATTATTGGGATAATGGTTGGAATAGTAGTTATCGGAGCGGCATATTATATTTTTAAATATGCAACACCGCCAGCAGAAGCACTTAAAGAAAGGGTTGTCTCGCAAACAACAGTGCTCTATGACAAAACTGGAACACAGGTTCTCTATGAAATTCATGGAGAAGAAGATCGCAAAGTGCTCTCTCATGAAGAAATCCCAGACAGCATACGAGCAATGACAATAGTAGCAGAGGATGATTCCTTCTATTCGCACTACGGTGTGGACATATTGTCCATATTGCGTGCGGCAAGAGTCAATCTCTCAAGTGACAACATCAAGCAGGGTGGTTCAACAATCACACAGCAACTCGTAAGGAATGTATTTTTAAGTCAAGAAAAGACCTTCAAGAGGAAATTTTTTGAAGCAATTTTAGCAATAAAAATCGAAAGAAAGTTCAGTAAGGACGAGATTTTGGATATGTACCTCAATCAAGTGCCGTATGGTTCAAATGCCTATGGTGTCCAAGCTGCCGCAGAGGTATATTTTGGAAAGGATGCAAAAGATTTGTCATTGGATGAATCTGCTCTCCTGGCGTCAATTCCAAAAGCAACAACCTATTATTCTCCACACGGCAATCATCGGGGGGAATTGGTTGCGCGTCAAAAAGAAGTGCTCGTACGTAGCGCTCAGAAAGGAGTCATATCACAAAAACAGGTGCAAGAAGCTGTTGCGACAAACACGTTGGCAAAAGTCATGCCATTTCGCGAACCAATCGTTGCGCCACATTTTGTGTTTCATGTTATCGAAGAGTTGGAGAAATTGTATGGAGCGTCATTTGTGCAAACCGGAGGAATGCGAGTCTACACAACGTTAGATCTGGCAATGCAAAGACGTGCCGAAAACATCGTAAAAAAAGGTGTAGAAAGAAACGTGTCCTATAACGCAGAAAATGCAGCGCTTGTAGCGATGAATCCAAAAAACGGAGAAGTTTTGGCAATGGTGGGAAGCAAAGATTATTTCAATAATGACACAATCGATGGACAAGTGAATGTTGCCGTGAGGTTGCGTCAACCAGGTAGTGCGTTCAAACCATTTGCATACGCAGCAGCTTTTGAGAGTGGTTACCAACCAGAAACACTTCTTTATGACGTGCCAACAAACTTTGGTCCCGACGGTTCCGGAAAAGATTACATACCACAAAACTACAACGAATCATTTCGTGGACGTGTCTCAATGCGCCAAGCATTGGCAATGTCTCTGAACATTCCAGCAGTCAAGACATTATATCTTGCAGGTATTGAAAAGACGATTGCACTTGCAGAGAAAATGGGAATCACAACACTGACCAATAAACAAAATTATGGATTGGCACTCGTCTTGGGTGGAGCAGAAGTGAAATTGTTGGACGCAACAGCCGCCTATGGTGTGTTTGCAAACGATGGAGAAAGGGTGTCAGCACATGCAATCGATCGTATTGTGACAAAAAATGAGACACTTTTTTCCAACAATCAAAAATCACAAAGAGTAATCAGTGAACAAACAGCGCGTAAAATCAACAGTATTCTTTCGGATAATGCATCACGAACACCAACATTTGGTCCAGCAAGCCCTCTAACAATTCCACAAAAGACAGTGGCGGCAAAAACAGGAACAACACAAGAGTACCGTGATGCGTGGACAATTGGGTATACACCATCTCTGGCAGTGGGTGTCTGGGCGGGGAACAATGACAATCGACCAATGCGGCCAGGGAGTGCTGGTGTGTTTGTTGCCGCACCAATATGGCAAGAATTTATGAAAAATGAGCTGGAAGACAAGCCACAAGAAACATTTACGGCATACGAAAAAGTAGAAACTAAAAAAGTGTTACTCTCTGGAGTAAGTCAGAGTTCGCAAGAAAAAGAAGAATCAGGAAGTAGTATACTATATTACGTCGACAAAAATAATCCTGTTGCTGGAGACAATATCGACTACAACGATCCAATGTTGTGGCGTTGGGAGCAATCAATTCAAAGATACAGCGAGAAAAATAAAGAAGAAAAAAAGAAAAAGAAATAAAAACGAGAGACTATTTCCAAAGGAACATCTATGATATAGTAGTTCTGGCAAACAAAGAAGGTTAATAACACAAAAAAGAGGAAGGCGAGTGAAACACTAAAAATGAAAAAAATGGAAAAAAGAAAAAAAACAAAGATTGTGGTAGCAGGATTTAGTATTGTAGTACTAATATTTGGTGGAGTATATCTCTACAATCAATCAAAAAATAACACTGTTGAGATTGCACGAAAAACACTTCACGTCTTTTCATCCGTCCTAAAATTATTGCCCGCAGAAGCAGATCTAAAGAAAGAAGTTGAAGCTGCTGACAAGATCGTGCAAAAACTTACAGCGCAAGATGGGCAAGTGCGGACATACATGATTTTGTTGCAAAACAATCATGAGTTGCGTCCAGGTGGAGGATTCCTTGGGCAATATGCAATTGTTAAAGTCAAAGACGCACAAGTGTTGGAACTGTTTGTGGAGGATGCAAACATTGCTGATCAACGCATCACAGCAACGGTCACTCCGCCAGCACCTCTTCAAAAGTATCTTGATATCAAAAAATGGAAATTAAGAGACTCTAACTTCTCACCCGATTTTCCAACAAACGTAGAAAAAGCAAAGTATTTTTACCGTCTCAGTGGTCGGGCAAGTAGCTTTGATGGTGTTGTTGCAGTAAACACTGATGTATTCAATCATGTTCTCAAGCTCACCGGTCCAATCACTGTGCCAGGGTATAGTCGAACATTTGATAGTGAGAACGGGACACTGCTTTTGGAAGAACTTGTGGAAAAAAATTATCTGGGAGAAGACGTGCCAGCAGAGCTCAAACAAAACCGAAAATCAATCATGAAGGCAATGGCACCACTGATTATTGAAAAATTATCAGGACTCAATAATATTCCACGGGTTTCCGAGATGGCATTGGAAGAATTGCGAAACAAAAATATCATGCTCAATTTCCAAGACACCGAACTACAGGCAGTGGCAGAAAGTGTTCGATGGGATGGAGCTGTTGCGCAAGAATGGGCAGGAGATTACCTTATGGTAGTGGATGCAAACATAGGGGCATTCAAAAGCGATTACTACGTAAAACGTCGAATTGAATATAACGTAGATTTCACTGGCCAAGAAACTCTTGTTACCCTATATGTTTATTATAACCACACAGCAACACGTGGTGACTGGCGAACAAGAGACTACCGATCATACACGCGAGTGTATGCACCAGAAGGATCAATTTTTCGCGATCGTGAATTGATTACCTATCCAATCGCATCA
>JAGQLW010000071.1 GCA_020428995.1 Candidatus Moraniibacteriota bacterium | reverse complement strand
TAATAACCATGAGGAGAACCTCTCAAAAAGGACAATAAAAGAACCGAAAAAATACTATAACAAAAAAGCAAGATAGAAGCAAGAAAAAAACAGGGATCGTCCATAATGTATAGCACGTGATTAAAAAAATAAAGTATGAAAATAGACACAAGCAAAGCAAAAATCAATGATATTTTGTCACGATCTGTTGCACAAATATTACCGTCAAAAGAAAAGATGGAACAAGTTCTTTCAAGCACAAAACGATTGCGCATATACATTGGCGCTGATGCAACAGGGCCACAACTGCATCTCGGCCATGCAACAAATTTCATGATGCTCGAGCGTTTGCGAAAACTCGGACACGAAGTAATTGTCTTGTTTGGTGACTTCACAGCAATGATTGGAGACCCGACAGACAAGAATGCCGCGCGGACACAGCTGTCAAAAAAAGAAGTAGAAAAAAACATCAAGACATGGATGGATCAAGTGCGACACATTGTTGACTTTGACGATAAAGAGAATCCTGCGCGTGTTGTGAAAAATAGCGCATGGTTGGCAAAGTTGGATTTTGAAAAGATGGTAGAACTGGCGTCATCATTCACCGTCCAACAGATGCTGGAACGGGACATGTTTGAAAAACGCATAAAAGAGGAAAAACCAATTTATGTGCATGAGTTCTTTTACCCACTGCTTCAGGGGTATGACAGTGTTGCATTGGATGTTGATGTGGAAATCGGTGGAACTGATCAGACGTTCAACATGCTTGCGGGAAGGACACTGCAGAAAAAATACAACAACCATGAAAAGTTTGTCATTGCAACAACGCTTTTGGAAGATCCAGAGACAAGAAAAAAACTCATGAGCAAAAGTGAGGGAAATTATGTTGCGCTCAACGACACGCCACGAGACATGTTTGGAAAGATAATGGCGCTCAAGGATGGTGTTATTGGACAGATGTTTGTTGATTGCACAGACATTCCATTGAAAGATGCGCGGGAAATTGCCTCGGCAATAGAAAGAAATACTATCAATCCACGAGATGCAAAAGTGCGCCTAGCAAAAGAGGTTGTAACAATTTATCACAGCAAAGAAGAAGCAGAAAAAGCAGAGCAATTTTTTGTTGAGACATTCTCTCAAAAAGTGACGCCAACAGACATTCCAGAAGTGCATATTAGTGAAGATTCTGTCTCTATTGTTGATTTTCTTATTGGAGCAGGGTTGGCAAAAAGTCGATCCGATGCACGAAGAAAAATCGAACAAGGCGGTGTAGAGCTTGACAATACTAAGATTATAGATTATAAAGAAGAGTTGCAAAGAAACCACAGCAACAAAAAAGTTCTTAAAGTAGGCAAGAAAGATTTCGTAAAAATCATTTTTGTCTAAAATCCTCGTAAAAACAACCTTTTTCAAGAAATAAAAGGAGGGCTTAAAATGTCACGTTGGAACAGTAAGGGTCAGCCAATGGGAGGTGTGAGTTTACACGCACAAAAAAGACTCATAAATAATCCAAATCACGGGTTCATAGGCTCGAGAGGAGAAGCAAGGGTTTGTCTGCAAGGATTAAAGCAGGTAGCACGAAAAAAAGGGTATGAAGATGGATTTGTAACAGTCGAAGAATTGGGAGAAGAAGTCCTTTCCACAATGGGAAGATACTGGAGAGAAGAAGGATATCTCAAAAAATTGATACTCGTCATGGAAAATGGCGGAGTAAAAACTGTAATGCTTCAGCGTGAGTTATTGCACAAGTATTACGTGTGACGCACCCTTGGTATAAACTATACCAAGGGTGTTTTCTTTACTTTTTTTCGCTCATGCGTAAGAATAAGAGTATGGAAATTATTACAAAAATCAATCAGTGGATAAGCGACGCAAAAAGCGACGCACAAGAAGCACGTTCAGAAGCAGAGTTGTTTGACTTAGAAAAAAAATATCTCGGTCGCAAGAACGGACTTCTGACAAATGTTTTGAAATCAATCAAGGAATTGTCAGACAGTGAAAAAAAAGTTGTGGGACCACGCGCAAACGAAGTGAAAAAAGAAATTCTCACAATCATCAACAATCAACGCAAGCAGTTGCAAGAAAAACAATCACAGAGCACAAAGACCATCGACGTTACATTGCCCGGAAAAAAGATTGTGTCAGGGCATCTTCATCCACTCACGATTGTTCAAAACGACATTGTGGACATATTCACTCGAATGGGATTTGATATCGCTGACGGTCCTGAGGTGGAATCAGAGTGGTATAACTTTGATGCTGTGAATGTTCCAGACAATCACCCTGGGCGTGATATGCAAGATACTTTCTGGCTCAGGGCAGAAAAAGGAAAAAAACAATCGCTGTTAAGAACACAAACAAGTGCTGTGCAGGTGAGATATATGGAAAAGCACACACCACCGTTTCATGTCATTGTCCCAGGAAGAATTTTTCGTCATGAAGCAACGGATGCGTCTCATGAACATACTTTTCATCAGTTTGAGGCGTTGATGGTGGGCAATGATATTAGTGTGGCAAACTGTAAGCATGTGGTGTCTGTATTTTTTTCACAATTTTTTAAAAAGGACGTAGAGATTCGTTTGCGCCCAGGTTTTTTCCCATTTGTTGAGCCAGGTTTTGAGTTTGATATTAGCTGTACAGTTTGTGATGCAAAAGGGTGCAGTGTGTGCAAACAGGCAGGTTGGTTGGAGATTGGTGGTGCCGGAATGGTTCATCAAAATGTGTTTGGGGCATCTGGATATGAAAAAGGAAAATACCAGGGATTTGCTTGGGGGTTTGGTTTGGAACGTCTTGCAATGATGAAATACAACATTGATGACGTTCGTTTGTTCCATTCTGGTGATCTGCGTTTTATCAATCAATTTAGATAATCCAACATATGCGTTTTGATTATAACTGGCTGTGTGAACTGTCAAAAACAACAAAGACACCGGGTCAAGTCGCACAATTGCTCACAATGCATACCGCGGAAGTTGAGGGTGTTTACAAAGAATCACAACAATATGAAAACATTGTTGTTGGACAAGTTCTTAATGTGGAAAAACATCCCGACGCAGACAGGTTAGCAGTTGTCACAGTAAAGACAGTAGAAAAAGAAGAAAGAATAATTGTTTGTGGAGCGCCAAACGTGGAAAAGGGACAAAAAGTTGCCGTGGCACTACCAGGGGCAATCATGACAAATGGCATGGAAATTCAAAAGCGTGCTGTGCGCGGTGTTGTTTCTGACGGAATGATTTGTGCCGAAGATGAATTGGGGTTGGGAAATAATCATGAGGGAATCTTGGTGTTGGAGAAAGACGCAAAAATAGGAGAAAGTTTTGGTCAATACAGGAAAACACAGCAAGAAAAAAGTGAAGAAAAGGAAGATGCAACAATTGAAGTTGATATTTTGCCAAACAGAGCACATGACTGTCTGTCGCATGAAGGTATTGCAAGAGAAATTTGTGCAATAGAAAACAGAAAATACAGCAATGAATCAGGTAGTTATCGAGACAACAACAAAGCCCAAGAGTTGGACATGACTATTGAGATTGACGAAGAAGTTTGCAATCGATACATGGCAGTGGAGGTGAAAAACATTACAAACGGAGATTCTCCAGACTGGATGCAAAGACGATTGAAACAATGTGGAATCAAGCCAATCAGCACAATTGTGGATGTGACAAACTATATCATGCTCAAAACAGGTCAACCACTGCATGCTTTTGATCAAGAAAAACTGTCAGGAAACGAAGAAAAAATGACAATCGGTGTGCGTCGTGCAAAGCATGATGAAAAAATTGTGTTACTAGATGGTAGTGGAAAAGTACTCTCAGAAAAAGATGTTGTTGTTGTGCGAAATGACAAAGCGATTGCCTTGGCGGGAATCATGGGCGGAAAAGAGACAGCCGTATCAAAAGAAACAAAGTCAGTCATTTTGGAGTCAGCATCATTTGACGCGACAACAATACGCGCATCACGGTCAAATCATAAAATGCAAACTGACGCAGCGTATCGATTTGAGCGTGATATTGATCCTAACCTCTGTGTCAAGGCAATCAATCAAGCGACAAAGTTGCTTTGTGAAATCTCTGGTGGTGTTGCCGGAACAACAAAAGATTGCTATCCACAGCAGGTCAAAGAATGGAAAATAGAAGTTTCAACAAAAAAAGCAAACGATTTGTTAGGAACAGACCTATCACAAGAAGAGATGATTGTTTTCTTGGGCCGTCTTGAAATCATCACACAAAAAAAAGACAACGACATGTTTGTTTGTACAATTCCAACACGACGTATTGATTTGCAAAATGCCCAAGACGTGATCGAAGAAATCGCACGGCTATATGGATATGAAAATATTACTCCGAAAGCTCCGACGACTGCACTGAAAAAACAAGGAAGTGATGAAACAGCCTGGGAATTTATAAAAAAAGTGAAAGATGTTTTGGTGCGTGCTGGAGCCTCAGAGGTCTATAACTACTCTTTTTATTCTCAAAAAGACGCTCAGAATGTTGGTTTGGGTGACAGTCCTCACTGTGTCTTGGAAAACCCTCTCAGCATTGACTATGCAATAATGCGACAAACACTCTTGCCAGGATTGCTCAAGACAATAAAAACAAACGCAAAAACATTTTCACAAATAATGATCTGTGAAGTGGGAAGTGTTTATTTCCCAAAAGAAGACCAAGAATTGCCAGAGGAAAAAAAGATGCTTGCGGTTGCTGTTTTTGATCAGTCAACAAGAGGAGGAGAATCATTTTTTGTAGTCAAGGGCATTGTGGAATTTTTATGTTCACAACTAGGAGTCGATGTTATTGTTGCGAATCAAGAGGAAAACCAAAAGACAAAAATTGTGGAAAAGACATCTCATGCTGGAAGTGAGGCAGATATTCTGACAAAGAATTGTGGACTACGCCTAGGAACAGTGATGGAAATCAATCCAGCAACAGCAAAGCTCTATGGGGTAAAAAACACTACAGCCTATGCGGAAATAGATCTGGAGGAAACAAGAAAAGTGGTGGTAGAAAATCATGTGTATGAACCACCATTGAAATATCCAGCAGTCCAAAGAGATATTTCAATCAATAATGAAAAGGGAATCAGTGCCGACAAGATAGAGCAATGCATTCACCAAACAGGCGGAGAGCTTGTCTATGACGTAAGTGTCTTGGACATGTTTGAGGATGAACTCGTTCGAAATATTACTTTTCGCATAATGTTTGCCTCACAAGAACGAACACTGAAAAATGACGAGGTGGAGCGTTGCATGGAAGACATAAGAAACGGACTAATTGAAGGGTTGTCAGTCACGATTGGATGATTGACTTATTGGGTGTACTGTTATATAATAAAGATTGCTAATAAAAAGACAAGAAAATAAAATTACGCCCAGCAAGCGAATGGTTGCTCGGATATTTAACTATCCTGAGAGGAAAGTCCGGACACTCTGCAACCCACACGGGTTGCAAAAATAGTAGCGGGTAACACCCGTCATTGCGCGAGCAAAGAGGTGCGAACAGAGACGGCTGTGTTTTGAAAAGAACACACCATTCAGCAATTTTGTTGGATGAGCTTGCGTGCAAAAACACGCAAGGTGAAACGGCTAAATCCTTACTTGAGTGCAAGGTCGTGTCCACGCAAAGGTGTAAAAACCAATAATTGTGGGAGTACTGCAAAGAACTATGCAGTAATGTATAGTCAAGATAAATAACCATTGTCCATTCATGACGAATGGTATACAGAATCCGGCTTATAACTTGCTGTGCGTGATTTTGTTTTTTTATGCTATCCTAGAAAGTATGAAGAAGCGTTCCGAACTATTGTTTAGTGCTGTGCGTGTCCCATCAGATTTTTTAATGCTTGTTGCTGCCGCAATAACAGCATTTTTCATCAGAGACATTCCGCAAATTATTGCGCTACAACAAAAACTATACACATTCCCGTTTGATCAGTATCTACGTGTGATATTGATTGTCATACCGTTTTTTCTTCTCCTGTATGCAATTGAAGGATTGTATGACATTCGCGCGACAAAAAAACCATTGTCAGAAATCTATCACGTCTTTCGCGCAACATCCATCGGACTTGTGATTATTATCGTGGCAATCTTTCTCAAGAGAGAGTGGTTTTCGTCACGATTTATTATTCTTGCCGCGTGGGTTTTTGGGGTTGCATATGTGGCATTTGCACGATCGATATTAGCACAAGTGCAAAAATGGATGCTTGTGAAACGAGGAATCGGAGTTCATCGTGTTGTCCTGGTGGGGGAAAATAGTCGCATGGAACAGGTACGAAAAACCATGAAGAGAAAAAAGAATTTGGGATACAAGGTTGTTGAGCACATTCCAACAGCAAGTATTAAGATGATTAAAGAACTCCAAGAGAAAAAAGGTGTGGATGAGGTTTTTGTTTGTGATCCAAGTCTTTCCGATGAGGAAATGGAAAAATTGAATGATTACTGCCAGATTCACAACATTGCCTATCGCCTCATGCCAACGTCATTGCAAACGACGCAATTTTCCATCGCGCTTTTTGGTGGTGAGCCCGTGCTCGAATTTCACAACACACCACTGGATGGATGGGGAAAAATTATCAAGCGCACCACAGACATGATTGCTTCAACAATATTAATTATCTTGGTGTCGCCAATAATGGCAATTGTTGCACTAGCAATTTGGATAGAAGACAGAAAAGGACCAATTGTATACAAAAACGAACGTATTGGAAGTAATGGGCAGAAATTTCTTGTCTACAAATTTCGGTACATGCTGTGGAAGCATTCCATTCACAAAGACAATCCACACCTTGAAGAAGCTATCGCGTTGGAAAAGAAATTGATTCGAGAAAGAAATGTGAGGAAAGGAGCATTATACAAAATTAAAGATGATCCACGAAAATCACGCATAGGACGTGTGATTGAGCGATATTCAATTGACGAACTCCCACAACTATTCAACGTATGGAAAGGGCAGATGAGTCTTGTGGGGCCACGTCCACACCAAGAACGAGAAGTACAGAAATATCGTGAATACCACAGACGACTTCTCACAATCAAGCCTGGAATCACTGGAATGGCACAGGTTGCTGGGCGCAGTGATTTGGACTTTGAAGACGAGTATAAACTCGATGTATACTACATAGAGAACTGGTCATTGCTACTGGATATACGTATTTTGTTCAGAACAATTCTCGTACTGTTTCGACGTAGAAAAAATAACTAGAACAGCGAAGCACATGTTAAATCAAAAGAAAAACAAATCATGACAAAACTTCTTGCAAAATGGATTATTATATCATTGTCAGTGCTTCTGGCAGCATATATTATTCCCGGCATCACAGTAGCATCATCTTATACGGCGATAATCACAGCACTTTTTCTTGGTCTCTTTAATGCGCTTGTCAGGCCAATATTGGTTGTGTTGACATTGCCAATCAACATTCTCACACTCGGACTTTTTATCTTTGTAATCAACGCTTTGATTTTGTTATTTCTTTCGACTTTCATCAAAGGCTTTGTTGTGGACTCTTTTTGGACAGCATTTCTTGGGGCGTTGCTCATTTCAGCTGCAAGTTGGCTTGGCAACAACATTTTCAAAACAGTACTCTAGGAAATATTACAGAGAAAGTGTTTTTTGTGATATAATAAAAAAATAAATCAATTCATTTCTCCCATGGTAACAACCCAAAACATTTTATTGCCTAACAAAGAGGAGACATCAACGTACGTTTACACTGCTTTAGCAAGTAGAGCAAAATGTGGACCACCTCAAGTGGTGCCAGGGATTTTTGGAACATTTATGACGACTCGTTGTCTTTGTAATGATGGGTCAACACCTCAAAAAATCAGAGAGACTATTATTGAAGAAAACGAAGACGCGGTAAGAAGCAATGTCGATTATGCATGTGTAGGTGGAAGTGATAGATAAAAGTGGTAGTCAAGAGCGACAAGATGGAGGTTGTGGTGTTAATATAGTTCCTCAAGCTGGGTCAGACATTCCATTGGATCACCTCTCAGAAGCGCTCAAGTACACTTGCGAGGATAGAGGGCATACTTCTGAATGTGTTCTGTACAAATCAGAAGATGGGTATGTATGGTGCGGCCTGCGTGTGTCAAAGCGGGACATTAATAGAAATAGGTATCAAATCAGGGGGAAAGCTGATCATGTTCGCCGTATTCTATATAAGTGTGACTAGACTGCTATGTATGACATTAATAAAGCTACGCAAAAATAAATAAAGCATTGATGTGAAAGGACTGTGATTGATTGGGGTAATTCTAAAGGAAAAAACCTGTTATGAAAGTTGCGCTTGTTCATGATTATCTGGTGCAGTATGGTGGAGCAGAGCGCGTATTGGAAGTCTTGTGTAAAATGTTTCCTGACGCGCCAATCTACACATTGATCAATGATCCAAAGGCAGTGCATCATCGTTTTGACAGTCGGCGCATACACACGTCAACACTTCAAAAAACACCGCTGGCACGGACACGACACAGGTTGTTTCCATCGATAATGGCAAGTGCCATTGAAGAATTTGATCTTTCACTGTTCGACATCGTAATATCTGACAGTTCAAGTTTTGCCAAGGGCGTGATCACAAGACCAGAGACACTGCACATCTGCTATGCACACACACCAATGCGTTATGCATGGGATGATTGTCAAAGATATGCCAAGGATTTTGGTTTTCCAAGCGCGGTCCGGTCACTGGTGCCGTTGTTTATGAATCCACTGCGCCTATGGGATAGAACAAGTGCTATGCGTGTTGATCACTTCATTGCCAACTCACAGTTTGTCAAGAAACGTATTGAAAAATATTATCGACGAACAGCACAAGTCATTCACCCTCCAGTAGACACCAGTCGATTCCATCCAACAAAAAAGCAAGAGGCATATTTTCTTATGGTGGGGCGACTCATTCCATACAAACGTTTTGACCTGGCAATCAGAGTGTGTAATCGTTTAGGAATACCTCTCAAAATTATTGGGAGAGGATCAGAAATGAAGCGTCTAAAGAAAATAGCAGGACCAACAATAACATTTCTTGGGCGCGTTCCTGACAAAGAATTGCCAGATTATTACGCAAAATGTCAAGCGTTCATCTTCCCACAAGAAGAAGATTTTGGTATTGTTGCAACGGAAGCAATGGCATCAGGAAGACCCGTGATCGCATTTGCAGGCGGGGATATTCCTGAGCGTGTGATACATGGAGAAACTGGAATTTTATTTCAAGAGCAGTCAGTGATTTCTCTTGAAAAAGCAATAAAAGAATATCAAAGAACTTCGTTTGACTCCGAAAAGATTTATGCCCGTGCACAGAAATATCAAAAAGAACGATTCGTGGAAGAGATGCAAAGGGCAATTGAAAGACAGTGGCAAAAACATCAAGAAAATCAAAAAAATTCAGACATTGTCTGTAGTGAGCAATAATAAGAAAGACATCCCAAAAACACTATGCATCTCGAAGAGTTAATAGAAATCATAAAAAAAGAAAAATATACGTACCTAGCAGTGATGGGAATATGTCTCGGAATCGGAGTGGTCACACTTCTAATATTTTCAAAAGTATATCAAGCGGAACTTTTGGTAAACGTGACAAGGGCAGGGGTGGTGGAAACACAAGAGTACGCATATGATGATTTTTATCGTTTGCAAGCAGATGAGCGCTTTGCAGACACTATTGTGCGATGGATTGGTTCACAGCGTATTTTAAATGATAGTATTTCAGTAGCAAGAAAAAACGATCCTGCCCTAGAATGGATTAGAAAAGTAAAAGCACGACGTGTGTCCTCGCAGGCCATCATCATCACATATACATCATCATCACAAAAAGGTGCTCAAGAATTTGCAAAAACATTGGTTGTAACAATAAACAAACAAATCACTGATCTTAACAAGGAAGGAAGAGAAGAGGGGTGGTTTATATTACAATCCAACAGCCCAACAATCCAAAAGGGTGCAGAAAATCCAGTGTCTATTTTAGCCAGCGCACTTGCAGGAGGTGTGTTTGTCGGTTTTTGGGTCGTGCTTATAAAAGAGGCGTTTCCAAAAAAAAGGAAGAGATAGAGAAAATATGATGCCTCTAGGCAAAATACAAGACAATAGTGTATAGTGAGACAAAAGTCTTTGATCTCTAACGACCTGTTCACGATCGTGAGATTGGGAAACAGGTGCTAAACAAAGAACACAAAACAAAAATAAAGAAAAGGGAGGTATATTGATACGAAATGAAGGAGGAAGAATCTGTGATACTGTTTTCATGCGCATCGGAATTGACATACGTTTACTATCTCACAATCGCCGTACAGGCGTCGAAGAATATACAATCGCGTTACTACGTGAGATTTTTGAGCAGGACAAAAAGAATGAATACATTTTGTTGTGGAATGCGTGGCGAGGAGAAGAGCCAGACCTGACTTGGATAGAAAAGTATCCAAATGTGTCAGTCAAGAAATTGCACATACCAAACAAGTTATTGAATTTATTAATGTGGTACACAAAGTGGCCAAAAATCGACCAACTAATCAATGGTGCAGACATTTTTTTCTTGCCAAACATGAACTTTGCATCAGTGTCCCGCAAATGCAGACTGGTCATGACTGTGCATGATTTGTCTTTCGAGCACATTCCAGAAGCATTTTCATGGAAAAGGCGGCTATGGCACATGTTTGTGAATCCAAAAGATTTGTGCAAAAGAGCAAGAAAAATTATTGCCGTATCAAATGCATCCAAGGAAGATCTCTGTGAACAGTACAACACCTCAAGAGACCGTGTGGAAGTTGTTCACAGTGGGGTGAGCAAGCGGTTTGTTCCAGTGGACCGAAACAATTTAAAACTGGTGGCAGTAAAAGAAAAATACAAACTGCCATACAAATTCATTTTCTTTCTTGGAACAATCGAACCACGAAAGAATATTGACGCGCTGATACGAGGGTATGCATACATGCAACGGATGAATCCAGAGTTGAGAGAATATAAACTAGTGATTGCTGGAGCAAAAGGATGGTTGTCCGATGATATAGAAAAAAAGATAAAAAAAACTAAAAGCAAGAATAAAATTTTATTTCTTGGAGAAGTGGAGGAAGAAGATAAACCAGCTTTGTATTCTCTGGCGTCACTCTTTGTTTATCCATCAATTTTTGAAGGTTTCGGTTTCCCGCCATTGGAGGCAATGAGGTGTGCGACACCGGTGATTACCGCAAACACAACATCATTACCAGAAATTGTTGGCAATGCAGCAGTACTTATTGACCCAGATAAACCTGATGAGATTGCGCAAGCGATGAAGGAGGTGCTGTTCGATCGGCAGCTAGCAACAGAACTGATTTATCGAGGTCTGCATCAGTCAGCAAAGTTTACATGGGAAAAGACAGCGCAAGAGACGATCAAGATTTTCAAAGATATGGAAAAAAAATAGTGAAGGAAGAAATCCTGAATCACTTCTTGTCAATACAACGATCGGATTTGCAAGAGAGACTTTCAAAGCAGTAAGGGAGATATCCCTTTTCTTCACAGCACTGACCAGTTTCGTAGCCACAATCAACACGCCCGATGAAGACCTGTGTCACAATAAGGAAGTCTCCGACACGAGAAACACCAACACCGGATTCATTGTAATTTTCAGAAAGAATATTTTCACGATGTCCTTTGGAGTTCATCCAACCAGTCACACCTTCCACAACAAGGCTGTCAGCAGACTTCCATGTTTTTTTATAAACATCAGTAGGATCATTCTCGGCGACAATCCATTGTGAGACCAGTGGTAGAGACAGGATGTTTTCTCCTGACGCACCGAAATAATACACATTTTGACTGTGCAGACGCTCTTCTTGATTGTTTCCAAATGAGTCTCCCTCGTGACGGATTTTTGCAGAAGAGACTTCAGCACCCTGATCAATCAGTTTTTGCGTGTCCTTTGCCTGGTCTTCACTATGTTTGCGAGCAACACGGGTAACTTCGTTATTCCAGTCCAAGGCCCGCAAAGAATTTTTTTTGCGAATTTGATTAACGGCAGCGTGAAAATCCTTCTCAAAAGTTTTAAGGTCGTAGAGAGGATCGTCTTCAATGTTACGTTCCAATAGTGTTGTGGTGACTGTTTTTTCCTGTTCTTGAACAAGAGGTTCTGGAGAAGGGACTTCAGAAACATTCAAAGAATCATTCTGGACGGCTTGTTCGCTGGAAGGTGGAATCTGTGGTTGGTCTTGAAGATAACGGAAAGAGTTCCAGGCAAAAAGACCCGAGACAAAAAGTGTGACAAAAACAATGATAGAAAAAAGTCTCTTCATAATAATAAGTATATCACGACACAAAAAAATAGAGAAAATAATGACGAGGGCAGATGCACATGATAAGATAAAAGAGGTAGAAATAAACAGAAGAAAGACAACAGTATGCACATACTTATGATTGCGCCAACACCATTTTTTGCAGACAGAGGAACACATATTCGCATTCTGGAAGAAGCGCTGGCACTAGAAAAAGCTGGAAACACAGTAACAATCGCGACATATCACATCGGCAATGAGATAAACAACCAGTTCCACACAAAAATCGATGTAAGACGAATTCGATGGTGGCTGTTTTGGTACCGAAAATTAGAAGCAGGTGCCGATTGGCAAAAAATAATTCTCAACATATTTCTTGTTCGCAAAGCATTCTTTCTTGCACGAACACAAAAACCAGACATTATTCATGGACATTTGCACGAAGGAGTGTTGATTGCCTGGATAATACAAAAGATATTTTTCTGGCGCAAATTACCCGTGGTGGCAGATTTTCATGGATCATTGGTTAACGAAATGAAGTCGCATGGTTATTTGAAAACACAAACGCTCCAAAAATTATTCATGTTTGTGGAAAAGACAGTGAGTCGACGTGGAGATTTTGCTGTTGTAAGCTCGCCAGAAAACAAAGCTCACATCAATTCAATGAGAAAGAAAGACGACGTCCATATTATCAGTGACGGTGTGAACAGACATCATTTTGAGGGAGGGACAGACAAACAGATGTTGCGAAAGAGGATGGAACTCCCGCAAGAAAAAATATTAGCAGTATATACCGGCGCATTAATTGCAAACAAAGGAATCGATCTGTTGTTGGATGTTATTGTTCACATGAGATATGAATATCCACAAGTACACTTTGTTCTTGCGGGGTTTCCAAAAGAAGGTGTGGAGAAATTTGTGACACAACAAAAATTACAAAAAAGTGTGACAATTGTGCATCCATTGAAATATAAAGACATGCCACAACTATGTATGGCATGTGACATCGGACTGGATCCAAAAAATGACACAACACAACAGGCAAGTGGAAAAATTCTCAACTACATGGGGGCAGGATTGTCTGTTGTGTGTTTTGACCGACCAACAAATCGACGGTATCTTGCCGACGGAGGGTACTATGCACACAAAGAAACCGTGGAAGAATTTTCTGAGCAAATAATCAATGCTGTGACAAACAAGGAAGAAAGAGAAAAAAAAGGAAAAATAAACAAAGAGCGCGCACAACAATTCAGTTGGGACCAAAGTGGAAAAGAATTAATTAAAATATACAAAGATCTTTGCCAAAGGTAATGAGAAGAAATTCTTGGTGCACAAGAGTTTAAAAATGCAAAAACACACAAGCTATCGAGCAAGGTGCCATCGCGAAGGACGAAGTTCACCAAACAAACCAATAGGGACAAGAAACACAAAAGAGACAATAAGTGCCTCCAAAACAAAATACAGATGCAAGTCACGCAACAGGAACCAAGAAGTAAGAGCGACGAGCAAAGAAACAAGTGTTTTTCCAACAATGACCAGAACACCATCTGGTTGGAAGATTTTGTTAACAAAGAAAAATACACCAAAAAACAAAAAGACACTTGTCACTGTTGTGGACAGTGCAGCACCAATGATACCAAAAGAAATCGTCGTGAGAATCGAAAGAAGAGTGTTTAAAAGAAATCCAAAAAAACAAAACCACATCATTTGTTTAACATGCCCAGCACCGTTAAGTATGCTTGTAAGAATGTAGAAAAAAGTCAAAAACCACCCACCGATTGCAAGAACACTAAGAGAGAGACCTGCTGGAGAAAAAGATGGTCCATAGAAAAGTGTGACAAAAGGAGTGGAATAAAGTGCAAGAACTGTGACGGTAGGAGTAAGAA
>JAGQLW010000070.1 GCA_020428995.1 Candidatus Moraniibacteriota bacterium | reverse complement strand
TCGGCAAAAACACACATCCTCGTCCTTGGAGCATTTTCCCCTGCGCCAAATTTTGCAGAACTTCAAGAAAATACCCAACAAGAAGAGAATCTAATACCAACGGCGGAAGCACAAGAAAATACTGGGGTTGTTCTCGGAGCAACATCATGTCAACCACTTCCTATTTGGTTTCTGTTTAGTGCAATGATCGCCCACATGTTAGCTATTCACTGGTCATTCTTTCAAAAGATTGGCGACCATTACCAAACAGCACCAACTGTAAGACGTCTCTTTGGAACAGGATCAGCAATGTTCTTATCCGTAATATTTTGGCTATCCTTTTTCTGTGGCATGCATCTTTGGTGGCCACTCACAATGCTTGGTATTACTCTTGTGGTGGCAATATTTTCAATCCTTTCAGAAAGAAAAAAACAAACACCAGTGTTCTAAAAAAATCTTAATCAAAATAAGAAACAGCTACTTTTTTACTGACCATAAACACCTCAAAACAAATTCCATCAAATTGAATATTTGAATAACCTGGTCCCAAGTGGATTTTCACCAACGGGCCCATACCCTGTGATTGAGCAAAAATCTGGCAATGAATGTGAAGAGTGTTGAACGGGCATATCGGAAAATGCGGAAAACCCTGTATCATGCCTGCGAATTGGAAGAATCAAGATTGTCGGGAAAGATCAAGATCGACTAGGCGTATACTTCGGAAGGAAACGGAAGAGTCAACACGAGAAAGAAACAGCGGGAAAATCGGTGGTATCCAGCTTACTGGGACGATATGGTCTGGTCTATACAAAGGTGGTCTATACGGGGTATCGACTGAAGAATTACTCGGTATCATTCGACGGAAAACCAGAAAAGGAGGCGTACACTTCACACCGATTCTTTCAAGAGCCACAACTCGCTCAAACGGTGTGAAAAACATTGTCAGGTGAATCATAGCCCCATACATTCGTGAAGAACGTTCGGAAGTACAAGAATTATATCAACGGCATCGAAAGATTTTGCATTTTCGCGAAACATGCTTTCTACCAATATCGAGATGTTTCCAAATCCAACTTTCCGTTATACTTGAAAGAGATAGAGTGCCGATACAATAATCGGAACGACAATCTTCTAAAAACGTTCATGAAACTCTATTTTGGTTACATTTCTACCTAGTTACCATAGAAAAAATATTATTTATACATAAAATGAATTATAGCAAAATAAAAGAGAATTGGAAATCAGGTATAACGGTAAGTTTGATAAGTGTACCTCTAGCCTTGGCGCTTGCCATTAGCTCGGGCGCGACTCCTACACAAGGTATAATCACAGCATTTTGGGCTGGACTATTTTGTGCAATTTTTGGCGGTAGTAATTTTAACATCATAGGCCCTACTGGCGCACTCGCTGGAATACTTATCCCATACACCTTAACACACGGCTATCAAACCTTACCCATTATTGCTATTATCTCAGGAATCATGATTATGACAGCGTACCTTCTTCATTTGGATAAGTATATTATTTTTATACCTCGGTCAGTCGTACATGGTTTCACGCTAGGCATCGCTTTTATTATTGGCATCGGACAACTCGACAACATTTTAGGAATTACTCTTATTGAAAAAAACGAAAATTTCTTAAAAAATGTGATCTATATATTACAAAATTTAGATCAAGCGCGCTTAGAAGTTTTTATGTTATTTATCATATGCACTTCTCTGATTATTCTTTGGAACAAGAAATTCCCGAAGATCCCAGGTGGAGCAATTGCTACCTTCATAGGTATAGGAACAATGCTTTTGCTATTAAATTTTGGCCACGGCACAACTCTGACAACTCTTAGCGATAAATATCCAGATATACAATCAACACTCTTTGAAAATATTCTATTACATTTTCAATGGAGTATCCTGACAACAAAAGAGATATGGTTGGTCTCTATGACCACTTCAGTGATTGCGATATTAGAAACTCTTCTTTCTGGTCAAATTGCTGATAATTTAACGAATACTAAATTCAATCGCAGAAAGGAGGTGCTTGGACTTGCAATTGCAAATTTAGGTTCTGGGATCATGGGGGGAATTCCAGCTACCGCGGCTCTTGCAAGGACGGCGCTCAATATAAAAAGTGGAGCGAATCACAAAACATCAGCAATCATAAACGCAATATCTATTGTAATTATTACCCTCTTAGTCATTGGTTACTTCAAACTCCTGCCAATGGTGGTTATTGCCTCAATACTTGTTGTCGTTGCATTCGGGATGATCGAGAAAAAGCATTTTATTCATTTAATCGAAAATGAGAAAATTGCTTTCATTCTTTCAATAGTTGTTGCAATTCTTGTGGTTGCCGAAGATCCAATTTTCGGGATACTAGTTGGCACAGTTATTGCACTACTGATTTTTGTTAATAAAGTAGCTTATGGTCAGACAGAAATCCTGTTGTGGAAAAACGGAAAAATGAATGAGGTCTTGTTGAAAGATGATTTTCTGAAAAAAGAAGTCATTGATTCTGATATTGTAGTATATAAAATTTCCGGCTCACTAACTTACATCAACATGCCAGCCCATCTGGAGGCAATTCAAAAAATTAAACATAATAACTACGTCATAATCTCACTGAGACACAGCTTTTATGCCGATATTGATGGCATAGATTACTTAGGCGAAATTATTGAATTGTTGAAAAAAAACAACAAGAAAGTCTTACTTTCCGGAATTAACAAGGAAATAGAAAAACTAATCCACAAAGAATCCTTTTATAAGAAAAAAGTTATGGAAGGGAAAATTTATAAAAGAACATCAGAGGCTATTCATGATATCCTTCATTAAGAAAATAAGGGTTTTGGACAGGTGCGGCTAAGTGGTGATAAAGCGATTATATATTACAAATAGAGATACTTTTTAAGCTAAAACAAGGCATTTTTTACTCTTGACTTTTTCAGTAAAAAAGAGTATAATTATTAGTCAGTTCTTTAAATAGATTCACTGTAGCTTTTAGCGCATATTTGTGCCTTAAAAGCTATGGTGAATATGACCAGAGCCCAGTGTCTCCGGGTGAGGAGATAATTCTAGCGGGCACAGACGCCCAATGGAGATGATCATGACCAATTTCGCATCCAAGGATCTCACCGCCGGCCAGCTCAACTCGCTGGTCAAGAAGGCGGGAGGCCATAAGCAGGTTCTCCGGATTCTCTCCGGCAAACTCAAGATTCAGATCTTCTCGACCACAAGTGATCTGGGCGTAGCAGTTCCGGCCGAGACCGAGCAGTTCCTGACCGTCGAAGCCGACATCTCGTTCGAGGATCGCATCACGCGCGGCAACTACGGCTGGGACAATAGCGACCTCACCGAGAAGAAGTTCCCCGTCACCGCCGAGCAAGTGGGCGACTGGGAGTGGAAGCTCTTCCACTTCGACCGCGACATCTCTTCCGAAGAAGCCATCAGACTGATGAAGGAAGACGGCTACGACGCTGGGGCTATCGGCCACATCCTCACCTTCGGGGAGAAATACCCCGAGGAACAGCGGAAGTTCCCGATCATCGGTCTCGGCTCGGTCGCCAAGGTCCTTCTGCACCGTGATGTCCCGGGACTGTGGAGCGACGGCGGCGAGCGTGTGCTCGACCTCTTTTTGTTCGACGGTGGCTGGCGTCGGCGCTTCCGTTTCCTCGGTGTTCGCCGGCCCTCGGTCGCTTAAGTCTCGGATCTCTGGTCTTGGGTCCTCGGACCCTTTGACCCTTTCGATTTGAATGTTACCCCCCCTCTTGCAGAGCAGGAGGGGGGATTTTTTTGCTATACTATACACATCAACAAAGCAGTCTTACGGCTACGGCTTGAGACATGTTGGTCGCAAACAAAATAGATCAAAATAACAGTAGTCACGATTGCTGTTAGCGTATCGTTTTGCTTGTCTCCAAAAAAGACAGAGTTGGATACTGAGAGGTTGCCTTTTTTAGAAGGAGAAAGCTCCAAAGATCAACGTAGATACCTTTTTAAGGTATTGAAAATATGACACTGATGGAAAAACTTATTAGCTTTTTTTCAAATGAAATTTAATAAATGTAAACAACGCTGAACAATCTAACAAATAACACAAGAAGTTCTTTTTTGGTCAAAAATACTGACCTCCCACATAAAAGTCTTAATCACGCAAAACATCGTCTCCCCCTACGAATTGTTCTGCGTGATATGGTGGTCCCAAAACCCAAAGACTCTTGTGTGGTTTTTTTTAAACACAAAAAAATCCATAAGATACCACACTAACAATCAAAAAAGACACCGGATTTAACCGATGTCTTCTCAAAAAATATCCAAAAAATTCCACTACCCCTCCATCAAGACAGCCTTAATCCGTCTCACACCAGCAGACGAAGACTCTTCCTTCTTAATACGAAAAACACCCTTAATAACACCGGTCTCTTCAACATGTGGACCACCGCACAATTCACGAGAATAAACCACCCCATCATCATCAATGACTGAATATACATTTACAACATCAGGATATTTTTCCCAGAAACTTCCCTCAACACCAGTACTCTTCGCTTCTTCTTTTTGCATATGAGAAACACGAACACGGACATTCTTCGCAATTGCCTCGTTGACATATTCTTCAACACGATCCAAGACATCACGAGAGACTTTTTCAGGATGCGTAAAATCAAAACGTGTTCGCTCCTGCGTAATATTCGATCCGGCTTGATGCACATGATCACCCAGCTCTTTGCGAAGTCCTGCCAACATCAAATGAGTCACGGTGTGAAGTGCTGTTGTCTTGTCCCCATGATCAGCAAGACCACCCTTAAACTTCGCCCCTGATGCAGTACGTGAAAGATCTTGATGTTTGCGAAATTCTTGCAAATAACCCTCCTCATCAAACAAAGCTCCACGTTCAGAAACAATTTCACGCGTCATATCAACGGGAAAACCATATGTAGTAAACAATACAAAAATATCTTTACCAGAAATTTCATTTTTCAACGCAATCATACGATCCAACTCCTTCATACCCTTCACAAGTGTTTTACGAAATTTTGTTTCCTCATCACGGATAACACTTTCAATACTCTCACGTTGAGAATCCAAAATTGGATATGCGTCTCGATATGATTCAACCAACGGACCAACAAGATGAACAAAACTCTGTTCCGGCAAACCAAGAATATCTGCGTAACGCACAGCACGACGAACCAAACGACGAAGAACATAACCTTGTTCTGTGTTTGACGGATAAACTCCGTCAGAAATCATGAACACAGCACCGCGAACATGGTCAGCAACAACACGAAATGCTTTTGTATACAAAGAATCAGAATACTTC
>JAGQLW010000069.1 GCA_020428995.1 Candidatus Moraniibacteriota bacterium | reverse complement strand
GGGGCAGGCAGGCATTTCTGTGTTAAAATCTCGAAAAAATCGACACAATATTACACATATTCCTTATGATTTTTCTCGATTTTGTCTTGAACTGTACTCAAATTCAAATGTGGAAGTCCTTGTGGGATTTTATTTGAAAAAATCTTTTGCGACTTGGTTTGACTATTTCTTATATCATTTGTTTATTTTTCTATGCAGAACGTGAAAAAGTATGTTGATATTCTTCGCGGTGGTGGTGTTGGGATCGTTCCAACAGACACAATTTATGGCATTGTTGGTAGTGCGTTGAATGCTAGGGCTGTTGAGAGAATTTATTCTGTGCGAGATCGACAAAGAACCAATCCGATGATTGTGCTTGTTTCTTCGTTGGAGGATCTCTTGCTGTTTGATGTTGATGAATCTTTGCGACGTTCTTTGGATGAGTTTTGGTCAGTGGACTCTTTGCGTCCAACCAGTGTAATTTTGCCATGTATTCAAGAACGTTTTTCTTATCTTCATCGTGGATCAGAATCGATTGCGTTTCGTCTTCCTTTGGGTGAGTGTCATGCGGTTTTTAGAGATTTTTTGCAAAAGACTGGTCCGCTTGTTGCGCCGAGTGCGAATGTTGAAGGACAGCCTCATGCAGAAACGATTTCTCAGGCGCGTGATTATTTTGGTGATAAGGTTGATTTTTATCTTATGGCCGATAAAGAACCGTTTTGCGCAGAACCATCTCGTATTGTGCGTGTTTCCTCTTCGGGTGTTGATGTTTTGCGCGCTTGATTAGTGTTTTGTCGTGGTGGTTACTATCATTATAAATACAAGTTTTAGATATCATGAACACAGCACAACAACCACTTGCGGAGCGATTGCGTCCACGGAGTCTTGGTGAATTTTTTGGACAACGTCATTTGACTAGTGGGGACGGATTGCTTCGTCAACTGATTATGTCTGATTCTGTATGCTCGCTTCTTCTGTGGGGACCACCTGGTGTGGGTAAGACAACGCTTGCGCGCATTGTCGCTGTTGAAACAAAGTCTCGTTTTGTTCAACTTTCTGCTGTGACGGCTGGTGTGAAGGATGTGAAAGAAGTGATTGCTCAGGCAGAGAGTTCTTTGCGTTTGGGTGAGAAAACTATTCTTTTTATTGATGAAATTCATCGGTTTAACAAAAAACAGCAAGATGCACTTTTGCCAAGTGTGGAGGATGGCACGATTGTTTTTGTTGGTGCCACAACGGAGAATCCAAGTTTTTCTGTGAATAATGCTCTTTTGTCGAGATGTCGTGTGTTTGTCTTGGAACACTTGAGTGATGATGATTTGTTGGCGGTTGTTGAGCGGGCATTGTCTGATTCTGTTTATGGTCTGGGCGGGTTTGACATTGCCATTTCTTCAGATGTTCGTTCGTTGCTTGTGCGTCATGCGCATGGTGATGCGCGTGTTGCGCTTTCGGCTCTTGAGCTGTCTGTTACACTTGCTTCCTCGTTGGCAAAGGATGGAAATATTGTTGTTTCTGATGAGCATGTTTTACAGGCATTTCAAAAGACGACACTTCTTTATGATAAAACTGGAGATGAACATTATAATGTAATTTCGGCACTTCATAAATCGATGCGTGGCGGGGATGCTGATGCGTCATTCTATTGGCTGGCGCGTATGCTTGAAGGGGGAGAAGATCCTCTTTATGTTGCGCGGCGGCTTGTGCGTTTTGCGTCTGAAGATGTTGGTTTGGCAAATTCTCTTGCTTTGCCTCAGGCTGTTGCGGCATATGATGCGTGTCGTTTCATTGGGATGCCTGAGTGTGGGGTTAATCTTGCTCAGGCGGTTGTGTATTTGGCAAAGTCAAAAAAAAGCAATGCACTTTATCGTGCATATGGGCAGGTGTGCCGTGATGTGCGCGAATATGGTGCGCTTGGTGTGCCGATTCATTTGAGGAATGCGCCGACGGAGTTGATGAAAGATTTGGATTATGGAAAGGGATATAAATACACGCCGAACTTTGAGAATGAAGAGGATGCAAAACAGCAGTATTTGCCGGATGAGCTTTCTGGGAGGAAGTATATTGATTTTGAGTGAGGAGGAAATTGTCGAGGTTTTTTATGATTGATACGAAGACGGCGGAAGCAGTTTTTCGTTTTGATGATGATGCCATCGATATTTTGAAAGCGAGAACGGATTTTGCTTTGGAAATCGACTTTGTAGACCTGGACGAAGTAATCGAGGGAGACTGGACGTTTTCAATCGATGGATTTCCATCAGGCATTGTTGCTAAGAAAGACGATGCGTTGTTTGATGGTTCGCAGTTGGGCATCATTTTATTCAATCCACATGAACTTTCATCTGGCAAGGAATATACTGTTCAGTTTCATCTGGAAGACCCGATTGAAAAGGAAGGCCGGCTGAAACTGAATATGGATTTGTCGGTGTATTGGAAGGGAAGTCTGAATCCACTTTGTGCTGGTAATCTTTTTGCTTCAGAATACAAACCAAGAAACTATTTCACTCTTGAAATAGAGCAGTTTTCTGCCTTTTGGTACTATCCACAGTCGACCTCAGGTGTGTGCTGGGACGACCATGTTTCAAGCAGTCTGAGCAAGTGCGTCAGTATTGGTGGTATTCAGAGTCCAGGCAAGGACATAATTATCACCCAAAACCCCGATCCCAAAGACGGAACCCCATACCCTGTTGTCT
>JAGQLW010000068.1 GCA_020428995.1 Candidatus Moraniibacteriota bacterium | reverse complement strand
TGGGGTTGGTGTGGTATGCAAACAATGTGCAAAAAGACATTGATTCTGTCGAAGAAGTGCCAGTTGTGACGGATGATTCAGAAGATGTGGAAGAGACAACTGAAGTTGAAAATGGGGGAGAAACTACTAATTCAATTTCAGAGGATAGACGTGAACGTCAAGAAATAATTGCCCAACTATACACAAATGTCGAAGAAAAACTTGAAACTGGTGAAATGGTTTGGTATGAAATTCCTGAATTGGGTATTCGTTTTCCGGTTGAAAAGAGTGTGAAAGAAGAATTGGTGTATGCAAACATACCAATTACAAAAAAAATGAAAGAAGGTGATAGTGGAAAAACAAGCCTTACTTACTTTTCTACAAAAAAGATGGAAAACCTAAGTAGTTACTGTTCTGCGGAGAATGGACCTCTTGGTTCGTTGTCGAGACGGGCGGGTGAACCAACCGATCCATCTCGATCGTGTGGTGGTGGTTTAAGGGTTCATGACTTCGATGGTGGATATTTCTGTTTTACGACACTACAAGCGACCTGTGCACCCAACGCGCAAGAGTTCACTCTGTATGGTGGCGAAATTCAAAGTTACTGGGAATTATTCCGATCACAAGACTTCTGGAATACTGTTATCATCGACAATAAATAATACACCAGTTTCTTGTCCTCTTTTCACGGGTTCTGTATTTAACGTTATACAAATGTTGTAATAAAGAATCCGTTTCTAAGGAGGACAAATTATTTGTTCTTTTTCAATTCGTTTTACTTTCTCTTGTTTGGAGGATGTTGTTATGAAACGCCTGTTGTGCTTGTTGTTTTTTCTCATGCTTGCTTCATCTGTTTCTTTTGCAGCCACCCATAGTGGCTACGAATCGGCAAAAAGAAGTGAGAGCGGAGATTGTCCGAATGTTGGGCAGGTGCCAGATAGATGGAATTTCATCACCTGTAATTGCACATCTTATGTTGCCTACAAGATCAATTCGATCTTGGATAGCCATTCGCCAACCGACCCGATGTTTCATAATCATTTCACGATGAATGAATCATTCAGATGGGGTGATGCGGAAAACTGGATAGAGGCTTTTGGAGAAGCTGTTGGCGGCTATATTGGAAAATATCCACTTGTATCAAGAAACAACCCATCTCATCCATGGGTGCGTGTTGGTCCTGATATCTCTATGTGAACACCTCGTATGCGGTCGCATGGTGGGATCGAGATGATCCTAGTGATGAGAACGATAGAGGGCATGTTGCCTGGGTGGAATCAGTCGGCAGTGACGGCGAGACCGTAACTGTATCGGAATATAACTGGTCTCCACGACTTGAGTACAATACACGATCTTTATCTCCTGCTGACGATGACTATCCTGATGCTTTTCTGTATTTCATTACGGATAGTTTTCTGGAGTGTGATTTAACAGGGTTGTGTAACGGAGAATCAAATGAGATTCTTGCTTATACGACTGGCGATGGTGGCTTTGGCTCCGGAAGTGGGATTGAAAATTCCAGCAACGATGGCACCTCCGACAACAACTCCACCAACCAAACCAACATCAACCTGGACTTTGATATTCTCGACCCCACAACGGGAACGGAATTCAAAGCCGAACACGGTGCCACTTTGGCAAAAGGACAAACTGTTCGTCTCAATGCCAAACTCTCTGTTTCCGGTGATGACGTGGACAATTGGGCAGATGGACATTCCAAGATTGAAACGGATTTCTATGTGTCGTACAACAACGGTCCCTGGACGAAAATTTCCAGAGAGTATACGAAAGTGGAAAACCTGAAAAAAGGAGACAAAATCGCAAACATTGTTTCGTGTTTTTTTTAAAAAAACATGGATTGTGTGGGTGATTATTAAACAAAAAGTTGCATATCTTGAAAAACCTTGACACATGGTCTTTTATTTGCTTGGATGAGCTGTTCGAGTCAAAATCTTATCAATCATATGAAGATAACAAAATCAACAATCTATCTCTCACTTGCAATCGCGCTGATCGTCTTGGTTGGTGCGGGTGTTGTTTGGTATGCGCAAAGCACGCAAAAAGAGATTGAGACAGTGGAAAATCTACCAGTTGTGACAACAAATCCATCAGAAGAAGTTGATTTCGATTCTCTAAACAAGACATTGGACAGGCATAAAATCACTGGTGTTGAAGACTTGGAAGGACCATACAAGAAAGTGGCCGTGAACAATGGGGAAATCATGTTTTCTTTTGAAGTGCCGGACAATTGGCTTACCGAAACACGAAACTCTGGTGAAGTGGAAATGAATGAAGAAGAATTGCGAGAGTTTATGGCTACAAACTATAATCTTGAAGATGACGTTTTACAGAAAGATAGCGACCGCTCAATGTATGCAAACATCACAATGAGAGAATTGGGTAAGATGTCTCTGAAGCAGTTACGTATTCTTTATGCAGAAAGATTAAAATCTTTAGGTGTGTCATATCCATTTCTTAGTCTTTCTTCAGACGGAAAAAATATTCTTTATGTTGCGGGCAATGTTTATCAAATCGATTTTTTCTTATCGTATGATTCAAGCGGTATTGTCTGGAAGGAAAAAGCTGATCTAGACCATAACAAAGATCTTAAAGTTTTTGCTTCTGGTGAAGCTCTTGATGATATTACTGATGTCGCATCTTCTGGCGACGGAGAAGTATTATACCAAATTAAAAAAGAGGAGGAAACACTTTTTATCTTACGCAAGTTCTCACCACCTCTTGATACGCGAAAGTCTCATGAAAATGGTTTAGATCATATTTTGGAAACAATAAGCATCATTAATGCTTATTAGTGTATACAGAGTTAAAGGGGTACTACTAAAGAAGAGGTTGTTTCCTGCAAGAAACTCGAAAGGTTTTTGGCAGGAGGCAGTCTATATACCTCCAAAAAAGTACTTTCAAAAACAGAGGAGTCTAAAGAGATGTTCAAAACTACACGTCATTTTGTCTTTTTCATGTTATGTGTAACGGTTTCTAATGCAATGGCTGGATGGGTTTGGTGTACGGACTACGTTGCTTCTAAATATGGTATTGCGTCGTATCCAAATGCTAAGGAGTGGTATGGCAATGTGTCATTATTACGTATAGGGTACACGCAATCGTCTTCACCAGCCCCAGGGGCTATTATTGTACTCAACTCATGGAGTGGTAATGAGTATGGTCATGTGGGGACTATGGAGTTTGTGAGTCAAGATTGGAACATTGACCATGCAAATTGGAATAACGATGGAAAAATCAATGGATTGATGTTGGTTGAGTCCATTGATGGTTGGAAAAAGGTGAGAATTAATGGCGGGAAAAGCGAATATCCAGTACGTGGTTTTTTGATTCCTCCACCACACGGACACATTCCAGAGGTTATTACTCGTGCGTATGGTGGCTTTCACGACCTATGCATTAATACATATCCTAATTCTTGGGATAGTCGGTGTGACACTCAGGAAATCGCTAACTATTTGGATTGTCAAGATGTTGCGCAGGGTGCATATCCATGCGGTTCATTTGGTTCTGGTACCTCCGGCGACAACAACACCACCAACCAAA
>JAGQLW010000067.1 GCA_020428995.1 Candidatus Moraniibacteriota bacterium | reverse complement strand
CCAAGGATTTTGGTGGGGAGTGTTTCGTACTTATGGGCGTAGGTGTGGGCGTATATGAAAATTTCTCGTGGCGTTGGTGAGGCATCGATGGATGCCTCATTTTTCTTGGCTCTAGAGCTTTTTTGATATGCGTTCAATGACTCAGACGCCTGAGTCATTGAGGGGGGGGCAACATGCCAAGCGCCTGGCGCATTGGAAAAAAGCTGATCTTTGGCTCTTTTTCGTGCTTGATTTTGGGTATTTTTTGTGTTACTCTTCATGTGCTTATGAATACTTCATCTTTTTCACAATCTGGAGGAAACGATTCTGAACAGGAAGTCTATCAAGGGTTTGGTGCGTTTTTTTTGGAGATTATCAAGGTTTTTATTTTGGCATTGGTGATTATTGTTCCAGTGCGTGTGTTTTTGTTTCAGCCATTTTTTGTTCAGGGTGCTAGCATGGAGCCAAATTTTCACAATGGCGAATATTTGATTATTAATGAGTTTGGGTATAAACAGACGTCTTTTGGAGATGTGAATGATCCGTCTTTTTCTGTGACATCGTGGAAAGATCTTGAGCGTGGGGATGTTGTTGTTTTTCGTTACCCTAATGAACCGTCACAGTTTTTTATTAAACGTGTGATTGGATTGCCCGGGGAGACTGTTAAGATTGCTCGTGGACAGGTGCATATTATAAACGAGCGCTTTCCTGATGGTATTGTTCTTGATGAAACGGATTATCTTGATTCAGATGTTGAGACCATATCTGGGACAATGACTACCACACTTTCTGATGATGAATATTTTGTTATGGGAGACAATCGTGGTGCTAGTCATGATTCTCGCACATGGGGACCTCTTCCAAAGAATATGATGATTGGGCGTGTCTTGGTCCGTGCGTGGCCGCTTAACCGTTTGGGTGTTTTGTGATTTTTGTGTATTCGCGCGTACTAATGATTATTAATCGATGGAAATATTATGCCACAACGTTCTTCAAAATCTTCTAAGACAAGCAAGGTTGGTGAAACAAAGTTAGCAAAGGCTGTTGTGAAAAAGACGTCTTCTCGTTCTGGTTCTTCAAAGAAATTAACAAAGGGTGTTGCTGTAACAAAAAAGACTTCTGTTGTAAAACCAACAAAGAAACGTTCGCGAGCAGAAGATTTGATCTTGCTTCAGACATTGCGTGGTATGCGAGATTTGCTTCCCGGAGAGCAAGCTTATTGGGAGCAAGTGCGTCATGTTGTTTCTCGTGAGGCGCGAGAGTATGGTTTTTCACGTCTTGACTTGCCGGTTGCAGAATATGCTAATTTGTTTGTGCGTGGAATTGGGGAGGATACAGAAATTGTTCGAGATCAACTTTATTCTTTTGATTCACCCAGTGGTGAGCGTGTTGTTTTACGTCCAGATTTGACGCTTGGTGTTGCACGGTCATATATTCAGCATGGAATGAATGTTTTGTCCCGTCCGGTGAAACTTTTTTCCATTGGGCCGGTTTTCCGTCATGAGCGTCCGAAGGAAGGGTGTTATCGTGAATTGTGGCAGTCTAATTTTGAAATTATTGGTGAAGAAGATGCGGTCTTGGATGCACAAGTGATTCAGTTGGCAGATAGTATTGTGAATCGTTTGGGGATTCGTCATTTGCAGTTTCAAATTAATAGTGTTGGATCGTATCAATCACAAAAAGCATATCGAACGCTTTTGGGAAGTTATTTGCAATCCAAACGTCATAAGTTACCACAGGAATTTCGTGATTTGATTGACACTAATCCTTTTGCAATTTTGGATTCATCAGAGGATAAGTGCATGCAAGTTGCTGCTAGTGCGCCACAGGCAATTGATCATTTGGATCCTGAGAGTCGTGCACATTTTAAAGAGGTTTTGGAATATCTTGATGAGTTGGGTATCTCTTATGTTATTAATCCGCATTTAGTCCGAGGGTTGGGTTATTATACGCGGACAGTGTTTGAAATTTGGTCAACGCAAGACGGTGGAAGCACGTATGCTATTGGTGGCGGCGGGCGATATGATGAACTTATTGGTCGACTTGGTTGTGAGCCAACGCCGGCGATTGGTTTTGCTCTTGGGCTTGATCGATTGGTGCTTGAGATGAAACGTGTTAAAGCAAGAGTTTATTCTGAGCCAAAACCACGTGTTTTTTTGGCACAAATTGGTGTGTTGGCAAAAAGAAAGAGTCTGAAAATGTTTTCTGATCTTGAACGTAATGGTGTTTTGGTGGCGGAGAGCTTTGGGCGGGGGAATCTCAAAACGCAGATGCGCATGGCAGAGCGTCGTGGTGTTGATGTGACGCTTGTGTTGGGCCAAAAAGAAGCACTTGACGGGACGGTGATTGTGAAAGACATGGTTAGTGGTTCACAAGAGACGGTTTTGGCAGAGAAGGCTGTGAATGTGGTGAAGAAGATTTTGAAAAATACTGTTGGAGTGAAGAAATAAAAGAGGGTTTTTGAAAATTTTTGGAAAGACATTGGGGAAACTCAGTGTCTTTTTTGATTGTTGACAGGGGTGGGCAGATGATATGATTGGTTTCTCTTGAGATGTGTGTTTTTTCTTGAGAGATGAAACTTGTTCATTCACAAAAAACTGAAGG
>JAGQLW010000066.1 GCA_020428995.1 Candidatus Moraniibacteriota bacterium | reverse complement strand
ATCGTGGTATACTAAAAAAGATAGGACCAATCGAAAAAAAATAATCGTGAAGCAAACGTTTTTTTGAGTTTTGGAAATGTCAACAACGAAAAAACTTTCTTCTGGTATATAGAAATTATTTTTGAAATCTGTTTTAAAGTCATCCACAAAAGCATAAAATATGATTATTGGAATCAACGCGTCATTTCTGAGAAAACCAGAAACAGGTATTGGGCAAGTGACGACACAATTTTTGCGCACGCTGGACAAGATTGTTGCACAAGAAGGCAAAAACAAAAAAGACATTTTCCACATATACACACAAGAACCACACGAAGAAATATGGTCTTCACGAAGCATGTGCGATCGAACATTTTTACCACCATACAAACGAGATGATTTGATACGAAAAATATGGTGGGAGAAGCATCTTTTGCCTCAAATGGCATATAACAACAGGTGCGAAGTATTTTTGAGCCTTTATCAATCAACAACCATCACGCGTCTGCCAATGCGACATATAATGGTCGTGCATGATCTTGTTCCACGTCACTACCCAATTTATAGGAACAACCTGCGCAAAAAGATGGACTGGCATCTCACTGAAAACGCAATCGTCATGGCAGACAGACTTTTTGCAGTCTCCACACAGACAGAAAAAGACGTGATCAACAATCTTGTGCGGGACGCAAAAACAATCAGCACAAATCATATTGACTGTGATCCGATATTCAAAAATGTTGTAACAGCAACACAATCACGACGCGTGCTTGACCATTATAATCTCAATGCTGGATACATTCTTTCCGGAGGCGGAATGGATGTGCGTAAGAACATAGACGGAGTTCTTGTTACATACAAAAACATGCGTGAAAAAATGCGCGCAAAGAAAGCGTCCATTCCAAAATTGGTAATCTATGGAAAACTCCAGCCACATCTTGCGCCAGTTGCAACTGACGCACAAAAAATCGCACAGCAACTGAACATCGGCCCTTATGTAACATTTCTTGATGTTGTGCCACAAAAAGATCTTCCAGCAATCTTTCATAACGCATTATGTTTTTTTTACCCATCAAAATATGAAGGGTTCGGATTGCCACTGTTGGAAGCAATGAACAGTGGAATTCCAGTAATCACATCGCGCAACCCAGCACTTAAAGAGGTTGGGGGAGACGCACCACTTTATTGCAATCCTGAAGATGTGGATGACATGGTTACTGCGCTTGGAAGTGTTTTGAACAATCCACAATTGCGCCACACAATGAAAGAGCGTGGGAAAGAACGCACAAAAATATTTTCCTACGAGACGTTCACGCAAAAAATTCTTGCAACAATCAATGAATGAAAAATAATCTATGACAGGAGAAAAAGAAAGACACACCCCAAAAAGCAGAGTGCAAGAAAAAACACATAAAGCAGTAATAACGGTGGGTGTTTGTGTCGCAATGGCAGGGATATTTTTCCCCGCATGGTATCAACCATCGTGGTTATTTTTTGCTACATTTATACTCATGGGAGCGGTAAGCGTCTGGCGTTACCCATGGATTGCATTGTTGTTATTCATCGCATCATTGCCTCATGAAATAGTTTCTATGACACCGACTGAAGGACTCTCTTTTCGTCCATATCAGGCCATGGCTGTCTTGTTGGCAGTGCAAATTGTTCAATGGTTTTTGATCGATAAGATGGCGATGAAAAAGATCAAAAGACATCTCACATGGCTTGATTTGCTACCAGCACTTTTCGCAGTCGGAGCAGTTGTTGCGTCTATTGTCGGAGACATGTCAGCAAAAGAAAATGTTAAAGATATGCTGATTGCGTTGTCATTCCCATTTCTTTATTACACAACACGTCTGATCCTGATTCAGCAAGAAGAAAAACAAAAAGACGGCAAAGAGGAAAGAAAAGAAAAAATTCTTACAGCAGTTGTTGCTGTCATGGTTGTCTCTGCGGTTGTTTCCGTGATTATTGGTGTGGCACAGAACATATTATTTCAGTCAGGTGCAGAAAGTTTTGCAACAATGCCTGGGCGTGCTAATGCGTTTTTTTCTGAACCAAATTGGTTGGGCACATTCTTATCTTTGGCAGTGGCAATCATTGTGATTGGTCTATGGGACAGTCTCAATAAAAAAGACGAGATAAAAAAAACAATCGTATACAGCGGAGTGCTCACAATTCTCATGGTGGGACTCCTTATAACTGTGACACGTTCAGCATGGTTAGCGGTAGGTGGAGCATGTGCATGGTTAGCAGTGTTGATACTTTTCAGTACAATCAAGAATAAAAAAAGCAAGATTATATCAATCAAAGATCTTGCAAAAACAGCAACAATCGTCACGCTCAGCACGGCGCTGGCAGTCATTCTTGTACTACAAACGCCACTAACATCGTTTGATCTTTTTGGACGTGCCACCAGCACCGCAGGCTATCAAACAATTACTGTTTCATGTGAAAAACCAACTGAACTACCGCGACAGATTAAAGAGGTGGGTGATTTGACACAATATAACTGTCGACATATTAATCTCGAAGAAATCCAGGAAGAAAAAAATTTAGGGAAATTCGTCACCAGAGTTGATCGATCAGATCCAAGTATTAATGTGCGCAAGGGTATTTATCAAGAAACTGTAGATGTGCTCAAAGAGAAGTGGCTAACAGGGGTAGGGTGGGGAAACAGTAGTGCAATTTTTGGCACAGACAGTCGTGGTGCGGCTTTGAACGCCAGCAACATTTTTTTGGAAACATGGGTCAGCGGAGGTTTTGTGAGTGTGATAGCAATCATTCTTTTGTTTATAGTAATAGCAATCAGGAGCACAAAAAACTTTTTCAGTGCAAAGAGTGTTAGTGAAAAAATGATTGGTCTTGGCGTAAGCATTTCTGTAATAGCGATTCTTGTGCCAAACATGTTTAATGCTGGCATCTTCCTTGGTTTTATGTGGGCACTCTTTGCTGTTTGGGTATGGCTGGTGGAAAAACCTGAGAATAAAGAATGAAAACTCACAAGAGGACCATATTTTGGAAAAAACCATTAAACAAAGCAATTCCTATGGTTTGTTATGCACGGGGACTCATTTTTTGAAAAAAGATTACCGCAGATGCATCTATGACGGCATCCACAAATGGGAAGATCCCATCACCTAGTGCAATAATTTTCTCAGCCCTAGATCTTGGGAGTTTTAGTACAAGAAAGTATGTCAACACGCCAGGTGGGTGGCGTGTTTATTTTTTGGCTTATTTTAAGTATTTTTTATTTTTTTGTTAAAAGTGAGTTTTCAACATGTGTCTGTGTGTGATGTGTTGGAAAAAAGCTTTTTCGTGTCATTTTGTGATAGAATAGGAAAAAACGTGACATTTCTTGCAAAGAGGGTTGACAGGGTGGTGGTAATGTGTGCCAGCCTTTAATGCTCGAGTTAAGAAAAAATCATTTTATGAACAAAAGATTTT
>JAGQLW010000065.1 GCA_020428995.1 Candidatus Moraniibacteriota bacterium | reverse complement strand
GTTACTGAGACGGTGAGGGTGTAGGGGGGGGGTGACTTTTTTTGTTTTTGTGCTAGTGTTTTGTTTAGTAGTATTTTTTACATTTTTTGTGGCAGGAGGGCTTTCCGATGTCTTTTGTTGTTCGTTTTGTTTTTGTCCTTTCGGTCTCTTTGGTGATCAATGGTTGTGTTGCGACGGGACAGAACCATCGTAGATCATCGTCGGACGGTGCTGTGGTTGGTGCTGTGGTTGGTGCTGCAGTTGGGTTGTTTATTGGTTCAAAGTTGGGGCAGTCGAAGGCTCGGTATCGTCATCACGAGCATCGTCGTCATGACCGTCGCTATCGTTCGCCACATCGTTACGATCGTCGGGACCATCGGCGTCCTTCTCGGGGCTGTTATTGGTTTCGGGGGGAGCGTTACTGTCGCTGATTTTATTTAGACTTTTAAGCGGTTGGTTGCATAAATATGCAGTCAACCGTTTTCTTTTTTTGTGATTTTTGGGTATGCTATTTAAATAGGGTATGAATCGTGAATATTATACACAGTCAGAAGAAGAATTGCGGGTGGTTGCCCAAGAATTCTCTCATGAGCTTTCTGGGGGTTCTTTTGTTGCGCTTTCAGGATCTCTTGGGGCAGGGAAGACGACTTTTTCTCAGGGACTTCTTGGTGCGCTTGGTGCGTTTGGGCCGTTTTCCAGCCCAACGTTTGTAATCGTGAAGCATTATGATTTAAGATGTTCAGTACGAGATATTTTGCGTGTGTATCATATTGACGCATATCGCATTTCTTCGAATGACCTTTCTTTGGTTGGTTGGGAAGAGATGATTTCAGATAAGCACGGTGTGGTATTATTAGAGTGGCCGGAGCAGATTTCTGATGCTGTTCCTTCTTGTGCTTTACGTGTATTGTTTGAGATTGTGAATGGAGGACAAGGGCGACGTGTTGTGTTTTCTTAATTTTAGAGATTACGCTTTTGGCGCATTTCTGCTTTAAAATCTCGAAAAATCGACACAATATTACATATATTCCTTACTCTTTTTCTCAATTTTGCCTCGAATTGCACTTAAACGCGTAATTTCTAAGTTTTTTATTTATGAAGTATCTTTTCTTTTTGTTATTTCTTTTTGTTAGTGTTAATGTTTTGTCTGGTTGTTCGCTTTCTTCTGTGGATGAACAAGGTGAAATTGGGCGGTCTGTTGATCCTAACCCCGAGGTTGTAAAAGGGTTTGATAACCCGCTTGTTTCCATTTTGGAGACACCTGATCGTGTACAGGAAACTGTTGATGACGCGGTTTCTCTAAAAAACAAGCAAGTTCAGGATGCTTTGGATATGGTCTCGGACGCAAACCCTCGTGTTATCTTGGAGACAAATATGGGAGATATTACTATTGTGCTTTTTGAGGATGTTGCACCGAAGACGGTTGAAAACTTTCTTTCTCTTTCTGAAAAAGGTTTCTATGACGGGACAAAATTTCATCGTGTTATTTCGAAATTTATGATTCAAGGAGGAGATCCTCTTTCAAAAGATGATGATTGGTCTGATGATGGGACTGGTGGACCAGAGTATCAATTTTCTGATGAGTTTAATGATCGTAAGCTTGTGAGGGGTTCACTTGCGATGGCAAATGCTGGGCCGAACACAAACGGTTCACAGTTTTTCATTGTGACAGCACCAGAAACACCACACCTTGATGGAAAACATACGAATTTTGGCCAGGTGGTTCTAGGAATGGATGTTGTTGATTCAATTGAGCGTATACAGACAAATGAAAACGACCACCCCGTTTTGGATGTGGTCGTTAAGGGTGTTAGTGTTGTAGAGTAGGATTTTTGTTTGATCTGTGTTTAGTGTTGACCCTTTTTTTCTTCTTGGGTGACCTCGTGGATTGCAATGATCATTTCTGGTTCTAATCCTATATTGTTTCTTTTAATGAATTCTTCGCAGTCTTCTAATGTTGGTTTTCCACCTTTTTCTTTGAAAAAATTTTCCACTAATTTGCCATACCTATATCCTAAGTTAAATTCTTTTGCCCCCAATTTAAGTTTTTCCACTTTTTCACTGGTGGTTAGTGATTCGCCTGGATCTTTGTATGCGCGTTCTTGTGGTGACGTTTTTGTGTCTCGTTCAATTTTAAATCTTGTCCCCTCGTTCATTATATTTTTTAATGGTTTATTTTTAAACTAATTTTAGTTTAAAACGGTTTTCTTTTTTATTCAATCTTTTTTTATGACTGAAAAACTTAAAACACTTGTACTTTTGGATTGTAATGCGATTGTACATCGAGCATTCCATGCTATTCCGCCGCTTTCAAATAAAAATGGAGAGCCGATGAATGCTGTGTATGGTTTTTCATCAACACTTTTGTCAGTTCTGAAAGAGTTTGATCCGGAATATGTTGTGGCAAGTTTTGATTTGCCGGCGCCAACATTTCGACACAGTGTGTATAAGGAATATAAGGCGACGCGTGCAAAAGCACCTGATGAGCTTTATGCACAATTTCCGTTTGTGCGTCAGGTTGTCTCTGCTTTTGGTATTCCTATTTTTGAAAAGAAAGGGTTTGAAGCGGATGATATTTTGGGTACGATTGCTTCTTTGGTTCCACAACAGCATAATGATGTTCGTGTTGTGATTGTGACTGGAGATATGGATACACTTCAGTTGGTTACTGACAAAGTTTTTGTCTTTACGATGCGACGAGGGATTATGGATACTGTTTTGTATGATGTTTCTGGTGTGGAGAAGAAGTATGGTTTGGTTCCGGGACAACTTCCTGACTTTAAGGGTTTGCGGGGAGATCCGTCAGATAATATTCCTGGGGTTAAGGGTGTTGGTGAAAAGACAGCCTCCACACTTCTTCAGAAGTATGGAACTTTGGGAGGTGTGTATGAACATCTTGATGAGATTTCTGGATCGGTTCATGACAAATTGAAACGAGATCGTGCGCAGGCGTTTTTGTCCAAAGAGCTTGGTACTATTAAGGTTGATGTTCCGTTGGATTTTGATTTGTCGAGCGCGTCGTTGAGTGATTTTTCTCGACCTTCTGTTGTTTCCTTGTTTCGCGATTTTGGTTTTAAGAGTCTTGTGAAGCGATTACCTTCTTCTGGTTCTGAGGTAATTGAGCAGGATGAAACTCCTTTGAACTCTTTTTCTTTTGATGTGTATGAATCATCCGATGTTAGTCGTGCTCTTGAACGATTGGGAGGTGTTTCTTCTGTTGTTGTTGATGGTGTGTGGAAAGAGAATCTTTTGGAGGGGGTTGTTTTTTGTTTGGGTTTGGAGGATGTTTTTTTTCTTTCGTTGAATGATTCCACCCTGCTTGGTTTGAAGTCTTTTTTTGAAAATGAGGCCGTAAAAAAGAGTGGATATGACATGAAAAGATTGTATAAATATTTATATCGTTTTGGCGTTGTTCTTTCGGGGGTTGACATGGATGTTTTGGTTGCGGCTTATGTTGTTCATGCAGGAAGTGATTTATCGTATGAGAATTTGATGTTTTCTGCATTGGGTGAGGAGGTTTCTTCTGAAAGCTCTTCAGGGCAGATGAGTCTTTCACTCCCAGTTTCTTCTGGTGAAGAGTGGCGACGTTCGTGTGAGCGGGGGCGTAATATTTTTCGTCTGTGTGATTATTATCGTGACGAGCTTGTTTCTGTGAGTAAGATTCAAGGGAAGGAACATAATCTTTTGTCGGTTTTTCGTGATGTGGATATGCCACTTATTCCCATTCTTGCGCGGATGGAGTCTGTTGGGATAGGATTTGATCGAACGGTTTTTGATGGTATTTCTGAGACTGTGTCACGACGACTGTCTGGTCTTGAGAAGGATATTTATTCATCAGCTGGAAAGACGTTTAATATTAATTCACCAAAACAACTCGCTGTTGTGTTGTTTGAGGATCTGAATATTTCATCTGAGGGTGTGCGACGAACAAAGACAGGAATCTCGACTGCTTCATCAGAGTTGGCAAAAATTGTTGGTGCTCATCCAATTGTTTCTCAAATTGAAGAATATCGTGAATTGTCTAAGCTTAAGAATACGTATGTGGATGTTTTGCCAGATTTTGTTTTTTCAGATGGGCGTATTCATTCAACGTTTCATCAGACAGTAACCACAACAGGACGGTTGTCATCTTCTGATCCGAATTTGCAAAATATTCCAGTTCGTGGTGATTTGAGTACATTGCTCCGTACGGCTTTTGTTGCTCCTTCTGAGTTTGTTTTGGTGAGTGCTGATTATTCTCAGATTGATTTGCGTTGTGCTGCTCATTTGAGTGATGATAAAAAAATGCAAGAAGCGTTTCGGCGCGGAGATGATATTCATACACTTACTGCTTGCGAGGTTTTTGATGTTTCTGCGTCAAAAGTTACAAAAACGATGCGACGTCATGCCAAGGCGCTTAACTTTGGTGTGATTTATGGTATGGGGGCGTTTGGTTTTTCCGCTTCGGCTGGTGTTTCTTTGGATGAGGCACGTGATTTCATTGATCGTTATTTTGGTCGTTTTTCTGGTGTTGCGACGTATATGCAGTCACTTCGTGATTTTGCAAAAAAACATGGATATGTTGAGACGGCTTTTGGGCGTCGGCGTTATTTGCCGGATATTCATTCGCCTAATATGCAGGTGTCTCGTGCTGCTGAACGGATGGCGATTAATATGCCTGTGCAGGGTTTGACGGCGGATATTATGCGTCTTGCTATGATTGTTGTTGATGCAATGATTCGTGATGAGTTTTCTGTTTCTGTTCGTATGATTTTGCAGGTCCATGACGAACTTATTTTTGAAGTCCGTGAAGATGTGAAAGATTCTTTTCTTGCGCGCGTTTCTTGTGTTATGGAGGGGGTATACCCATTGAAAGTTCCCATGACAGTTGATGTTTCTTGGGGTGTTTCGTGGGCTGAGCTATAAACTAATTTTAAGTTTTTTCTGATGTGGTATAATGAGTAGGCCGGTTTTTTCTATTATTTAGGTATATTATTTTATGGATTTTCAGAAACAAAAGGTTGTGTATATTGCCGTGGGGGTCTTGGTTATTTTGTTTGTTGTGTATTTTGCATTTGGGCGAGGAATGCTTCGCAAGAATCGTGTTGAACCAATTGAAGTAACACCAGACGGACGGACACCTGTTGCGCAACAGATTGTGAATGACGGACCAGTTAGCCCGATTTCTGGTTTGTCGTGTGAGAATTGGAATCGTCGACCATTGGCGGTGATGCAACCGTCTGATGTGCCGGCGCGACCAGTGGCTGGTTTTTCAGAAGCCGACATGGTGATTGAAATGCCTGTCATCACATCGAGTGTTACACGATTGATGGGCGTGTATGTCTGCAATACTCCTCCCGAAGTTGGTTCTATGCGCAGTGCTCGTCATGATTTTATTCACCTTGCTAAGGGGCTTGATGCTATTTTTGCACCATGGGGACGGTCCGAATCACACACAGACACTGATCCTGTTGGTTTGGCACAGGGTATTTTGAATCGTGGTGAGATTGATAATATTAATTGTAATCAAGACGCTGGTATTTCTGCGACACGATGTTCAACAAACCCCTGTTTTCGTAAAGAAGGGATGGACCGTGGTGTTGACAGTGGATTTGGTAATCCTGCCGATTTTTACACTTGTGCTGAAGAGTTGGGTTATCGTCTGACGAATGAGTTTGGTGGATATCCTCATCAAGCAGAGAGTTCGGTTGATTCACGTCCAGAAGGTGGGCGTTTGCGTGTTGCTTATGGTGGTTCTTTTGCTGTTGACTATGATTATAACCGTGAAAGCAATTCTTATGATCGTATTTGGGGGGGTGTGATTGATAAGGATCGCAACAATGGTCAGCGCATTTCACCGAAAAATATTGCTGTTTTGTTTGCGCGTTCGGAGCAGATTGAGGGGCAATATAACAATGTTCAACTTGGTGATCCATGGTATGACGATACTGATACTGGTGAAGCATATTATTATTTCAATGGGCAGGAGCTTCGTGGGACATGGAAGAAAGACAAGGGGAGTATTGATAGTAAATTGTTTTTCTATGATAATGGTGGTCAGGAAGTGAAGTTTGTTCCGGGACAAATCTGGGTATCAATTCTTGAGCCGGGTCAATCTTTGAAGTGGACTCCCGGTGTTGGTGGTTCTTCCCAATCTGGTCAAAATATCCCTGTTGAATAGATTCTTTCTATGATTGTATTTCTTTCAGGCGAGGACGAGTTTCGTTCTCGCCTTTGCCTTGAAAAACATAGGTTTGATTTTCTTTCTGGTCTGGGGCGTGATGCATCTTTGAGTGTTTTTGACGTGCGTGATGAATCCGTGAACCTTTCTTTGGTGCGTGGTGCGTGTGTGTCCACTGGTCTTTTTTCTGAGAAGTCCGTTGTTGTGTGTGTAGATTTTTTGCGCACACTTACAACTGGCACTCTTTCCGAATTGTTTGATTTTCTTGAAGTTAATTCTGCGCATCTTTTTTCACAAGAAGTTTTGCTTATTTTTTGGGAACGTGGTTCAGTTCGTAAAAATACGAAAATTTATAAATTTCTGACCAAGAACGCTTCCTCTGTGGAGGTTTTTGACAAACTTTACGGTGTTGCTTTGGAGCGGTGGGTGCGAGATCGTTTTTCTTATTATGATTCTGGGTTGTTGGTGGACGTTGCGGCGGTTCGTTTGCTGGTTTTATCTTCGACTGATTTGTTTGCTCTTGATGGATTTGTTCAAAAGATTGTTTCTTATGCTTGTGGTGAACGAGTTACTTCTTTCATGGTTTCTGTTCTTGTTCCTACTGTTGCATCTGTAAAAATTTTTGATGCTCTTGATGCTCTTGGTCGTGGAGAAAAACGACAGTCTTTAGAATTGGTGCATGGTGTTTTGGATTCCGGTGAGGATCCTTACTATGTTTTTGCCATGCTTGTCTTTCAGTTGCGAGTGTTTGTGAAAGTCGCTTCTGTTTCTCGTCGTGGCGCAACACCTGAAACAATGCGTATTGCTGGTGTTCAGCCGTTTGTTTTTAAGAAGGCGCTTTCGAGCCCTCTCGTGTCTTCACCAGCCCGACTGCTTCGCGCCTATAAGCTTCTTTGTGATTATGATGTTCGTGTTAAGACTGGGGATGTGGATGTTTTGTTTGCTATTGATCGGTTTGTGTTTGCTGTTTGAGATTGTTATTGTTAACGTACTTATGCGTCAAAAACTGCGTTTCTCGACACATTGTTAGAAATAGTACTTACCTTCGCATTCGTTTTTTCTTGAATTGCATTTAAGAATTACAGTCTCAATTAGTTTGTTTTTTGTTTTGACAACTATCTCAAATCTTACCAGATTGGCCATGCAAAGACTTTTTGTTGGCTGAAATCCTAATCTTTTTTACTGTCGATTTTCTCTGTGTTTTTTTGGCACAATTCGTGATGTTTGCTCAACGTATGACTGGATACGTCCTGTCTTTTTTTGATTTTCCCTTCACTTTTTAATACAAAAACCACCAGCGGTTGGCTAGTGGTTTTTTGGATCTCGTGGAACTTTTTAACTATTTTTTTGTTACTAGTTCTTTGATTTTTTTGTTCAAGCGAGATTTTTTGCGTGCAGCAGTATTTTTTTTGATTAAGCCTTTTTGCGCTGCTTTGTCGAGAGCTTTTTGTGCTTTTTTATATTCTTCTGTGGCACTTTTTGCATCACTGTTTGTGATTGCTTCGAGTGTCTTTTTTGTTGTACTTTTTACCGTTCCTTTAATCTTTTTATTAATGACCGTTTTACGAGTTGTGACTCGCATGTATTTTTTTGCTGATAGTTTCTGTGGCACAATGTTGTTTGATTATTTCTTGCTAAAATTGTTTGTAATGGTTGGTGAATCTGAGAAGTATTTTCCCATTGTTAGATAGGGTAATGGGGATACTTTTTAGATTCTGAGAGCGTTACTTTGGAACTAGTAACGTTATTTATTTGTAGCATGATTGATATTTTTTGGCAATAGTTGTCTTTGGATGATACCATTATTAGTATAATTCTTTCTTTGTGTTGATTATGATTGCTTTTCTTTCTGGTTCTGTTGTTGATCGTGGCGATTCTTCTGTCGTTGTTGGTGTTTCGGGTGTTGGGTATGAGGTTTTTGTGACAGATTATACATTTGGTAAGGTTGCTTCGATGGAGGACGTTTCTTTTTTTATACATACTCATGTAAAAGAGGATGTTTTGGCGCTTTATGGTTTTTTGCACAAAAATGAACTTATGATGTTTCGTCTCTTGCTTTCAGTTTCTGGTGTTGGCCCAAAAGCAGCACTTGGTATTTTGTCAGTTACCGACGTCGGCACGCTTTCGGCTTCCATTTCTGCAAAAGATGTCTCTGTTTTGACAAAGGTTTCTGGTATTGGAAAGCGTACTGCTGAGAGAATTGTTTTAGATCTCGAAACAAAAATTGGTCGTTTTTCTTCAGATGGTTCTGGGTATAAAGAGGAGAGTGATGCTATTGATGCTTTGAGTGGTATGGGCTATTCTGTGTCGGAGGCGCGTGATGCGCTTTCGATGGTGCCAAAAACTGTTTCTGACGTTGGAGAAAAAATTCGGATGGCACTTCGTGTTTTGGGTCAAAAACGGCGGTGATATTTTTTGTGGTTTATTTTTTCACACTTTTTTGATGGTTGATTCTTACGATTTTTTACAATCCGATCAGTGGCGATTGTTTCAGGAAAAAAATGGGCGCAAGAGCTTCTTGGTTAGACAAGGTTTTTCTCGTGCTAGCTCGCTTGTGCACTTGTTGCCTTTTGTTGGGCGGTATGTTTATGTTCCTCATGGTCCTGTTTTTGATGTTTCTGACCCATCCTCTTTGCCTGGTTTTTTTGATGAACTTTTTTCTTGTTCCATCTCTTGTGGTGCTGGGTGGATTCGTGTGGACCCTCTTTCTCAAGAACATCTTTCTTTTTTGTTTGCGTATTGTGCGCGTTTAGGATATTCTTTTGTTCGTGCTTCGCATGATATGCAGCCAAAATCTGTTTTTGTTGTTGATCTTAATTCTTCGCAAGAGGATTTGTTTGCTTCAATGAAGTCAAAGACGCGGTATAATATTCGTCTGGCTCAGAAGAAGGGGGTTGAGATTGTTGTGTCACGTGAGAAAAAAAATATTGATTCTTTCTGCGATTTGGTTGAGCAGACTGCACGACGTAAGAAGGTGCGGTTTCATTCTCGAGAATATTATTTGCAGATGATTGAATCGTTTTCTGTTGAGGAGATGGTTCTTTATTCGGCGTTTTTTGATGGGCAAATTGTTGCTTCTGCGCTCATTGTTTTTTTTGATGGACGTGCGACGTATTTGCATGGGGCGTCTTCGGACAGGTATCGTAATGTTATGGCACCACATCTGCTTCATTGGAAGATTTTATGTGATGCGAAAGAGCGAGGTTGCTCTTCTTATGATTTGGGTGGTGTGACTATTCCTGGTGATGAACACACGGCGTCGCTTGCGGAAGTTACACGTTTTAAAATGGGTTTTTCGTCTTCGACCGAACCTGTTGTATATCCTGGGACGTATGATATTATTTTGTCGCCATTGAAATATCGTGTGTATCTTCTTTTGTCGTGGTTGCGTTCGTTTGTGTGATTTTTTATTTCTTTTTTATGCTTCATTTTTTGAAAAAGCTTATCCCTCAAAGTGTGAAGAATGTTTTTTATCATCTTCCTGTTGCTGTGTGTGCTGCTTTTTGGTATGGATTTCCTGGGCGGAGACTTATGGTTGTTGGTGTTACTGGTACTGATGGAAAAACGACAACTGCTCACATGCTGACTCACATTCTTGAACGGTCTGGGAAAAAAGTTTCTCTTGCTTCGACAATTGCTTTTCGGTCTGGCGGGGAGAGTCAGGTGAATGCGACGAAATACACAACGCTTTCCGCGTTTTTTGTGCAGAAATTTTTGCGTGATGCCGTTCGGTCTGGTGTTACATATGTTGTGTTGGAGGTTTCTTCCCATGCTTTGGATCAGTATCGTTTGTGGGGTGTTCCGTTTGTTGTTGGTGCAATTACGAATGTGACGCGGGAGCATCTTGATTATCATCAGACAATGGGTGCGTATCGTCGTTCTAAGCGACGTTTGCTTGAGCGGTCCTTGTGTGTGGTTGTGAATGGAGGCATGGAGAATCCTCAAGAATTTTGGACGGCGACAATGCACGGTTCTGAAAAGTCTGTTTATGGTTTTTCTGATGAGAAAGATTTTTCTGATGCCGCAATTCGTGCGATTGCTTCAAGTGTTGTGTTGGATCTTTCTGGGAGTCGTTTTGTTGTTTCTGGTGTAGATTTTCGTTTGTCTTTGCTTGGTCGGTTTAATATTGAGAATGCTTTGTGTTCTGTTTCTTGTGCGCGATTTTTGGGAGTGTCTTTTGAAGAATCAGCACAGGCACTGTCATCGTTTGCACCACTGCCGGGTCGTATGGAATTTGTTCCTAATGATCGTGGACTTTCGATTGTTGTGGATTATGCGGTTACGCCACATTCATTAGTTCTTTTGTATGACCTTTTGCATGATTTGCGTCGTGGCGCAGGGCGTGTGATTGCTGTTTTTGGTGCGTGCGGTGATCGCGATCGTGGCAAAAGACCTGAAATGGGCAGGGTTGTTTCGGAGCGTGCCGATGTTGTTGTTCTTACAGATGAGGATCCATATTTTGAAAATCCCAAGAGAATTTTGAATGATATTGCGAAGGGGATTACTGGTCGTCGGGAAATGGTTGATTTTTTTCGTATAATGGATCGTCGTGAAGCAATTGCAAAAGCTTTGTTGTTGGCGCGGACTGGAGATATTGTTGTTGTGACAGGCAAGGGAGCTGAAGAGACGATGGCTGTTCGTGATGATCGTTTGCCGTGGAATGATCGGCAGGTGATTGAAGAAGAATTGAAGAAGTTAAACTGATTTTTTTTGATTTATGTCAGGACTTTTTTATAAAAAAACTACCACACGAAGGCGGGGTAGTTTTTGTGTTTTTTTATTTTTAGGTTGTTTATATCAAAGCTATGGTGATAGTGCTTAAGATGATCCCCGTTATGACACCACCAATTATTTCTCCTGTGTAATGACCAATACGTTCTTTGAGGTGGGGAAATTTTTTCTTGTCGACTGGAAGTTCTTGCACAAGCATGTTTAGATAACGTCCTTGATCACCAATGTGAATACGAATACGAAGCGCGTCGTAAATAACGATGATTGCCAAAACTGTTGCAACAGCAAAAATTCCTGAGTCTGTTCCATCATAGAACCCTACAGACACAACAAGAGAACTGACAAACGCTGCATGTGCGCTTGGCCAGTGACCAGGAGTGAGTGCATAATGTGGGTTCCATCCGTGATTAATTGTGAAAATGCTAAATTTGATTGTTTGTGCCGCAATCATAACGAAGATTGGAATGATGATGATCGCATGATCTGTGATGATGTTCATTACGTATTGTTTTTAACAGGATTTTTTTGACTACTTTTAGTATATCATGCCTTTTTTTTGGGTCTAGTACACACTTTTTAAAAAAACACCCTGCTGTAAAGAGGGTGTTTTTTGGTTTTTTTATGCCTTGCTCACGTATTCTCCTCGTTCGGTGTTGATTAGGATTTTGTCCCCGCTGGAGATAAACATTGGTACTGTTATTACTAATCCTGTTTGGAGTGTAACTTGTTTTGTTGCTCCGGATGCCGTGTCTCCTTTGATGTTTGGCGGTGCTTCGGTTACTTCCAAAATCACCTTGATTGGAAGGGTTATGTTGATTGGATTGTCATTCCACAAGAGTACGGTTACTTCGGTGCCCTCAGTGAGATAGTTTGTAATATCTGCTAGAGCTTCTTTTGTGAGCGTGAATTGGTCGTATGATTCCATGTCCATGAAGACATAACCATCGTCTCCTTCTTTGTAGAGATATTGTGCTGGTGATTGTGTTATGTTTGCTTCTTCTACAGTTTCAGCGCCTTGAAATGTCTTTTCTACCATTGCGCCTGTTGTAAGATTTTTCAGTTTTGTGCGCAGTACTGCTCCAGCACGCCCCATTTTTGAGTGTTCATGGTAGACCACTGAAAACGGTTCGTTATTCAGGATGATGTTGCGACCCGTTTTGATTTCACTGATTGATAACATGGTGATGGAAGGGTGCTTATTTGATCACGAAAGGTACAAGACCCATGACGCGCGCGCGTTTGATTGCTTGGCTTAGTTGTCGTTGACATTTTGCTGATACTCCGTGACGTTTTGGTGGGTAAATTTTTCCTTGTGAGTTCATGTATCGGCGCAAGAAGTATGCGTCTTTGTAGTCAATTTTTTCTTCTCGGCAGATGTCTTTATTCTTTTCCATAAAATCCATTGTTATTAAGTGTCTTGTTAATTTATTCTTCTTAAAATGGTACGTCGTTGAGATTCACCTCATCTTTTTCATCGTCTAGGTTGATGGTTGGGATTTCTTCGTCTGTGATCTCTTCTTGTTTTTTTGGTTTTGTTACTGGTGTTGCGGCTGCGGCTGTTGGTGCTGTGTTTTGTGGGCGTGGTCCAGCACTTCCTTGTGGACGATTGCCAAGTTGCATTGACTCAGCAACAACTTCTGTTGTGCGTCGCTCTACGTTGTCTTTTCCGGTGTAGGCGCGTGTTTGCAGTCGTCCTTCGAAAAATGCTTCTTGTCCTTTTGTGAGGTATTGTCCGGCTATTTCTGCTAGTCGTCCCCAGACAACAATGTTGTGAAATTCTGTTTGTTCTTGTTTTTGACCGTTTTTGTCATTCCATGTGCGGTTTGTTGCAATGCTAACGCTTGTCACATTTTGCCCAGATGATGTTGTTCGCATTTCAGGGTCACGTGTTAGGCGACCGACTAATATAACTTTGTTTACATTCATACTTCTTTTTTTGTGAACGAAAAGTTTTGGCAAATTTCTTTGTCAAACCCGCGTGTCTCGCTCGAAGTATTTTTGTGCATACATCTCGTTTCGATACTCGGTTTTCCTCGAACTTTACTCAAAATTTTTCGTTCGTTTACTTTATTTTTTAGATGTGGAGGACTTCTTCAATTTTTTTATCAATGTTTTCTTGTGATGACGCATCCTTCCTTGCTGTTCCTTTTTCTTTTTGGTCTGGTTTTGACGAGCGATTTTTTTGGTTGATTTTCTTTTCAAATTCTTCCAGGGAAGGTAATTCTTCAGCACGCACAAGAACAAAACGAAGAACGTCTTGGTAGAGATTCAGTTGTTTGTTGATTGTGTCGAGTGGGTGGGACTCTTTTTCGCTGAAATCTTTCTCGTCTCTTGTTGGCAGGGTAAACCGTTGTGCGATGTATGTTCCACGGCTTTCGTGTTTGATTTCGTATGCTAGTTTTCGTTCAAAGATGATTTTTGATTTTTTGAATGTCCCGCTTGCTTCTGTGACAATTTTTGTAACATCTTTGGCAATTGTCTCCATCTCACTTTTTTTACTCAATCCAACTAGGTACAATAGTTCGTATTCAATCATATTCTTGTGAGGGCTTATATTTTTGGTACATTTCTCCTCCTACGCCATAGCTTCGGACGACAAGTGTGTTATCCCGCTGTTAGCGGGATGCCTTGAATTGCGCTCAAATATATTAAGCTCTGTTTTTTAGGGTTTATGCTTACTTTGTTTGTCAATCGGGTTTTTTGGAAAACAAAAAACCGCATGCAGAAAGTCCGAAACACTGCTTTGGCGGTATTTTGTCACACCAGTCCGTACGATTTTCTCGTGGCGGATGCGACAGAAGGACTTTCTTTTGTTGTGGAGCTATAGTAACACAACTGTGTAATTATGCAAGTGTCTGCGTGCAATCGTAAGAATTTTTGGTTTTGTTTGTTTTTGGATTTCTTTGCGTGTGCAAAGTTTTCCGGCTTTGTTGCGAAGTACATTTAGGCGTGTCAGTCTTTTGGGTGTGTTAGTTCTTGTTTTTTAAGTAGGCTTGTGTGGGAGTGTTTTTTGATTGTGTTCAGATGCATGATTTTGATGATTTCTTTGTGGGGTTGTGGGATTGGTGGAAAAGCGTCAAAGTAGAGAAAGAATTATTTTTTTGTTTTTTTATGGAACGATTTGAACTTTCTTCCGTGATGACTCCTGCGGGGGATCAGCCAAAGGCGATTGCGTCTTTGACTGACGGTGTTTTGTCAGGGCAAAAACATCAAACATTGTTGGGTGTCACCGGTTCTGGAAAGACTTTTACTGTTGCTAATGTTGTTGCTAATGTTCAAAAACCAACACTGGTGATTGCTCACAACAAAACTCTTGCTGCACAGTTGGCGCAGGAGTTTCGATTGTTTTTTCCCAAAAATGCTGTTGAGTATTTTGTTTCGTATTATGATTATTACCAACCAGAAGCGTATAATCCTATTTCGGATACCTATATTGAAAAGGAGACACAGATCAATGAAGAAATTGATCGGTTGCGCCATGCTGCAACAGCTGCTGTTTTGTCACGTCGTGATGTGATTATTGTTGCGTCAGTGTCGTGTATTTATGGCTTAGGCTCACCAGATTTTTATCGCAATAGCACACTCACCCTCTGTGTTGGGGCTTTGGCAGATCGTGAAGAGCTCGTTTCTCGTTTGGTGGAAATGCATTATGAGCGTTCGGAATTTTTGGAGCGTGGACGTTTCCGTACTAATGGTGGTGTGATTGATGTTGTTCCTGCTGGTGGAAGTTTTGGTTTGCGTGTTGTGTTGTCGGGAAATACCGTTTCTTCTTTGACAGAATATGATCTTACAACAGGAGAGACAATTCATGAATATCAACAAACGCTTGTCTATCCGGCGAAGCATTTTGTTGTTCCAGAACCTCTTTTGGAGGAAGCGTTGTTGCGTATTGAAAAAGAGATGATAGGGCGTGTTTCTTGGTTTCGCAAGCATGACAAGTTGCTTGAAGCGCAGAGATTGGAGCAAAAAACAAAACAAGATCTTGAGATGATGCGTGAACTTGGGTACTGTTCGGGGATTGAGAATTATTCACGTTATTTGACTGGGCGTAAGGACGGTGAATCGCCATATACACTTATGGATTATTTTCCCGAAGATTATTTGTTGGTTGTTGATGAATCACATGTGACGTTGCCACAAGTTGGTGGAATGTATTATGGGGATCGTGCACGTAAAACCAATTTGATTGAGAACGGTTTTCGTCTTCCGAGTGCATATGACAATCGACCATTGCAATTTGAAGAGTTTGAAGGACGTGTTGGGCAAGCTGTTTATGTTTCGGCGACACCAGGGAAGTATGAACATGAGCATTCTTCTTTAGTTGTGGAACAAATTATTCGTCCAACTGGTTTGGTTGATCCAGAACTTGTAATGCGTCCGACGAAAGGTCAGGTGCGAGATGTGATGGAGGAGATTAAGGTTGTTGTATCACGTGGAGAAAGGGTCTTGATTACGACACTTACCAAAAAACAAGCAGAGGATTTGTCAGAGTTTTTGAAAGAGCATGATGTGTCTGCGGAGTATTTGCATTCTAATGTTGAGACGTTGGATCGCATTCGGATTTTGGAAGAATTGCGTCGTGGAGATTTTGATGTGTTGGTTGGGGTCAATCTTTTGAGAGAAGGTTTGGATTTGCCGGAGGTTTCTTTGGTGGGGATTTTGGATGCGGACAAGGAAGGTTTCTTGCGTTCAGAGACATCTTTGATTCAGACGATTGGACGCGCTGCTCGTCATGTGTCAGGGCGAGTGATTCTTTACGCTGACAGTGTCACTGGTTCGATGCGTCGGGCGATTGATGAAACAGAGCGTCGTCGTCTGATTCAGATTGCATATAACAAGGAATATGGGATTACTCCGCAATCAATCAAAAAAAACATTCAGTCGATTGTTGACCATGAGGTGAAAATTGTTGAGGTGAAGAGAGATTTTTTGGTTCCACAGTCTGGCAAGGATTTGGCTGTATATGTTAAAAATCGTGAGAAAGAAATGAAAGAGGCGGCTAGAAAATTGGATTTTGAGCGTGCGGCGATTATTCGTGATGAGATTAAGCAACTTCGTCAGATGCAAGTGAAGTGAGTTTAGTACGGTTTTCTATTTTTGTCGCATTGTCGTGTCATGAGTTTGCGTTGCTTGTTCGCTGTACACACTCATATACCTCATTGCGCTGTATACTTATTTCTTGCATCGCATTCAAAAATAGAAAAACTTAAGATCGGTCGTTTTTTATATATATGTTTTGTTTTATAATTTTATTGTATAAATTTTCTTTCTAATAAAAAAACATATGTCTCATTTTCTTCGGGGTCGTTCTATGTTTGGTTTCCTTATTCTTGTGATTGCCGTTCTTCTCTTTGTTTTCGTTGCATTATATTTTTTTCGCATGCAACAAACTGGTCCACCTTCGCCCTCTGCTCCAGAGGAAGTCGTGCTTGAAAATCTTGAGGGCGAAGAATTACGCTTGGCTCAGATCCAACAAGATGAGACAAAGAGTCTTTCCGGTGAAATGATCGGAGGACAGATTGTGGGACTTACCGAACCCGCTGAGGGTGATTATCGTATTGTTGATGTTTCTGTTAACACTCTTTTGGGGGGTACTATTTCTGAACTTGTTTCCTCAGAAGGGGAGAGTCTCAACACTTTGGCATTGTATGTCACTTCTGAGAATCTTGAGGGTGGTGATCTTTCTACAATCCAAATGGGGAAGCGTGTTGACGCAATGTTTGGTGAGACTTTTTTCTTTGGTGAATATGTGCGTCCAGAGAGTGTGGTTGTTTCACAGTTTGAAACGATTGAGGTTTTTGAGACTTCTTTTGACGATATGCCTGAACTTGAACAAGAGTAGTAGAGCTATATTTCTAGCGCTACTCTTTGTTACATATTCTTTCTGGGGTGCGCTTGTTGCATTCATATATAGCTCGCTTGTGATACCTTATGTGTGCCTTGATTTGTACTCACAAATATATACTTTCAAGTTGTGGATAAGAATAATCGTTTTTCCAGGTGTTTTGATTTTGTGAATAACGCACAAAAAATTCTCCTCTCCTCGACATTGTTTGTTTGATGATTGACAGCGTCTTGAACTTCATCCAAAATAATATCATAAAAAAAAGGGCTCTAGACCATCAGATACTATGATAAAATAGTGTTATGAGCCTCAATAGAGCCAAATTAACGAATTACAAAATTAAAAAAAATTATTGAATGCTTTTGCTTGGACCTGACATCGACCCAGACCAGCAAACTTTTGAGACTCAACCGGAAAACGATCAATGAATATTACATGACTTTCCGATGTGCCATAGCGCTGAATCAGCATGATGAGTTTGAAAAGTTTGTCGGCATGGTAGAATTGGATGAGAGCTACTTTGGAGCCAGAAGGATACGGGGATTCCATGGAAAACTCAAACGCGGAAGAGGAACTTTCAAACAACCGGTATTTGGAATATTTGAGAGAAACGGGAGGGTGTATACTGAAATCGTACCAGATTGCAAGAAACGCACTTTACAGCTGTTATACTGGGAAAGGTCAGTAAAAGATACCGTTATCCATTCTGATGGCTGGAGAGGCTACAATGGATTGGTTTCCGTAGGATACGACAAACACTATCGTGTACACCATGGAGAGAATGAATTCGCAAGGAACAAACTATCCACACTAACGGCATTGAATCGTTCTGGTCTTTTACGAAACGCGGACTAGCTCGATTCGATGGAGTTAAGAGATATTTCTACCTCCACCTGAAAGAATGTGAATGGAGATGGAAGCGAGATGAGAAAGAACTTCAGAATAATTTGGAAAAAATACTTAAGAAATTTAATTAGTTTGCTGGTCTAGAGCCATAATAATTAAGTAAACGACTAATGACAATCCACAAGAGAACTCGTCTTGCTCCATTTCAAAGAAAACATTTAGCGGATGATTATTACAAAAGACACATCCGTATCTGTGACCCTGCCAAGAAGTATCAAGTAAAACAGCTCTCACAGTCCACAAGATTATCCACAGAGTAAGAAACAGGACCACTCGATTCATACCAGCACAAACAAGCGATTCAGATGTCTTCAATACGGGATTAAGAGGCTTTCCAAGACAGAAAAGAAAATTGAGGATAAACTAAGAAAGCAGGCCAAACGTTACAATAAGAAATATCCTGGAGAGATGGTCCATATGGATACTGAGAGATTACCTTTTTTAGAAGGAGAAAGCTCTAAAGATCAACGTTAATACATTTTAAGGTATTGAAAGTATGACACCGATGGAAAAACTTATCAGCTATTTTTTTCAAATGAAATTTAATAAATGTAAACAACATTGGACAACCTAACATGTTATTCTTGTTGCTTTGATGATTTTTATTATCCTCTCCCTTTTTGTATAAAAATTCAGTGTCGTGTATTTTTTAACCAGCATTTTCTTGGGTGTTGGTTTTTTTGTGGTATAATATTTAGCATAAATATAAATACGTATTTTCTTATGTCTCGACTCTTTATTTTGTTCGCCACGCTCTTTCTTTTTAGTGCACCAGGTGTTCACGCACAAACAGCAGATGTTCCAGAAAAAAGTCCGGAGACTGAAATTGTTGCTGACGTTTCTATCGCAGATGCAGTTGTTTCGCAAAACGATAATGTTTTTAGTGTGACGTTTACTCTTTCCAATGGAGACAGAGCTCAGTCATCGGTTCGCATTGGGGCATCTCTTTTTCCTGTTGATTCCTCACCTTTTCTTACTCCGGTATATCAGACAGTTATGGATGATACGATTGCTTTGGCGCAGAACTCTTCTCGTGAAAGGACAATTCAAGTTTCTCTACCGGAATATTTGTCTGGGCAGTATGATCTTTTCTTGGAGGCGCGAAATGAAAGTGGCATGGTTTTGAGCCTTGCAAAAGCTGGGACTGTTACTCTTTCTGGCGACGAGTCGTTTGTGGAATTGAAGAAGGACACGTGTTTTTTGTCTGTTGGAGATGAAGAAGAAGTTAGTAATCGATATGATTTAGAGCAGGGGGTTGACGTGTCTTTGGAAGAAAAGCTCGTTTTGCATTGTGATGTTGTTAACCGCTCTGATGAAACTCTTACTGTAACACCCACTTACGCATTTTTTTTCCGAACAGTGTTTGGTGATTCTGTTCCTGCTCGAGTTGTGTCGGATGAAACATATTCCATCTCTGCGGGAGAATTGCAACAATTGGCTTTTTCTATCCCACTCACATTGGAACCACAGGCTTATGATGTTACAGTAGCTCTTTCCAATAATCAAAAAGTTCCATCAAATGAGGTGACGGCTCACTTTGTTCTTCAGGGTCAGTCAGCAACGATTCAAAGTGTGACCATGGATAAAACATCTTATCGTTCTGGTGAGAATGCTGTGGTGCAGGTGTATCTGTCAGGGTCAGCGGATAATTTTCCTGATTCCCGTGGAGGCGCTAGTTTTAATAGTGTAGCCACTGTAAAAATTTCTCTTGGCAGTGGTTCCAAGGAGTGTGGTGAGACACAGACAAAGCAGGTTGATCTTTCAAAAGATAAATCCGTTAGTGTTTCTGTTGCAACACAAATTGATTGTCTAATGCCAACGGTTAGTGTTTCTGTTGCAGATGCGCAAGGGAATGTTTTGGCTTCAGAAAATTACAACTTTACTCCAGAAGACGTTCATAATGTTTCTCCTGATGCAAAAAAGGAGAGTGGATCACGTTCAAATTCTTTTTCTCTTGTTCTTCAAATCGGCATCGTTGTATTTCTTGCAGGGTTCTCCGCGTTTTTCTTTTGGAAGAAGCGAAAATCGTCAATTTCCGTTTTTGTGCTTGGATTCCTTTTGTTCTCTGGGATTTTCTTTTCACAGGGAGAAGTGTTGGCCGCAACGAGTGGGGCAGCACATCTTCCTTATGATGCATATTGTGATCAATGCGATCCTCCCGGATGGATTGATCACACAACAAGTTTGTTTGCTTCTATTCCCAAGTCTGTCTATAGTCCTGGAGAAAAGGTGAATATTTATGGAGGTGTGAGTTACGCGGTATGTACAAATAGTGCTAAATGGGGGCGATGGCGAGTGACGAATAGTTGGGATTCTTCATGGTCATATGAACTTAATGGACAAGGTGGACCAACGGCACCTGAAATCAGGACGATTCACACAGATGTTTCTGCTCCAACTGTTCCGGGCACATATACTGTTTATGTGAGATGGTATGATCCTCGAGGCTATCCAGCGTGGTATAACCCTGTAACGGGCACATGGAGGTATGATGTTTCTCTGAGGGGGAAATGGGATGGGACGATTCCGTTGACGTTTGTTGTTGGTGGTCCTCTTGCTCCAAAAGAACCCTCTTGTACAATCATGGCAACTAAATTGAGTGGAGGATCATATCGCATGGATTATACGATCAATTGGGAAAATGCAACATATTCTCTGATGAAAATTTCTGGTGCAGGTGCTCAGCCAGATATTTCAAAAACAGGTGCAACACAGGCAGGAAGTTTCATGCACACGCCAACAGCAACAACGACGTATCGACTCACACCACCTACAGGATCTAGTCTTGATTCACGACCACTGTGCGAAACAACAGTTGAAGTTCTTAAGGTTCCAACGGTTACTATCTGCAAAGACGGTTGTGGTGCAGATGTTTCGAGGAGTGAGTTTTGGCGACCAGAAGATGTTTCGTTGTCTGGCGGTTCTCTTGTTTCTTTGTGTAGCACGTTTAACAATGATTGTTCTACTGGTACTCCTTTAACTGTCAATCGTAACCCAAGTTATAGCAATGATGTGATTGATGTAATCCGTCCTGACTCCACATCAAGCATGGGTGTTGGTGATCGTGAAACGGTCATCGGTCTTCAGGTTGTGCGTGTTGTTCCGGAATTGCCAAACAGACCAATGAAAGATTGTTCAAATGTTTCTTCCTTGGATTGTTATGGTGATTCCAAACCTCGTGGCGGCACGGCAACTCTTACTCTTGTAAGTGCAACGGATCCATCTAAATCAGCTCAACACACTTTCAATGTGAAGAAACGTCCATCTGAACCAGAATGTGCTAACAACTATACCTGTTCGGGTGCGTGTCCTCAAACCGCTCAAGTGTGTAGGATTAAATCATCTACTGATGCTTCTTGTGTTGATTACTCCATACCACTGAATTGTTCAAGCACATCGACTGGTTCTGATTTCATCGAGCGTTAAGAGAACTTTATTGTGGATAAACCGGTAGGAATTTTTCTTGCCGGTTTTTGTCTTTTTTAATTTGTGGTATAATCTATATTATAAATATAGTTTTGTTATTTTATGGGTTCTAATCTTCTTGTTGACTCAAATGATGTGGAGCAGGGAATGTCTTCTTTTAATAAGACTAGACGCTCGGCCTCCTTTGTTATTTCGTTGACAATTCTTTTGTTATCGATTGTCTGTCTGGTTGGTTTTCAGGTCGCGTATCGGTTTTTATTATCTCGGCAAGCGTCTGTTCTTTCTGACATTGATCAAAAAACACAGTCAATAGAAAGTCAAAAAGCTTATTCAGTTGTTGATTATTTTGATCGTGTTGTGCTTGTTGAAGAGACTTTTGATGATGTTCCGTCGCAAATTGTTTTGCGTGAAGTTGCTCGGGTTATTGTTCCAGGTGTTGTCCTTGATTCATATCGTTTTGAGCGTATTGACTCTTCTCGGTCTGTTATATTGATTTCAGGTACTGCTGAACGTTTTGATCTTATTGCGCAACAGATTGTTCGTCTTGAAAAAATGTCCCACATATCTTCTGTTGAATTGAGTTCTTCGTCATTGAATGATGTTGGACAGGTGAAGTTTGATCTTTCTGTTGAGCGTGTTTTTTCCTCTTCCAAAGAGTGAGGTCTCTTTAATTAATACATTGTCTTATGCCTGCTTTACGTTTTTTATTCTTTCCTTTTTCAGTTCTTGCTTCGCTTATTTTGGTTATTGCTTTTATTTGGCCTTCTGCCAAAGAAACAATCTCTCTTTATTCAGATTATGACAAATTACGCGATCAGTATAATGTTTTGTCTGTTCGAGAACAAAACATGAATAGTTTGTTTGGATCTTTGGAAGAGGCAAGTTCCTCTGTTGATCGCCTTGTTCGTTACGTTCCTTTTGTTGCACAGGATGCGCGTGTTGTTCAAGGTCTTCAGGAGGTTGCCAGTCAATCAGGTTTGTCACTTTCTTCTGTTGTTCCACAACCTTTGAATGAAACGGGTTTGATTAATTCTTCTCCTAAAGACATGCCTGTTGTTCAGCGCGATCAGTCGTTGCGTCTGTCTGTTGAATACTTTGGTTCGTATGAATCGGTCCAATCTTTTCTTGAGAAGTTGTATTCACTTGATCGAATTCATCTTGTCTCGGCCGTGTCCATTGAGCGTTCAACACAATCTGGTGATGATGTGAATTTGCTTTTCGGTGAAGCTGTCGTTGATTTTTTATTAATCCCAGCTTTTTCTGGACCGATGAACGATCATTTTTATGGTTATCTTGATGAAAGTACTTTTGACACTTCTTTTGTTAGTTCCATTGATTCTCGTCGTGTGAAGGCTTTGATTCCACCGATTACTGATACTTCTACTGATCGTTCCAATCCGTTTGTTCCTTAGAGTCTGTTTATAATTTCATCAGAGCGGTAGAAGAAGATTTTTTTTGTTGTCTAAAATTTTGGAATTCGTTGTAGTGTGTTGCGGGTGTTTCTTGTGGTGTTTTTAAAAATTTTGGAGTTTTTACTTGATGTGGAATTGTTGGTTGACCTCCTGATTCTTTGTTAAGATTTTTGTGTTTGTTAATGTCTGAATTAGTCCTTATATGCCTTCTTTTGTTGTGCGTAAATTACATTCCGGTCTTACTTTGATTGAGTTGATGGTCGTTTTTGCGATTATTAGTATTGGTGCGTCTTTTACTTTTGTTTCTTTATGGGATCAGATTGGTCGCAAGTCACTTGATACATCGGCTGCTGAAGTTGTTGCTGTTTTGCAGCAAACGCGTAATTATGCGCTTACAGGACATGTGGATTCTTCTTTAGAATTAGTGAAAGATTCTCTGGCACCTTGCGTATACACTTTTTCTTATTCTGGTTCTTCTTATTCTGTTTCATCTGGCTCTTGTGGTGGGATAGAGGTTTATCAATTGCCTGATTCTGTTGGTTTTCGTTCTGGTGGTGAAGTGCGTTATTTCCAACCGTTTGGTGAATATTCTAGTGGGCCGTTAGGGACTTCTACTACTGATACTCCAGTGTCTATTGAAATTGTTTTGTCTTCTCCTGTTCCACATTCTGTTTTTGTCTGTATCGATTCGGCTGGAACTGTTTCTTTGAATGGTTCTTCGGTGTGTCTTTTTTCATAAGTATTCTTAGTGTATGAGATTTTCTTTTTTCGATTCTCGTGTTCGACAGGGGTTCACTCTTGTGGAGGTAATGGTTGCTTTGTCGGTGTTGACGATTGGCATCCTTTCTCTTGTTATTGCTGTTGGTCGTGGCGTTTTTGCAACATTTGATTCACGTGACGTTGCTACGGCAACTCTTCTTGCGCAGGAAGGGGTTGAATTGGTGTATAATATTCGTGATACGAACATTTTGCAACGTAAAAATGCGTTTGAGAGTATTGATGGTTTGACTGGGGATAATGTTGTTTTTGGGCAGGTTCATTCTTCTAATCAAGGGGAGGTGTTGTCTTTGTCTGGTGATCGTTTTGTTTCTTCTGGTGGCACATCAACAAAGTTTCGTCGAAAAATTGATACAAAAAAATCTTCGGATGGTGAGACTCTTGTTGTGGATAGTTTTGTTTCTTGGAGTGGGGAGAGTTCTTTCCCACCTATTGCAAAGTGTGCTCCTTCTAATGAGTGTGTTGTTGTTTCTGTCCGTCTTAGTCGTTGGCTTGAGTGATTTTTTTCTATTCTTTTTTGTTTTTATGTTACAGAAACTTTTTTTTCATCCTCATTCTTCTCTCCGCGGTTTTTCTCTTGTGGAGCTTCTTGTTGCAATGTTTATTTTTGCATTGCTTTTTATGGTTCTTGTTATGATTTATGCACGTGCAACGAAGGCGCATGGTTATGCACGTCATTTACAAGACGGTCTTGAGCAGACGCAGGTTGCTATTAATTTGGTTTCAAAGAGTGTTCGCACAGGGCATGTGATTAGTCCTGTTGGTACAAATAGTGTCGTGGATGGTCTTTATATTTATGATGCGTCTGCTCAGCGGTGTATTCGTTATTATTTTTCTAATGATTCTTTCTATCGTTCGATGACTGCTACTGGTATAGCATCTCATGACATGTGTCCCAACATCACTTCTTTGACAGAAACTTCTTCCATGCTCAATATTCCTGTTCGTGGTGGTTTTGTTGTTCATGATACACAGCCACGTTCTTTTGGTTCTGATTCTTCTGTTGATGCACAAATGGGTGCCGTTGAGGTCTTTGTTTCGGTTTATTCATCACCTTCTGCTTTGGTCACCCCTTCTTTTGGAGAGCCGGTTCATCTGCAGACAACAGTATCTTTGCGCAATTATTCTTTTGCAGGTTTATAATTTTTTCTATGTATTTTTTGATGTTGTCTTTTTCTCATACTAAGCGTGGATCTGCTTTGGTTTTTTCTCTTGTGATCATGGGACTGCTTTTGGTTACGACGATGGGAATACTTGTCGTTGCGGGGATTGACCAGCGAACAAGTTTTTCCACTGATCGGTCCGCGTCAGCATTCCAGGTTGCGGATTCTGGTTTGGAGATTGTTGTTGAAAAAATTAATGATGATTATGGTGTCGTGGAAAAACCGAAAATTTCTGATCTTGGTAACTTAAAGTTTTCAGGTGGTTCTTGTCAGGACAAGAATGATGGAAGCGTATTTGGTGTTATTCATGGTCCATTTGTGCCAGATGTTGACAAGGACGGTTCTGACGAAATTGTTTCTTTTCGTTTTTTGGGCAAGGAAATATCTTCAGGAGGAGAAGTTTCTTTGGTTGATTTGGGTTGTGATGCTTTTTTGTCGCGTGTTAATTCGGTGGTGGTTGTTGGTTTTTATCGTGACACACGGCGTGTTTTGCAGGCGGATGTGCGTCGTATTGAAAATGGATTGTTTGCGCAGTGGACTGTTGATGATAATCAAATTTCTGGAGGACAACGTGTTGTGGAAGATGTGGCTGGTCATGGTTATGGTTTATCTTTTTTGGACAGTGATGGAGGTGGTGTTCGTGTTTCTACGGCTGATTCTGGTTTGATCGGACACAATGGTTTGGGAGGAGATTCTTTGGTCTTTTTGGGCCAGGAGAATTCTTTTTTGGAACTTTCTGATCTTGGAGAGGCTTTGTCTGGCAGGGGGTCATCTTTTTATTCTCGGGGCTCGTTGTCTTTTTGGATGTTATTGCCACAAGATGTTGCTACTGATGCGCTCACTGTTTTTTCTGCCAGTGATTATGTTAATAACGATCTTTCGCGCGGAGTTGTTGTCTTTGTTGAGAATCAGAAGATTAATTTTTTGTATAAAGCTGGTTCTGGTGTTGAGAATAGTGTTTCTGCAAATATTCCTGCAAATTCGGTTGAGCCATGGCATCATTATGTTGTTACTTGGAGACCGAGCGCGAATGCTCTTGGTAGTACTGTGCTTGGTCTTTATGTTGATGGTGTGAAAGAGGGTGAAAGTGTTGTTTCTGGTTCAATCCCTTCTTCTGTAAATTTGAAATATCTTTTTGGTCATGATGGAGCGCCTGAGAATCTTAATTATTTGGATGCACTGCTTGATGATATTCGTGTGTATGATCGAGCTCTTCCTGTGGGGGATGTGCAGTTTCTTCATGAATGTGAGAAGACTGGCAACAAGGGTTTGTGTTGATTTTTTTGAGAACCATTTTTTTGTGGTATAATTTTTTTTATCCATTTAATTTGATAATCCATTGTGTCTCTATGAGGTATTTTTTTCGGAGTGCGAAGTCTTTTTTAGGACTGTTGTTTGTGTCAGCATTTTTTGTGCCATTGGTGAGTTTTGCTGAGTCGCCATCTCCTTCGGGAAGTTTGCAAATTGTTGATTGCTTTGATTATTATCATTTTCAAAGTGTTCAATTTGGTATTGGGACTGATCGTGGTGTGTATGCTCCTGGAGACGTTGTGACATTTTCTGGTTCCGTGACGAATCAAAATATTCATCCAATTGTTGATGGGTATGTTTTTACACGTATTTCGCGTGAGCGTACAGATTATCAGACGATGGGCCATGATATTGTTGACGAGGTGTTTATTGCTGAGGATGTTGCTCTTGCACCACTTGGTTCTTCTGATGTTTCTTTTTCATGGAATGTTCCCGAGAACCTTCCTTCTGGTGACTATCGTGCTGATTATTTCTTTTCTGTGGGGAAGAAGTTTAATTTGTCAGGCCTTCCTTTCACTAATGAAATTGTTGGAGGTTCAGCGTTCTTTTCTGTTGAAAATGTTTCTGATGAAAATGGTTCTGGTGCATTTGTGTCATTTGATCGTGGTGCAACAACGGTTAATTCACAAAAGTACGCGCATATTGGTGATTGGGTGCGTGTTGAGGATGGAGCGTCTGCTGTTGTTTCCAATACGCTTGTTAATGAGTCTGGCGCATCACAAACT
>JAGQLW010000064.1 GCA_020428995.1 Candidatus Moraniibacteriota bacterium | reverse complement strand
GATTATTTCAAGCTTGGTTTTAGTAGGCATAATTCATACAAGCACTTTCCATTTAAGTGGAAAGAAAGTTCGGAATATAAAAATATTGCAGACTTTTATCAAGACACGATTCGATCATGTTACCAATTACAATGGGAAAAGTTAAATTTTGATGAAATACGGAAACTTACCGAGTCATCACTCATGTACGTTTTTGAGGTTTATAATAAAGATTTTTCAGCGCAAAGTTCTGGGGCAAAAAATCTTCACACTCTCTATTTTCAGTCTCTCTTTTTCAAGGAAAATCTTGAAAATAAAGATGGCGTCATTTTCAAATTAAGTGGAGGAGGTGAAATTTTCTTTCGCCCAAAAACTAAAAAAGAAAAATTAGGAGAAAGAAAAGATTCAAAAGGAAAGAGTGTTGTAAGAAATAAAAGATATTCAAAAGATAAGATGTTTCTTCATTTTCCAATTGAACTCAATTACGCACGAAGTCAGGAAGGAAATTTTAACGCTCATATCAATAATTTTCTTGCTAATAATTCTGACATAAACATCATTGGGGTCGATCGTGGTGAAAAGCATCTGGCGTATTACTCTGTGATCAATCAAAAGGGGGAAGTACTCGAAAGCGCAAGCCTCAATGAGGTTAATGGAGTGAACTATGCCGAAAAGCTCGAAGAAAGGGCAAAGAAGAGAGAACAAGAAAGAAAAGATTGGCAAACAATTGAAGGAATCAAAGATCTGAAAAAAGGATACATTTCTCAAGTCGTGCGAAAGATTGCGGATCTTGCCATTAAGCACAACGCCATTGTTGTTTTTGAAGACTTAAACATGCGTTTCAAGCAAATTCGGGGTGGAATTGAAAAGTCCATTTATCAACAACTCGAAAAAGCATTGATTGAGAAATTGAGTTTTCTGGTAGAAAAAGGAGAAAAAGATGCGAGCAAAGCCGGGCATTTGCTGAAGGCGTTCCAACTCGCAGCACCGATTGAAAGTTTTCAAGATATGGGAAAGCAAACAGGAATTTTGTTCTATACTCAGGCAGCCTACACATCAAAAATCGATCCGGTTACTGGTTGGCGACCATCTTTGCGGCTCAAATACACAAATGCCGAAAAAGCAAAAGCAGACATTCTCAAATTCTCAAAAATCGAATTTAAAAATCAGCGTTTTGAATTTACATACGATATCAAGAATTTTCGAGATCAAAAAGAATGGCAAGAAAAGACAAAATGGACTGTGTGTAGTTGTGTGGAACGTTTCCGGTGGAACAGAAACGCAAACAATAACAAAGGTGGGTATGATCATTATGAAGATCTAACTGAGAATTTCAAAAGTTTGTTTACTCAGAAAGGTTTACACATTGCAGAAGGTGAAGACATTCTTAAACAAATCAGAAGCCTGGAAGCAAAAGGCAACGAAAAATTTTTCAAAGAGTTCACGTTCTTATTTAATCTCATTTGTCAGATCAGAAACACAGATGATTCAGAAAAAGCAAAAAAAGAAGAAAAAGATGATTTCATCTTGTCGCCTGTTGAGCAATTTTTTGATAGCAGGAATAAGAATGACAAAGATCTTCCAAAAAATGGAGATGATAATGGGGCATATAACATCGCAAAAAAAGGAGTTATTCTGCTTCAACGAATAAGCGAATTCAAAAACAAAAACAGCTCATGTAAAAAGATGACATTGGGCGACTTGTACATCTCCGACGTTCAATGGGATAACTTCGCGCAAAAAGACAGGTAAAAAACACACACAAAACATTGACAGAGCAGACATCTTGTGATAAGATAGTCTGTTTTGTTATTGGTAAGAAAAAAGCAATGTACGACTACGTCCAAATCTCCACAATCAACGATTTCATTTTTTGTCAGCGCTCGCTCTATTTCCACAGTATTTATTACACATTTGTGGACAAGCAGTACAAAGCAAAGCCACAAGTCGCCGGCACAATCGCGCACGAAGCAACAGACACAGGAAGATATTCCTCACAAAAAAAGTTTTTGCAAGCAATGGAGGTTTTTTCTCATGCCTATGGCGTGATTGGAAAGATTGATGTGTACGACAAAGAAACAAAGGTACTCACAGAAAGAAAAAGAAAGATCAATCGTGTCTACGATGGGTATCGATTTCAGCTCTATGCACAAAAGTTGGCGTTGGAAGAAATGGGATTTCCTGTGGAAAAAATGTTTTTGCATTCACTGTCAGACAACAAAAAATATGAGATTCATTTTCATGGACCAGACCTCTATGCATTTGAAAAGACAATCGAAAAAATCCGCGCTTTCAATGTTGCAAAAAGTAGTCCAAAACAGAATATTCAAAAATGTCGCAATTGCATCTATCGAGAATTGTGCAGGCGTGAACAATAATTAAGAACCTGTCTACAATCTCACCAGATTAGCTATGTAAAAACTCTTTGCCGGCTAAAACATTATAATTTCGGCTACAAAACATTCAGATTTCGTCAAAATATCTCGATATTTTTCTTCAATCTTTATGTTTTTCACTCGAAATTCTAAAATTTGTAGCTCGACATGAGACATGTAGACAGGTTCTAACCAAAAAAAATATGATTTCAACACCAGACTTTCGTCATAAACAAGTAGTATTCTTGAACACCGCGGACTTTTCCAAACCACAACTCTCTTTCAGGAATGAAAACATTGTTGTGTCAGGAACATACGGCACAATCGACAAAGTGCCACTCCATCGTCTTTTGGCAGTCTTCATTGCTGGAGAAACAACGCTGACAAGCAAACTCATGGAAAAGTGCATGGCAAACGGCGCGTCATTGTTTCTCCTGAAAAGAAACCTTGCGACATATGCGTCTATTGGTGCGTATGCAGAAGGAAACTATCTTCTTCGTCAAAAACAATATGCTCTGGAAGAAGAACAATCAATAAGAATTGCAAAAAAAATCGTTGAAAATAAGCTTGTCAATCATCTGGCACTTTTGAGATCAGTTGACTGTGATGTGGTGAGAACACGAACGCGCCTGGCATACAAAAAAATAATGAAAGAGAAAATCCAAAAGGCAAAAGATTTGGGGGAGTTGAGAGGGGTGGAAGGGTTGGCATCAAAAGATTTTTTTCAGGCATATTTTTCCAGAATCAATTGGCATAAAAGAATTCCACGAGGCAAAATTGATGAAAATAATATCCTGTTGGACATGGGGTATAGTTTTTTGTTCAATTTCGTGGATTCAATTTTGCGCCTCTATGGTTTTGACACATACAAAGGGGTGTATCACCAGTTGTTCTATCAAAGGAAGTCTCTCTCGTGTGACATTATGGAGCCTTTTCGATGTATTGTGGAACGAGCACTTGTGAAAATGCACACATTGGGGCAATTTGACGAGAAAGATTTTTCTGTGAGAAAAGGTGTGTACGGACTTCAGTATCAAAAAAATAATAAGTATGCACGCATTTTTCTCAAGGAAATTATGAATTACAAAATGGAAATTCACCAGTACGTGCGAGCATATTATTATCTCGTTTTGAACAATGAAGGAGAAATGGGGAAATTCATTATTCGTTAAAGAAAAAAATATGTTGATTGTTTCATATGACTTTGAGAAAGATCGTCCACGCACGAGATTTTCAAAATTTTTGGAAAAGTATGGGCACAGAATTCAATACTCTGTTTTTCAGATTCGGGACAGTGAAAGAATTTTGGAAAATATTTTGACAGAAGTAAACATAAAATACAAAAAAGAATTTACGGGAGCAGACAGTATTGTCATCTTTCGAATATGCCAAGGGTGCAAGAAAAAAGTGCTACGTTTTGGATATGCAAAGCACGAGGACGAAGACGTTGTCATGATTGGATAAGTACGTTAAGATAAAAATATTATGATGGACTTTAACAATTTAACCTTTCAAAGAGAAAGGTGGAAATCTTGATCGGCCTCTATCAATTTCTTTGGCAAAAACACAAAACCTCAACCAGAATTTTGTGGTTTCGCCTATTTAAGCCAAAAAGTCGTCCACGCAATATGCGGGATTTGCATCTTTTTGGCTTAAATAAAGCATTTCGTGAGCCAAAGAGACCAATTAGATTTCTACTTTTGTAGATCGTATCGTTTGGTAAGCAGTTGAGTTGCCAAAGAGACCAATTAGATTTCTACTTTTGTAGATTTGCACTACTAAACAACTGCTTTAGCGCCAAAGAGACCAATTAGATTTCTACTTTTGTAGATTTCGTCTGTCACATCACTCATATCAAGCCAAAGAGACCAATTAGATTTCTACTTTTGTAGATAGTGTCGTTTTTTTCCCACAAGGATAGCCAAAGAGACCAATTAGATTTC
>JAGQLW010000063.1 GCA_020428995.1 Candidatus Moraniibacteriota bacterium | reverse complement strand
GCTGGTCTAGAGCCAATATTTTTTTTACTAAAAAAAGTTCATTGGATTGATTGACGCACCTGTTGGAATCTTCAAACCACTCACACTTGCAGAATTTGATAAGCCAAAAGACGGCCCATAAAAAACAGTGAAGTGAAGATGCGAGCCTGTGGAGTAACCCGTATTACCCATCTTACCAACAGTGTCTCCCTGATCCACCTTCTTTCCCTTGGAAACACTGACCGAACTCATATGTCCATACAGTGTCACAAGATTATTTTCATGATCAACAGCCACCCACTTACCATAGCCATAACGCCCCATATCTCCCGTGGCAACAACCTTACCATCTGCAACAGTCTTAATTTTGTCTCCTGTTTCACCATCAAAATCGACACCGTTATGCAATCCCGAACCGTAATTATGAGAAAAACTTGTCTTACCATAACCTTGTGTAATTTTCACAGAACTTGTTGGATAGTCAAAATTAGCTTCTTTTTTTGATGGAACATCATCAAAATCCACACTATCAACTTTTCCTGATTCAATTTGTTCAATTTCACGTTGAATTTTCGACTGCTCCTCCTGCACTTTTGTAAGTTTAGTCCCGTACTTATTTAACTCTCCTTGTGTTTGCGCGACCAGTGTTTGCTTATACGAACGCGTACTAGCAAGATATTGTGTGCGTTGCTCAAGTTGATATTGAAGAGTTGTCAAATCTTTTTTTCGCTTTGTCTGTTCTCGACGATCTGTCTCAAGTGCTTTGCGAAGTGACTGTGTTTCTGTGAGCAGTTCATCAATTTTGTCACCAGTTTGTATCAAACGATCTTCGTCCGAAAGAGCATTAAAATCAGAAGAAAAAAGTGTCGAAAGATCTTTTCCTAAAGAATCTTCATAATAAGACCGGACAAGCTGAGCAAGAACATCCTTGTGCAACTGCTCCAGCTCTTCCTTTTCTGTAATAACATGTCCCAATCGTTCCAATTCACGCTCAATATCAGACACATCTTCTTCATGAGAACGAATTTTTTCCTCCACCTGAGAAACTTCGGCGTTGATACTATTAATCTCTTGCGATAATAATGTTTGTTCGCGTTGCTTCAAGTTAATAATCCCTTGATACTTCTGTCCTTCTTTATAAAGTTCATCAAGCTCTTCTTGCATATCACTGAGACTCTCAGAGTCATTAGCCATAACAGGAAAGAAAGATGTAAAAAAAACCAGCAAAAGAATAGTTGCAAAACAAGAAAAAGTCTTACGATAAAAACGAGAAATAAAAAACATATAATAAGTATATAAACTGTTTTTAGTATATCACACAATCAAAAAACACCATACGAAAATACTCAAAAAGTGAGAAAGGGGATTATAAAACAAAAATAAATAAAATGAAATGAAAGAAAACGACGTTACAAATTGTCTTTACAAATAGCAATTCCCGTGCTATAAAGTACATAACAAAAACAAACACAGTTTTTTTCACTTCACCAACCAAGGATGCCACCATCCGAGGAGGATGTCCATGTCCACGAGACAATTCTTAATCAACAACCAAATCATTTTGGGCACTGTTGCCACGGAGAAAAGCATGTGCTCCTGTGGTGAAGAACTGGGCGAAGGTCGCCACACCACATGGTGCAATGGTTCAGGAATGATGCAATTCGTTCTTTACACTAAAAAGGGTAAAAGACATCGTTGTCCGCTCAATCTCGCAATCGAGATTACAATGGAAGAAAGAGAAGCAGCATGAAAACAGGGATGTACATGTACAACGTCAAACAGGGGTCAGATTTTTTCAAAAACTGACCCCTCTTCATTGAAACACGTGGAGGGGATTCAAACGATGGAAACCGTAATCATTGTTGGAAACACACCTGATACATTTTGTATTATTCACGAAGCAACCAAGATGGGTTACCACCCGGTCTTGTTGTGCTCAAGAGCAGAATTGGGAGGACCAGCAACAAGAGTGGTAAAAAATGTGCTGATAATCGAAACAGTAACAGACAAAGTCCTCAGAGAAACAGAGGCAGTCGCAGTCTTGTGCATGAACTTTTGTGGATTTCCAACATATGAAAGATTGCGAAGAATCTTTCATATGCACAATATCTATCCCTCCCCAGAAGGATTTCGACATTATGCATATCCACAATTGCTGACAAACACACTCCAAGACCAAACCCAAACACCAACAGGGTGCGCAACAGCACCATATACAGTCGTGATGGGTGGAAGAGACTTTGATGAGGAGATCGTGAAAAAACTCTTACCGGGAATATTGCGCATCAACCACCCACCCCTGTCGTGGACAGATCAAACAAGGGAGGCTGTTGTAACAAATAAGAAAAGTCTGCAAAGACTGCTTGATCTTGAGAAAAATAACCATGCACGTTTCTTATTGGAACAACGTCTTGCGCAAGAAGAAGAATGTATAACAATGACCGTTGTGGCAAATGGAAGGACAGTTGCTTCCTACCGTCCAATGCACGCAACAATGACTACTGATGCAATTGGGAGGATTCACTGTGAAACAACAGAATTTTCATCATTCGAACCAATGGAAAAAACCGTTGTGCAAAGAATGCTGGAAATATTGATAGTGATCATAAAGCAAACAAAACATATTGGTGTGCTTACGGGTGACTTTGTAAAACAAAAAAACGGCAACATACTCCTAACGGCAGTATATCCGTTTCCTGTTGCACAAGGCGCATGGACTGATCATGGAACGGTTGTGGAAAGTCAGTACAAAGGACATCTACTGGCAACACTTCTGCGATCTTTGCCAGATACGCACATGTGTGCAAAAAAAGTCCTGTTGGTGCAATTTCGCCAAATAATGGGTGAAGAATTTAACCTGGGTGAAGAGCGCATGATTTACAAATCACCAGACAACAAAAATCTGGAAATAAGGAGATCGTTTCACGCAACAATCTACGGAATATCCTCCATTGACCTGGTAAGTCCAGTGGCAAGGGTGATTCACATGGAATGGAGAGACTAAAAATAAAAATAATAACACAATCAACCGCCTCACCACGCATGGTAACAGGCGGTTTTTTTTCTCAAAAATTCTGACACAACAAAAAAACTGGCAAAAAACAGTGTCTCAAAAACGGAGAACCTAAAAACAGGTCTCCGTCTTTTTTTTAAGCAGGTTCTTGCCACAATGTTTCAAAACAAAAAGCACCCTCAACAAAAGACTGTTTAACTATTGAATCTTCTTAAACGACACCTTATACACCGGAGCGTACTCATTATTATACTTGTCCTTCAGTTCAATGCTTTTGCCTTCAACAAGCGTATTGAACGCAACATCGGATGCCATCTCTTGCAAAGCCGCAATTTCACGCTTCACTTCCTCAAAACGATCCCAATCACGTCCGAGTGAATTTTTTGTCTCCGTTTCAATCTGTTCCTTCTTAATTTTAACCTGCTTAACCTCCTCAACAACATTTTCATAATTAGGATCAGCCGCCAGTTCATTTTTATACGCACGACCCAACTCTTTTTGCTCTTTCTTAAGTTCTTGCATTTTATCAAAAATTTCTTGCAAATCTTGCATAAGTCAACATCTTTTACACACACAAATTAGTAAAAAAAGTATACCACAAAAAACAAAAGAAAAATATACTGCCACAAAACGACGATGTGTGATAAGATAAAGACAAAAGAAAAGCACGTGATATAAATATTGCGTGTCTAATGTAATTACAAAAAATGCACAAAAAAACAATGGCGGACATTAGAACCGCTAGACCACAACAAAAACAATGGGTACAACAACAAAAAGAAAAGGTATATTTCCTAGAACAAGAACCGCGCACGAACACAACGAGTAAAAGAATGTGGAAAATAATAGCCAGTCTTGTGTTGTTCATAGGGACATATGTTACAGTGACCACATTGTTAGAAAATCACGCAATTGGCCAAAGTAATCCCCAAGTAAAAGGTGTTCACACTGTTACAACAGACATTTCATCAATTGTAGAACAGAACACGAAAACAACAGTTCCCATGGCAAAAACACTGATACCTTCACGAAAAGAGGGTGCTGTTGATTTAGTTATGGTTAACGCTCACGCATCAGCAATCATTGATGCACAAACACAAACAGTGCTCCATTTTCACGAAGGTAACGCACACAGACAAATTGCATCACTAACAAAAATCGCCACAGCATTATTTGTGACAAAAAAAATAGAAAATCTTGATGAAGTCGTGACAATTTCAGAATCAGCCCTACAAGTTGAAGGAACACGTGTTGGTTGTCCACGGTCTGGGTATTGCATTTCACCAAGGATGTTCCCTGGTGAAAAAATAACAGTAAAAAATCTGATGCGAGCAGCGCTCATGAACAGTGCAAACGACGCTGCCAAAGCTCTTGCTGAGCATGTTGCAGGATCAGAAGAAGAATTTGTTTCCCAACTAAACGAATATGTACAACAAATGGGATTGAGAGACACTCATTTTTGCACCGCATCAGGATTAGAAATCACAGGGAAAGAAGATCAATGTTATTCCAGTGCATACGATATTGCGCGCATAGGAGCAGAAGCAATCAAAAACAAAGACATTCTTGAAATTTTGCAAACACCAGCAAAATCCATCACCTCCTCTGACAAAAAACAAACACACGACCTGCTCAACACCAACAAACTACTTGGACAAATTCCTGAACTATTGGGAACAAAGACAGGGTTCACACCATTAGCAGGGTATTCTCTTCTCGGTTTTGCAACAGACCCAAGCGGAGAACATACAATCGTATCCGCCATGCTAGACAATCCGTACAGATGGGAAGATATTAAAGAAATGATTACATGGGTAGGTGAAAATTATCAATGGAAATAGAAAAGAAAAGATAGCGCTATGGAAATCGCACAAATTTACACAATTCCAGAAGTTACAAACGTAATCAAAGTACTCTCAACGGGAGTGCTGGCGTTTTTGTTGGCATTTTTTCTCACACCACTTTGGACACATATTCTCTATAAATATCGTTTCGGTATTCGCATCAAAGAAACGTCTGTCAGTGGAGAAAAATTGGCCTACGTAAACAAACTTCACGCCAAAAAATCTGGAACACCAACAATGGGAGGACTCATCATGTGGGTAAGTGTCATCATCTTAGCTTTTGCCAGTCACTGGCTCCTCCCAGCAATGGCAGAAATATACAATACAAATTTCATTGCACGACTGGATTTTCTCAGCAGATCTCAAACATGGCTACCCTTGTTTGCGTTGGGAGCAGCGGGGATTCTTGGTCTATGTGACGACATTATGAGTATTCGTGGATGGGGAGGAAACAAAGGAGGGGGTATGCGTTTCTTAATGCGCTTCTGGTGGCTCATAGGAATCGCTGGTGTTGGCGCTTGGTGGTTTTATGAAAAACTTGGATGGGATCAAATTCATATTCCAGCGATGGGGGATTTTTCCATTGGTCTTTGGTACATTCCATTATTTATTTTTGTCATCCTTTTCACCGCAATTTCATCAAATGAAACAGATGGACTGGATGGACTCAATGCTGGAGTGCTCCTAACAGCATTTGGTGCTTTTGGCATAATATCATTCATGCAAAACAAAATTGACCTCTCAGCTTTGTGTGCAGCAATTTCTGGCGCACTCCTAGCATTTCTATGGTTCAACGTCTATCCTGCACGATTTTTCATGGGAGACACAGGTGCAATGTCGTTGGGAACGACTTTGGGAGTGGTTGCACTGCTAACAAACAGTACCATTGTGCTGTTTCTCATCGTGCTAATCTATGTGATGGAGTCTGCAAGCGTTGCAATACAACTAACCAGCAAAAAATTATTCAAAAGAAAAGTATTTCTTGCCGCACCGCTCCATCATCATTTCGAAGCAAAAGGGTGGCCAGAACCAAAGATTGTCATGCGCGCATGGATCTTCACAGCAATAACAGCAGCGGCCGGACTAATAATAGGTATCCTTGGAATGGGCTAAAATCAAAAAATATGGTAAGAGAAATAAAAAACATCCAGGATTTCAAAAACAAACGCGTGCTTGTGCGTGTTGATTTCAATGTGGCTATCGACGAAAAAGGAGATGTAAAAGAACGATTCAAAATAGAAGCTGCAAAAGAAATGGTGATGTATCTAAAAAAAGCAGGTGCACAAATTGCGCTTTTATCTCATTTAGGAAGACCCGAAGAATGTTCCTGCCAAAAAGATAGCAAAAGAACTCACGAGCCACGAAAATGTCCGAAACTTTCCACATGTCGCATTAGTGACGACGTGGAGCGCATCTTCCGCACACCAATACAATTTGTACCCGCATGCGTTGGAAAAAGAGTGGAAGAAGCCCTGTCCAACAATAAAGAAGAAAAAATTATTTTATTGGAAAATATTCGCTTTGAAAAAAAAGAGGCGGAAAATAACATGGACTTTGCAAAAGAACTTGCCAAACCCTTCGATGCATACATAAACGAAGCATTCAGTGTGTGTCACAGGCAACATTCTTCGGTTGTTGCAATTGCACAGGTCTTACCATCGTTTGCAGGAATACGATTAAAAAAAGAAATCGACGTACTCACCAAAGTAAAAGAAAATCCAGAAAAACCAGCCGTCGCCATCATTGGTGGTGCAAAAATACACACAAAGTTACCAATGATAAAAATGTTTGAAAAAAAATACGACATAGTTTTGGTGGGGGGAAAGATTGCAAATGAGGCCGTGGATGAAAAAATAACATTTGCAAAAAATGTACTATTGCCAAATGACTTTGCTGACGAAAAACGAAGAGATATCGGAAAGAAAACAATCAAAAATTTTTGCACAGAAATTTCTAGGGCAAAAACAATCGTGTGGAATGGACCAATGGGAATGATTGAAAAAAAACCATTTGAAGAGGGGACATATGCAATCGCCAAAGAAATTAACAAAACAAAAGCATTCGAGGTTGTTGGAGGAGGGGAATCATTGCAAGTATTAGAAGAAATGAACATACTGGACAATTTGGATTTTGTTTCAACGGGCGGTGGCGCAATGTTAGCGTTCCTTTCTGGAGAAATCATGCCAGGAATTCAAATACTCACCGACAAAGGGTAGGGAGTAAAAGAAAAAACTGATATACTGAAAGAAATAAAAAAATAAAGAAAATCTTATGACAGACAAAAACACAATTGCGGAAATAGTTGCACAGGAAATACTAGATTCACGAGGAAACCCAACCATAGCAGTACAGGTAACCCTAAAAGATGGTACAAAAACCAAAGGGTCTGTCCCATCAGGTGCATCCACTGGAGAATTTGAAGCACATGAACTACGAGACAATGATAAAAAACGATTTGGTGGCAAAGGAGTGCAAACAGCAGTCAAAAACATTAATGGAGAGATCAATGCATTACTAAAAGGAAAAGACGCAACAAACCAAGAAGAGATCGATCAAATAATGATTTCAACAGATGGGACACCTAACAAAAAACGTCTTGGAGCAAACGCAATCCTTGGAGTATCAATTGCAACATGTCGCGCAGGCGCAACAATAAAAAATATGCCTCTATACCAACACATTGCCGACCTGGCAAGAAACACAAAAGAACATCTCACAATACCTACTCCGATGTTTAATATCATTAATGGGGGTAAACATGCAGACTCCGGATTAAGCATCCAAGAATACAAGATGGTGCCAGACGGAATCAAAACATTTCCTGAACAATATCGTGCTGGAAGTGAAATCTTTCACAAACTAAAAGAGATTTTGAAAAACAGAGGACTCAGCACATCCGTTGGAGATGAGGGAGGATTTGCCCCACACCTAGAATCAAACGCTGAACCATTTGATTTGATCACCCAAGCAGCCGAGGGAGCTGGTTATAAAATGAATGAAGATATTAAAATCGGATTTGATGCAGCAGCAAATTCGTTTATGGAAAAAGAAAACGAATATTTCTTAGAATTAGAAGGGGTTCGATTGTCAGGAGAAGCTCTTGTAACCATGTACGGTGAATGGTTGGAAAAATATCCAATACTATCAATTGAAGACGGACTGTCCGAGAGTGATTGGAGTGGATGGACTGCAATGAATACAAAAATCGGAAGCAAAACCATGCTCATCGGAGATGATCTGCTTGTAACGAATGTGGCGCGAATTCAAAGAGCCATCGAACAAAATGCCTGCAATACTGTATTAATCAAGCCAAACCAGATTGGATCTGTTACAGAAACAATCAAAGCAGTTGCCCTGGCAAAAAAACACAATATGAAAACGATGTTCTCACACAGAAGCGGAGAAACCTGTGATGATTTTATTGCGGACTGTTCTGTGGGCACACAAACTGAGTACATAAAATCCGGAGCACCATCACGCGGAGAACGTGTATCAAAATACAATCGCTTACAAGAAATCTATTTTCAATTAGCAACAAAAAACCAATAATCGCAAAAAGTACAAAAACGGAAAGAAAATCATAAGAGACAAAAAAATGAATACAGACCCACAACAAAATACTAGTGTACTATGTATAGGATCGATTGGTAAGGACGTCTTCTTCCCAACAAATCAAGGAACGATCATGGAAACACCAGATGACATGCTATCGCAAAAAAAAATCGCTTTTGAATTAGGCGCGAAAATTTATGTTGAAGATAGGGTTGAATGTGTTGGTGGGTGTGCAGCAAACGTTGCAACAGGAATTGCCTTATTAGGAACAAAAACAATAATAAACAGCATTATTGGAAGTGACCAGACAGGAGAATGGCTAAAAGAAGAATTAGAAGAAAAAGGTGTCTCAATACAGAACCTTCAACGGGCAAATGAAAAAAAAAGTGATCTATCAATGATCGTTGTAGACCAAAGATCAGGACAAAGAACAATTTTTGTAAGTAGAGATGTCGGAGAAAAATTGCGCGTGCAAGAAAACATGCTCCCAAAAACAAGTCACGCATACATTGCATCACTACACGGTGAGTGGGAAAGTAACATTCAACAAATTCTTTTGTACAAAGAAAGAACAGGAACAAAAATCATATATAACCCCGGTCAACACAACATACATCAAAACGTCAAAAAAGTTCTGGAGATGATTGCGCAGACAGATATGCTCTTTATAAACAAAGACGAGGCGCTAGAAATTCTTTCGCAACAAAATGATCAAGAAGAACTCAAAAAACAAAATGATCCTCAATTTCTCACAAATCAATTGCGAATACTAGGAACAAAAATGGTGATAATGACAGATGGGCAAAATGGTGCATGGGCACATGACGGACAAACATTTTATACGGCCTGCTGTCTCAGTCATACAGCAATTGACGCAACAGGTGCGGGAGACTCATTTTTAAGTGGTTTTGTGGGTGCGATTCTAAAAGAAAAAACTCCCGATCAAGCATTGCAATGGGGAACAGCAAACGCAACAAGCGTTGTTCAAAAATATGGTGCAACACCAGGACTAATAACCATCGACAGAATTGAAGAAGAAGCGTCAAAAGTGGAGATAAAGAAGGAATCAATCAAAATATAAATAAAATTTGCAGGAGTATATGTCATTGTTTTCACAATTATTTGGAGGAGGAAACGCTACACAAACTCTCTTAGCCCTAGACATTGGAACAGAAGTGGTCAAAGCACTCGTTTTTAACGTGGACAAAAAACAAAGCACAGGAACAATAACAGGTGTCGGTAAGGTGCGTCAAAAACAAGGAAACATGCAAAACGGAGCCGTCTCAGATATCAGTGGCGTGATTGAAACAGCAAAAGAAGCAATTGCAAAAGCAAAAGAACAAGCACAAGTAAAGAAAGTAAAAAAAGCCATCCTAGGTATCGCCGGAGAATATGTTAAAGGAACAACAACAACCGTACATTACCAAAGGGTACGATCAGAAAAACCAATTGAAGTAAGTGAACTAAAAAACATCATTCGGAAAGTTCAAGAAAAAGCATATGAAAGAATTGTAAAACAATTGGAATATGAAATGGGTCACCGTATTGACATTCGTCTCATTAACGCAGCAATTGTAGATGTACGCATTGACGGATATAGGATCACTAATCCAATTGGATTTAAGGGGCGAGATGTATCCATTGGTGTATTCAATGCATACGCTCCTATGATACATTTGGGAGCATTGGAGTCAATCGCACAAGAATTAGGAATTGACTTGCTCAACATCGCCGCGGAACCATACGCCGTATCAATGTCAGTAGGATTTGACGATGTTCTCGATTTTAGTGCAATATTCATCGATATTGGAGGTGGTACAACCGACATAGCAGTAGTACGAAATGGGGGATTAGAAGGAACAAAAATGTTTGCACTGGGAGGACGTGCATTCACAAAGAAAATTGCCCAGGAGTTTTCATTACGATTTGAGGAAGCCGAAAAAATCAAGATTGACTACGCCCTGCAAAAATTAGAACAAAACGCCACAGTTCAAATTGAAAGGGCACTAGGAGACGATTGCAGAGTTTGGCTTAGCGGTGTTGAATTATCTCTTGGTGAATTTTCTGACACCAGTCTATTGCCGTCAACGGTATATCTCTGTGGTGGTGGTTCAGGATTACCAGGAATAAAAAACGCACTGGAACAGACAGATTGGTTCAGAGAACTTCCTTTTGCCAAACAACCAGAAATCCGTTTCTTGCAACCACGTGATGTATCAAGAATCAAAGACAATTCAAACATACTAACAACCCCTCAAGATGTCACACCAATGGGACTAGCAGCATTAGCAATCGATCTAGCAAATGAAGAAAAAGTAGTTGCAAACCTTTTACGAAAAGCCATGCGCACTGTACAATAAAAACAAAAAAAATAGTAGAAAAAAGGTTTTAAACCTAGAAAAAATATGCCCACACTATACGTCGAAAATGACGAAGAGATAACATCTATAATTGAACGAATTCGACAGACACCTGAAAGTTCTGTTTGTCTCATTGTGCCTCCAATGGCGCTCGTACTCCAAAGTGTTGTCAATCTACGACTTCTTCTGCGTGAAGCTCAAAAAGCCAACAAAAAAATCAGTGTTGCAACATCAGATGAAGATGGTGCACGAATTGTAGAAAAAGCAGGAATTGAAATAAAAAGTTTTACAAATGAAGAAGACGACAAAGAAGATTTAAATCAAGAAGGAACACAAAGATTATCAATTGAAATAAACAAAGAACACTTACAAAAAAAAGGAGAAACACAAAAAACACGAGACATTGGATCACCGTCATTTTTTGCAAGAGAAGAAAACGAAGATGATACAGAGGAAATAATACAAGAAAACAAAGATCGTGTTGAAGAAAAAAATACCCAAGAAAGATCATGCAATACAATCAATATACAAAAGGATAAGGTCCAAATAAAGCAAAACATGCAACAACAAGAACGCCCGCTCACCAGAACACTGCCAGAAAGGAAGGAACGGATTGATACAAGAAACATGGAACGAATACCACAAAAAAATGACACGCTCTTGAACAAAGAATTAATAAGTCGCACGCCATCAATGGAAGATATTCGAAAGAAAAAAACAATCAATTTTAACGTTGGATTAAAAAAAGAGAAGGAAAGAGAAACCCCTGCACGTATAGACGATTTTTCACCAGAAAAAGAAAAAGCGCTAAAAGAATTTTTTGAAGACAAAAAACGAACAGATATTCAAAAAAATACGAACCCCTACAACAAAAAACGTGATGGAAAAGAAACAATAAAAACAAACACTGTCCAAAAGAAATCTTCAGTGTGGAACATTGCAATTGTCACAACAATCCTCATTATACTAGCAGGAGGTGCTTTTCTAATAACACAAAAAAGGGCTACCGTAGCAGTTGTCACACAACCAAAAGAAATCAACGTAACAACTCCTCTAAGCGCAGACACTGCCAATGAAATCACAGCCCCAATAATCAAAGCTCACGTCATAGAAGTGAGCGCGAAAGCAACAGGAGAAGCGCAAACAACTGGCGAAAAAAATATTTCTGACAAAAAAGCACGCGGGTCAGTAATCATATACAACGAATACTCTCAAGAAGCACAACCGTTAGTAGCAACAACACGACTCTTGACAGAAGATGGAAAATTATTCCGCTTAGTAGAAACAGTTTCAGTGCCAGGAATAAAGATTGTTAATGAGCAAAAACAACCAGGTGCAATTGAAGTGGAAGTAATCGCAGATCAATCTGGAAAAGAATTTAATGTTGGACCAGGAACATTTTCAATCCCTGGACTAGACGGAACACAACGCGAAGAAAAAATCTATGCAAAATCAACACGTCCAATGATTGGTGGTGGAGAAGAAAGTGGAACAATAAAAACTGTATCTGAAAAAGACATCGAAAGCGCAAAAGAGAACGCGGAAAAAGAATTACAAGAAGCATTGATAAGCGAAGCAAGTCAAAAAATAAACTCAGATGAAACACTCATTAAAGAAACAATAACCTTGATGGTAACAGAAGAAAATACCACTCCTTCAAGAGAAGTAATTGCACAAAAAGTTGAACACACAATCAGTGCAAGTGCCAAATTTTTTGTTATACAGTCAAACGACATCACAAAAATAATTGAGCAAAAAGCAGAAAAAGACGCAATCAAATTATCTGGGGAAGTCGCAATGGAAATTAGTTACAACAAAATACAAACAAACGCACAAAACACTGGGTTCAGTGGGGAAGTCAAGGCAAAAATAACATACACACCAAACATAAATACACAAAAATTTCAACAAGACATCGCTGGAAAAACGAGAGAAGAAATTGGAAAGTTATTAGAAAAAGAATACCAAAACATTGAAAAAATCGAAATGCGCATATGGCCACCATTCAATCAAAAAACACTGCCCAAAAATCCAGAAAAAATCGTGATCGAAATAAAATCGTGACTGAAATAAGAAACTTAGTCTAACAACAAAATAAAAAGTGCTTAATCAAGAAGCACTTTTTTTAACACTAAGACTATATGTCTTCTTCTCAGAAACAGCATCTTCCAAAGAAGAACGAATATCTCGAGGCAAAGACGGCAAAAGACGACTAAGAGCCGTGACATCAACCTTAACAACATTATCAAACTGCCCAAGCGGAGTTAAAACATTTTTAACAACATCTCGATCATACGTACGAGTAACTCGTTCAGACCGAGCAACAACACTCTCGCTATTACTATCAAAAAGGCGTTCAACATCTTCTTTTTTCATGTAATCAATCAATTGGTTCTGGAGAGAACCTATCTGTTGCTTAACACTACGGGATTGATCACGTAAAGACAGATACTCTGACAATTTTTCTTGAATATCAACTGAAGATTCTTCTTGAGAAGAAACAAATTTATGTCGCCACAAAGGACATATCTTTTGATAACCACACCAATCACACAAAGGATTAAGACGTGCAGAAAAATTACTCTCTTGGATTTGAAAAACAAGATCTAAAAAACGATTACGAACATCTTCAAGCTCAGAACGAGTGCGAGTGGAAGAAAGTTTTACACCATGCTTAAGAAAATAAAGACTAACATGCACAGAGTCTAATCGTTCAATCTCCTTAGGATAACGGTCCAAAAATGCCAACAAATAAATTGACAACTGCAAATTTTCATCAACATCTTTTTGTGCAGGCATTTTTTTTGACGTCTTATAGTCAATAATTTCATACCCATCGTCCGTTCGATCAATACGATCAATAATACCAGAAATAGTGTGAGAAATGTTTGGGTCATCTGTATCAGGCACATCAACTCGAAAAGGTGTCTCCAAGGCAACAATCTTAGATTTGGAAATATCGTTCATGCGATAATAATCACGCAAAATCTCGACCCCCTGAGAAAAAAGCGCACGTTCTTCCGCCTCAGATTCAAAGACATCACTATTCCATCCACGAGAAAAATAATCAAGCGCCTGCTCTAAAGTAGGGGGGAGTATAGCAGGTATATGAACATATTTGAGGGTTGCGTGAATCAATGATCCAAAAACCTGATCTTTAGACTTAGGTTCAGAAATCTTGTCAATCTCTTTATATTTATACTTAAGAGGGCAAGTCATGTATGTATCCATGGAAGAATAGGAAAGGCGCATAAACAGAAAATAAAAAATGAAGCACAGTAGCAACTATAGAAATTGTACAGACAAACAATAGATACTACAATAAAAAATAATGATACATAACATATGACTAAAAAATATCTCCTAGCACCAAAACAGGGAAGGAGCTATAGGTCTGTAATCTAATATAAAAAATGAAGTGATTTCCCAACATCAATTGACAGTGTTAAAAACAGTAATAAAACGATCTGGAGAAAATGCAAAATCCCCCACCAAAAAAAACAAAAAAAGGCAAAGAGGGCAGGAAGATACAACAAACTTTCATTCTTCACAAAAACTCGTATACAGAATACTTAA
>JAGQLW010000062.1 GCA_020428995.1 Candidatus Moraniibacteriota bacterium | reverse complement strand
ATGGCTTTTTTACATCTTAGGTATTGTTCTCTTAGTCTCCAGAATTTTGATTTCTTCATTTTAGCAATTTCCTGATCTCTTCCCATTAATTTTCGCTCAAGGTCTTTTACCTTCTCAGTTTGTTTTTCCATCTTTGAGAATGTGTGTAATTCTGCAATTTCACTATTATGATTTGCAATGACATATTTTTCCATGTCTGCTTCTTTTCTATATAGAATGAATCCTCCTTTCATATATTTTCTATATTCGCTTTTCCATTCGGGAAAATTTTCCAGCCACCTCTCTACAATCTCTTTTTCATCCTTTCTTTTTCCATCGTCGAGAAAGATGACACCATCTTTGGATATCATATTTTCAAAAAATGGCATCACTGGATATCGTGCCTGTTCTTGTGTGCTTCCCGGTGGTCCATCAACCACAATACATTCGATTTTCTCTTCTAGTATCTCAATAATCTTCTCTGGATCGTAATAATGACCATGTTTTGTTTGGACGATTGGAGCATAAACTAACTTAACATGGTCTTCAGAATGGATTTTTATTAACAGCGACTTTGTGTCTTCCAACCACTCTTTATTGGAGTCAACTGAAATGATTTTTACGTCCACGCCCTTTCTTTTCATTCGCTTTGCATACTCTCCCAAAACAATAGTTGATGTTCCTGAACCTAAGTCTAATACCACCTTTGGTTCCTTTAATAAACAAAATTGTAGGACGTCGTACAGAATATCTTCTGATATTGCCCACCCACCATAACGTAAAGGAAAGCTTACAAAATTATCCAAAAAAACTTGCCGCCTTGCTAATGTATCCATCTTCTTAGTCGGTAAATAGTTATGTTTTCATAGACTTATTGGAGAAACTTTTTGTACTCCCAGTACTTTTCTCCATATCTTTGTCTTGAACCTTTTTTCCAGGGTTTATCATCGGTGATGAAATGTAGAATATATGGATTTTCCACAAATTTTTTGTAATCGTCAAATATTTCTATATCTGTTCTCAGCTCAACATTCCACTGCTGAGATAGCTGTTTTATGCCAGGTGTTCTGTTTACTAAGACTAAATTTAACACGTCTTGTTCAACGTTTACTAGATTATCCGGATTATAAGCTTGATATTCTGTAAAGAGCTTCTCAACACCATCTCTTCTTATCGATTTTAAGTCCATTACAATCAACCCTGAGTTGATGTATGGAGTTTTCTTTGATAATCCCAAACGCTTAGAATTTCTTTCATAGACCATTGATCTGCACGCCATCATATAATTTCCGTCAAATTTTTCGTTCCACAGCTCTTTTAAATCTGCATTTGCAATCATGTCTGCATCCATATAGATTATTTTTTCGAGATGTGGAAGGATTGATGCTAGTCGCAATCTAAAATAATTTGCAATAATAAAACGCGAACCTTCTGGCACATGACAGTCTTCAAAATTTTTTATATCTACTTCTATAAATGTAATTTTGCAATCCCTCACTTTTTTTTGCACAATTCTTAAATATTCTTTTTCTTTCTGATCTAAATTGTTACTGACGATAAAAAAGTGAAAATTGCTTTTACTGTTGTGCAGTACTGAGGTCATCGTCACAGCACAGTGCTCTGCATAATTTTTGTCAATTGTAAAACATATCGAGACCTCCTCATTTTCCATTTCTTCGGAAATCTTCCATTCACGATCCATATTTAGCAAGCCTTCACATCTATTTCTCTGTTGAATATAAATATTTCTCGATTGTCTAACCGTTGAAAGAATATCTGTAAAATCTTCGCCCACAATCACTACTCTAGCGTAGTATACTCCTTGTGTGAGTGGTATCTTACGAAGATTGATTTCCACTATCTCGTCTTGTTCATTGTTAATAATCTTAAAATGATCAAAAATCGTGTTTGTCCCGAACAAGTAGACTCGCTCACTGCTGAATATGCTGACACCAATATTTATACGCTTTTTTTTCTGCTTTATTCTGAAGGCGATTTTTATCTTTAAATCTTCCCCGCTACCAAATGATTCCCTCCGTCTATTTTCTGAATCGTAGAATTCGATTGCTGATACATGCGCAACCATGGGATCATTAAGTGAATCGTTTTTTCTTTCACAATGTTCTTTTTCAGATCGAGCGCCTACGTCATAAATATTCTGCTTTATGTATTGGTTTGATAGTTCGTCTGCATCACCAACAAATTTTACCAATCCATTTCTTAACATCACTCCTCTGTCGCAATACTCTTGAACAACGCCAATATTGTGTGTAACAATCACTACGGTCTTCTCCTCCTTTTTGTATCTTCTAAATTCTTGAAGGCACTTGGATTGAAAATTACTATCTCCCACTGCCAACACCTCATCCATAAGGAGAATTTCGCGATTTGCATGGATTGACACGGCGAATGCCAGACGCACTTGCATGCCACTTGAGTAATTTTTCAATTTTTGATCGATGAATCGTTCCAGTTCAGAAAATGCCACAATCTCATCAAACTTTTCGTCGATTTGCTTCTTTGTGAGCCCAAGTACCGTGGCATTGAGATACACATTGTCACGTCCGGACAACTCGGGATTAAATCCAATCCCCAACTCTAGAAACGGTGAAATTCTTCCATTAATTTTTACTGTGCCTGTGTCGGGTTTATATATCCCTGCAAGAATCTTGAGTAATGTTGACTTTCCACTTCCGTTTCTTCCAATCACGCCAAAGAACTCGCCTTTTTTCACTTCAAACGAAACATTGTCGAGCGCCCTGAATTCTTCATATGTTTTTTTGTGAAACGCGCCAACAAACGTACTACGCAAAGAATCCACTTTTTGATGAGGGATACGGAAATTCTTGGATACGTTTTTTACTGAAATAGCAATGTTCTTGTTCATCTTTTTTTCTTTTTTCAATTTTTCTAAATCTTCTCTGCGATGTTTGGAATTAGTCTTTTGTACACCAACAGGCTAATACCGAGAAATATGAACACTGAGGAAATGAATATTGTGTATTGCCAAAATTCCGCAAAGTGGTTGTTGATTAATGATTCTTTTGTAAAATGAATAATGAATGCTATTGGGTTTATTAATGCTATTCTTTGAAGATTTTCCGGAAGCATCTGCAGTGGATAAATGATTGGTGTTGCGTAAAACATGACGCGTAGCACCACATCCCAGATCATGGATAGATCGCGAAAATAAATGAATAATGGCGCTGCGAGAAAGGAAAACGCCACAATAATCACATAGATCATCATTGAGAAAAACAAGAACAAGAGAACTGATTCAATGCTTGGTATAAATTTGTACAACCCAAAAAATAGTACGATCACAACCAGATTCATCAGAAAAATCATCGCTGAGTTGACGGTTGACGCCAGTATCATCGTCCATCGTGGCACGTATATTTTTGTAACCAGCTGTGATTTTGCACGTAATGCTTTCATTCCCGCACTTGTTCCTTCTTGAAAAAAGAAAAACATCACAAGACTAACAAGCAGTTGCAAAGCGTAGTTTTCAATTCCTGCCCCTCGAGCAAAGATTGACGAGAAAACAAAATTCAGGACAGTAAAGAGCAGTAACGGGCTTAACAGCGCCCAGATGTACCCCAAGACGGATCCTTGGTAGCGCAGTTTGAAGTCTGTTTTTGCCAACATCCAAATCAGTTCGCGATAGTTTTCGTGTTGTGTCTTGAACATGTTCTTGAGGATGAATTTATATCGTGTTTTAGTATACCAAGAATCAAGGTAAAAGTCTAAAGTTGCTTTGTTTATTCTTTTCTGTGATTGTCTTCAATTTTTTGTTTCAGAAATGATAAATATTCGTTATGTTCTCCTTTTTTTGTTACATATCGTCTTTCTGTTGTCTTTTTTGTTGCTGATCCCATTTTTTGTCTCAGATTGCTATCTGTGATTAATTTTTCTAGTTTTTCATACCACTCGTCTGTGGTGGAAGCCACGAAGCCGTCTTTCCCATCTTCAATCGCTTCACAAAATGTTTGTGTCGCTGCTGCCACTGTTGGGACACCAACAATACCAGCTTCAAAAAACTTCAGTTCAGACTTTGATTCACAAAACGGATTTCCAATCTCCAATGGTGCAATATTAATGTCAACGGATGCAATGTTTGCAAAATGTTTGTCACGTTCGACATATGGTATGCGCTCAATTCGATTTTCATATTCCTCCAAATTTTTGCCAACGTTGAGTGGTCCTGCAAGGAAAAGTTTTACGTTTTGATGTTTTTGCATGATTTTTGCCAGAACGCCTGCGACTGTTGCAAAATCTTTGTCATGACTTTTGGTGCCGGAAAAATAGCCAATTGCTACATCTTTTTTGTTTGATTGTTTCCTTTGTTTGAGTACTTCTTCTGCGATTTTGACATCTTCTATCGAAAGCTTGTTCTGTACGATGAAGACTTTTTTACCTCTCTTTTGAAGAATCTCTGCAAGATATGTTGTACTTGTTGAACAGTGTTTCACGTAAGCGTCTGCCAGAATCTCTCCTCCCACCCCATTTTCATACTGCCTCCTTTCAAACACATTCATGTTTTTCCACATATCCATGTGTTCCAAGTATTTTTTGTCAAACACCAGATCATCTGTTTCGAAGATGATTATTTTGTTGTGTCTTTTTATGTCATCAATCAGTTTTTTTACTGAAGAAGTATACAAGACACGATGAAAGACGAATACTACAAATTTTTTAGCGTATTGTGACAAGAATGGATTGTCTTGCACAGTTGTTGATGCTGATACGCTGTTTAACCTCAACTCTTCAGCGACATGTGTCGCTCTGTATCTTGCGCTATCTCCCAGTCCGCCTGTTATAATCAACACGTCTGCTGATTCTACCTTATGAAACAATGCAAAAAATGATTTCAAAACTCTTTTTCCACCACTAATCACACCTTCATTTTTGAGTGCTGAACACGCTTTTCCAATTTTAATAATCCACAGTTTCATATCTTCTGTCTTAATTCGTCTTTACACAATTTCATCATTTTTTTCGCGCAAATACAACGGCACAGCAAAGAGGCTGACGAGCATTTGAATGAACCGTCCAATGAGCACAACAGTCACGGCGGCTGGCTGTGCCACACCAAGCGCTCCAAACATCACAACATACCCCCATTCTTTCACGCCAATATTGTTAATTGAGATTGGTATCGATGAAATAATACTCAGCAAAAATATAATACTGAGAAAGTCTATTATATTGAGTGTTATTCCCACTGAAAGAAACAATGTGTAGTTTGTTACTGCTAGGCCAACAACTGCAAAAAGAAATGACCATGATAATGTACGGACTACAATGTTTCTGTTTGCATAATGCACAACATCATCGAGAAATACTACAAAGGTTTGTGGCAGGAATCTTTTCACTATTGCGCGCAAAGACACGAGGGATATGCGCCAGAAAAATAATGCCAACAATATTGTTGTCGCCACGAATGTATATGCCAATATTAGCCATGGTTCCACTGTTGACAATGCGACCGCCAAAAAACCACACACAATTACCAACACAAGAATAGCAATCAAACCGCTGATGCGATCGAATGTCACTGTTGCTGAACTCTGACTATATCGTTTGTCGCCGGCACCAAGACGATAGGATCGGTATGTGTCCCCACCCACAAAACCAGGTAAAAAATTGTTGAGAAACGTTCCTGTTAAGTACCATCCGAAGTATTTTTGAAATGGATAAACAAAGCCATGCACACTTGCAAGTATTTGCCATTTGACCGCTGAAATAACTAGTCCAGTGATATATAATATTGTGTAGAGTGTTAAGTAATACACATTAACATCCACTACTTGACTCCACACAGCTGTCCAGTCAATCAACCACACCAAGAGTGTGACGAGTAATAATGCCACCACCGACTTGAGTAGCAAAAAATTTTTCTTGCGATTTCTTTTTTTCATTTTTTGTGTCTGATTGTTTTTTTGTAAAAATCTCTGTATTCTTTTTCGACATTTTTCCAACTAAGAGC
>JAGQLW010000061.1:203-6147 GCA_020428995.1 Candidatus Moraniibacteriota bacterium | reverse complement strand
ATAGACCTTGCAAAACCAAGCATTGTCCTGGCAGTAATGGCAGCCGTCGGACAATACTACCAAGTAAAAATGATGCTTCAAAAGAAAGCTGTGGCAGATGAAAAAAAGAAAGAAAAAATTGTAAAGAAAGAAGAAAAAGAAACCGAAGCACCAGATTTTGCACAAATGATGAACAAACAAATGCTCTACTTAATGCCGGTGCTCACACTAGTAATCGGATCAACTTTTGCAGCAGGTCTCGCACTATACTGGCTCGCATCAACACTCTTTACAATCGCCCAACAATACTACATCATAGTAAGGGAAAAATAAGGCACAAAAAAACACAAACGAGCCCGAAAAAACAATCGGAGTTAGAGTTTGTCCCAAAAACATTTACGCGCGCAGAAACAAAGTGTAATGGGGATAAACTCTAAAAAAACAGCATGGACACAACAAACGACAAGATACAGAAGGATGTGACAGAAGCAATTTCACAGATGATGAAAAAAATGGGCTTTCCGTGTTCCCTGAAAGTGCAAAAAAAGAAAGATGACGAAAGAGAGTGTGTTGTGTGTGATATTTTTGTAGAAAAAGATTCAAACGTATTAATCGGACAAAAAGGCGCGAACTTGCGAAGCTTGCAACACATCTGTCGCCTACTAGTACGAAAAATGATGCCAGAAAACATGTCCTTGATCGTTGACATTAACAGCTACCACAGACAAAAGAACCAAAGAATTGCACGAGATGCACAAGAAGCTGCAAAGAAAGCACTGCAAGAAAAACGCCCCGTTGTCATGGAACCAATGTCTGCCTACGAACGACGTGTGGTACATGTGGTCTTATCACACAACAAAAACGTCCTAACAGAAAGCATCGGAGAAGGTCAAAATCGCCAAGTCCTCGTCAAACCGGCAGGAACAATGGCACATCTGCTATAAAAAAATAAACTCTTTATAAAAAAAATATGGCAATTGCACGAAAAATTGCCTACAACATTGTCATAAGCAGTACAACAAAAATACTTTCTACAGCAATTGCACTAGTCAGTATTGGGCTCATTACACGACACTTGGGAAAAGATGGTTTTGGAGAATACGCCACGGTTCTCGCCTTCTTTTCATTCTTCATGGCAATCTCCGATTTTGGACTTCACACAGTTGCCGCAAGAGAAATCTCTCGCAAAGATGCTAATGAGGAAAAAACGATGGGAAACGTATTCACACTACGACTCATCATTTCAAGCATTTTTCTACTACTATCCCCAATCATTGTAATGCTTCTTCCCTATCAAAACGATGTAAAAACAGCAATCGTGCTTATTGCTGTTGCATTTTTCTTTTCCTCAAACTACATTGTTCTAAATGGAATTTTTCAAAAAAATATTGCAATGGATCGCGTTGCCATTGTTGAATTTGTTGGAAAATTAATACAAATCGCAATAATAATCATCGCTGTAATGAAAGGATGGGGAATGATTGCAATTGTCTCATCAATCACAGCGACAATGGTTTTCAACTTCTGTGCAGTTTTCTTCTTAAGCAGAAAATTCCTAAAATTCTCATTAAAAATTGATCTTCCTTACTGGAAAACATTCCTTGCCCAATCAATTCCAATGGGAATTTCAACCCTCATCGTGTTTTCATATCTAAAAATGGATACGATCATCCTATCATTCATGAAAACAAGCACAGAAGTTGGACTATATAACGCGGCTTACAAAATCATCGATACATTGGTCTTTTTTCCAGCAATGGTCGTCGGCCTTGTTCTTCCACTCTTATCACGTCACATCTTCACAAACAAAGAAAAATTTGAAGAAATTGGAAACAAAACAATCAAAATATTCGCCGTCTGCACAATTCCTCTAATGATCGGAACACTGTTTCTTGCCGAAGACATCATCACCATCATCGGCGGACCTGATTTTGTTGCGTCAGCAAACGCATTGCGAATACTCATTCTCGCCTTGGGCGCGATTTTCTTTGGACACTTCTTCAACTACGTCCTCCTTGCTGCCAATTTGCAAAAACGTCTCATGATTGCACTGGGATGTATTGCCGTCTTCAACATCACAACAAACCTCCTGGTGATTCCAACATACTCCTACATGGGAGCAGCCGTCACATCTCTCATTACAGAAACACTTGTTGTGATAGTAACAGTGGTCATCGTCATCAAAAAAATTGGCTATACACCAAAAATTGAAAAATTTGGCGCAATGGTTTTTTCAAGCATCTGCATGGCAGGCGTGCTCTTCTTGCTTCAAAAAGCACCCTTTTTGGTCGCTGGAGGAGCCTCAGCACTAACCTATTTTATAGCTCTCTGGGCAACAAAAACAATTTCCAAAGAAGAAATCCAATCAATCATCGCCAAAAAACCCACCTCCACCGAAGTGTCATAAAAAAACCCACTCGCAGGTACGCCCGTACCTACGCCCATAGGTACGAAACACTCCCCACCAAATTCCTTGGCAGGGAGTTTTTTAATCGCGGTTATTTACCACTTGAAAAACTGAAAGAAATTCTCATTCCCAGAGAAAAACATGGTATAATAGAAAAAAATAACAATAAAACCAAAATGAAAAACAACAAAAACCTCATCATTATTCTGGGAGTTGGAACAATCGCAATTGCAACAATTGCCATTGCCTGTTTGTACATGCAGCCAACAAAAAAACCAATCATACCCATTCCACAACCGCCAGTCACACAAACAACAGAAGAACCAAATGATGGAATAGTAATCAGCGAACCCGTGGAAGAGTGGAAAACATGTCAGAACCAAGAAAATGGATACGAAATAAAATATCCAAGTGAGTGGAAGTCATACACAAGAATGGGTGGAGCAGCATTTGAAACAGACTGCAAAGAAGGTCCAGATACTTTTGCTCCAAACACAAATATTAACAAAACAAGTCTCAATGTTGAAATAACAATTACCTCCGAGGGGACAGGGTTTGTCTATGAAGGAAGTAAATCACTTGACGAATATTTTAAGAAACGGCCAGAAATGGCAAATCGGTACCCGATTATTGAAGAAACTAGTATCGATAATCAACGTGCTGTATACGTACAGGCAGAACCACAGCTACATTTACTTGTGTATCACAATGAGAAAGTTTACAGAATAAGAGGTGTAAATATTTCACAGAAAACTTTTACAGACTTTCTCTCAACATTCAAATTCACCGATTAGTCGAAACACAAAAAAAACACTCCCCACCAAATTCCTTGGTAGGGAGTTTTTTAATACGCTGTAGTTACAGCATTAGAAAAACTGAAAGAAATTCTCATTCCCAGAGAATATTATTCGTGCCGTCACCATATGGATCAACCCGATCCCATTCTTGAGAAACACCATTCCATTTGTAAACCTCCATATGAACATGATCGGCAAAATGATCCGAACCCTCCGGTCCATACCCACCAACAAGTGCAACAACATCACCAACTGAAACAGTGGCAAAGCTATTGTTTTCAATGGTAGCACGAACGGTACCAAGCAGGTCATCATTGTGAAGAAAGACGGTCATGTAATCACCTTCTTCTCCATTGATGTAAAGATCGTCATGGAAAATATAGAAAGTATGATAACCTTCCCAAGTCGTAATCACAACGTCAGGAACATCTCCACATTCCACAGGATCACGCCAGACGTCAGCCGGCACGCGTGCTTGTTCATGAGCCGTCGCAACACACAACGTTCCAGACTGTGATGTATAAATGTTAATGTTCTCAGCCTCAGGATAGTCATATCCAGGATGACCGTCGTAGTAAAGATGATCATCAGCATACTCAATCAAGCCATCCAGAAATAAAGTCTGGTCTTGCTTCTGATAGCCAAGCACGCCATCACAACTCATATAGTTTTGTGAATTACAAAACCATCTTGAACCGTCCTCAGCATAACATTCACACCCATACTCAACACGCCCCTCCTCACCATTAAACGCTTCCACGACACCATCTTCATTATACGGAACCGCCATCGAGTGATCCATCACAGCAGAAACAGGCGCAGTATACGGCGTCACATTTGTCAACGGAAACTGCAATCGAGTTTCTTCAGGACCCGTAGAATAAAAAAGTGTTCCATCAGAAGGAACGTATCCATACGACGTCCAAATACTCCCAAACGTAAACGGAAAAGTGAAGCTGTTCTTATCCCGCCAATACAAGTCAATGGAGGAATAAAAAACGGCACGATCAACTTTGGCATCCAGATTAATTGTTGCACCCGATGAACTAAACGTCACGACAGAATTTGGAGTCGAATTCCATCCACATTGACCACCACCAACATCAACAGCATTAAACGCAGCAACACGGTCGTACGGCGCAAAATAGATTTTTGGACGTGAATAATCACAACCGATACCAGCCCCATTTGAAGCCCAGGACGGATTATCTGAAAAATCACTCGACACTAAATAATACGCTTGCACAGAATTGCAGATCATATTGGGATACCCAAACACCACAACGGTATCATATGTAACACCGTTGTAAGTATACGGAACGGCTTGAGGAATGGTTGTGACTTGATCCAACGCAAAAGATGAAATCGAAAATAGGCTCAACATCAAACCAAACAATGCAACAAACAGTTTTTTCACTGAATTTCTCCTTCAGTTTTTTTGTGAATGAACAAAATGAAGTCTTCTGAGAAAAATATCTCAATCTCAAAAGACCAATAATAATAACACGAGAAATTCTATATGTCAAGCCTCTTTTGACAAAAAAGTCATCTTGCCACAAAAAACCTTAAAAATCGGTACTTTTTCAATGCGCCACCCGCCTGGCGCATTGAAATCCAACGACTTCCAATGACTCACCTGCCTGAGTCATTGAAAAACAAGCACACAAACCTCTTTTTTGCTACAATAGAAAAAGAGATCACGGCAAACAAAAAGCTTTTATTTTTGAGCGTCCATCTTACCCGCTTCGAACCGTTTACACCAGAGTATCAACGAAGCAAGTCGTCAAAGTACACCAAAACCAACAAAACCTACATTTTTGAGTACAGTTCAAGGCAAAATCGAGAAAAAGAGTAAAGAATATATGTGATATTACATCAATTTTTCAAGATTTTAACACAGAAATGTGCCAAAAATATAGGTTTCAAAGAAAAATGGAAAAACCAAAAGTATTCACCATCATTGTCAACCATAACGGCGGCCAAGACGTTCTCGACGCAATTAAGTCTGTTTTTCAATCGTCATACACAAACGGGGAAATAATCGTCGTGGACAATGACTCAACAGACGGATCGTTCGAAAAAATCCGCAACCAATTTCCTCGCATTCACGCAATCAAAAACACAAAAAACGACGGTTTTGGTAAAGGTGCAAATCTCGGCATTCGTTTTGCACTAGAAAAAATGGCTGATTTTGTGTTTCTTTTGAACCCTGACGCAACAATTGAAAAAGACACAATCAAAAAGATGGTCAAAAAGATGGAACGAAATGACGACCTTGGCATTGCAAGCCCAACAATCATAGACGAAAAAACTAACAACATCTGGTTCGGTGGTGGAAAAATTTTGTGGACAAAAATGCGTGCAATTCACACCTTGGAAAAATATGACGGAACAAAAAACGTTGTCAAAACAGAATATGTTTGTGGTTGCGCAATGTTCATTCGAAAGGAAGTCTTCAAAAAAACCGGACTTTTCGATGAACGCTTTTTCTTATACTACGAAGATGCTGACCTGAGCCTCAGTGCCAAAAAAAATGGTTGGCATCTAGGTGTTTTTCCAACAATAAAAATCCGCCACAAAGAAAGAAGTAATGAAAACATAAAAAACAAAACATACTGGCTCGTAAAGTCTGGACTGCTCTTCTTTGAAAAACACACACCCAAACGCTTAAAAAGTGCCAGCAAGATCGTACTCCTAGCACGAAAATGCAAAAACTTGTTACGACGAAGAAAAGAAAACGATCCTCTCGCACACATCGTGC
>JAGQLW010000061.1:0-190 GCA_020428995.1 Candidatus Moraniibacteriota bacterium | reverse complement strand
GAAAGCCTACACCGACCACAAACAAGAAAAGATATGAAAAACAATCCGGAAATATCCATCATTATCATAAACCACAACAACAACAACTATACAAAAAAATGTGCGACCGTGATTAATCAAAAAACAACACTGCCTCACGAAATTATAGTCGTCAACAACGGCACTCAAAAAATACAAAAAGATCAAACAA
>JAGQLW010000060.1 GCA_020428995.1 Candidatus Moraniibacteriota bacterium | reverse complement strand
AACAATACCTAAGATGTAAAAAAGCCATTTTTGCAGAAAATATCAGAAGGGGGTGGGGGAAAATTAGACACAAAACAAATAGAACATTTAAGTGATAATTTAAGAACAGACTTTTTGATAAGAGAAAAGGTAAAAGATGGATGATAGAGCGATCGACTGAAAATAAAATTACGGTCTTGATAATACTTTTAACAGAGCATGAAGAAGAAAAAAGACAAATCAACACAAATCTTTTTCTCGATTATATTACCGACATACAATCGTGCGCACAAGGTTGAACAAGCAATCCGATCTGCTCTTGATCAGACCTATCGTAATTTTGAACTGATTATTGTCGATGATGGTTCTCAAGACGGGACAGTGCAGTTGATCCAAAATAAGTATAAATTTGAAATTCGTTCTCAAAAAATAAGGCTGTTTCAACATGGAACCAACAAAGGTGCTCCATGTGCACGTAATGAAGGATTGCGCCGTGCGCAGCATGAATGGATTGCCTATCTCGACTCTGATAACGAGATGAGACCGGTCTTTCTTGAAAAATTTAGGGATACAATTATACGCAATCCAAAATGTAATTTTTTTTATTGTAAAGCAAAAAAAAGTGTATCAGAAGAAGAAATCGGACAACCGTTCGATTTCGCAAAGTTGCTACACATTAATTACATAGATCTGGGTGCAATCGTACATTCTAGGAGTCTTGTTGGACTATTCGGTGATTTTGACGAAAGCCTCACTCGTCTGATGGATTGGGATATCATACTTCGTTATGCCAGGAGAGATCGCACACATTTTATTGATAAAGTACTGCTTGATTATTATGACGGAGATGACAGATCAAGAATAACATGTTCATATGATGCGAACACTAACTATAAGAGTATCGTTCTTAAGGTGCTTTGCACACTTGATACAAACAATTTTCGTACTCTATACAATAAACACTATTATGAAAATGAACAACATAAGACCGAAGTTAGATCTTTACAATCACAAAAAGAAGATTTACAAGAACGACTAGATAAAATATATAGCGAGGTTCATCTTTTGAAAAGTTCAAAATTCTGGAAGCTGAGAAATAGATACATTCATATCAAACACAATACCATTTTTATCTTTTGTAATCCAAGAAAATTTTTCAATAAACATTACAAAAAAAATCAACAACTACTGCAACAGCTACAATTGTCAATTCATGAGGAGGGGTGGAGAAAAGCACTCTTAAGAGTAAGGAATTATATCCTTCACGGAAAGGGTGTCTTAAACAAAAACGTCCTTGATGAAAATGCAAAAGATCAAGCACAGATGAGATATTTACAATGGATAAAGAACGTCGAAAGACCATGCAAAAAGAGTCTTTATCAAGATCATAAAAAAATACTTAAAGATTTTTCTTATACGCCGCAAATCTCAATTGTGATGCCGGTATACAATTCCGATGAGATTTTTTTACGAAAAGCAATCTTCTCCGTAATCAACCAATTATACACAAATTGGGAATTGTGTATTGTAGACGATTGCTCAACCAAAAAGATCATCAAAAAAATTCTAGATGACTTCATAAAAAAAGACACAAGAATAAAAGTGTTCAAAACCGAGGAAAATGGTGGAATATCCAAAGCAACCAACCTTGGTGTCAAAAAGGCATCCGGAGAATTTGTTGGTCTGCTTGATCATGATGATGAGTTGGTTCCGGAGACATTAATGGAATACGTAAAGAAGCTGGGTCAAAACAAAAAACTGGACTTCATTTACAGCGACAACGACATGATCGATGTCTATGGCAATCGATATAATCCAAAGTTCAAGCCCGATTGGAGTCCTGAGTTATTGCTTTCTTATGCCTACACAAGTCATTTCAAGTTTTATCGAAAATCCTTGTTCATGAAATGTGGTGGATTTAAAGAAGAGTATGATGGGGCACAGGATTACGAATTTAATCTACGCTTAACGGAAAAAACAAAAAATATTGGGCACATACCGAAAATTCTCTACCACTGGAGAGCTGTACCAGGATCCACAGCAGTCTCTGCAAGCGAGAAACCTCTTAGTCTTGAAAACGGGCGAAAAGCCCTTGATGACACTCTCAGAAGAAGAAAAATACCAGGTTCCGCGATAATTCCGGAGTTTGCAAAAAAAAGCAACGTAGGGATCTATAAAATTGACTTTGATGCCAAGGAATACACAGATCCCGTGACAATTATTATTCCAACAAAAGACCGGGTTGACTTGCTGTCCAGATGCATTAAGAGCATAAAGGAAAAGACAAACTATCCATCGTACAAAATTCTTGTCATAAACAACAACAGTATTGAATCGGAAACCTACAAATATTTAGAAAGTGAAAAAGATGTTGAGTATTTTGATATAAAAACAGAGAAATTCAATTACGCGCATATTAATAATATCGCAGTCAAAAAAACAAACACAGACTTGATTGTGTTCATGAACAACGATGTGGAGGTGATTGCTTCAGACTGGCTTTTGGAGATGGTTGGAGCAATAAGGCTGGACAAAGAAAACGGTGCGATTGGGGCACGGCTGATTTACTCAGACAAAAGAATCCAACACGCTGGTGTTTTGCTGGGATTACACGACATGTCAGCGGGGCATGCAAATAAATTAATACAGTACAATAACGGAGGGTACTTAAACTACAGTCTGGTAATGAGAAATTACTCAGCCGTAACAGCAGCCTGCATGCTGACACGCAGAGAAATTTTTGAAAAAGTTGGAGGATTTGATGAGAAAAATCTGGCAGTGGCATATAATGATGTTGACTATTGTCTACGAGTCGGAGATTCTGGATACAGAATCATCTACAATCCATACGCGCTCCTCTACCACCACGAGGGAAAGACGCGAGGTTTTGTTGATAATATTGAAGAAGTGAGGTACTTGAAAAAACAGTGGAAAGAAAAGATAAAAGATGACCCATACTATAACCCTAATCTCTCTCTGGAAGATGAACAATTCAGAATCAAAACAGAAGAAAAAAAATAGAATACTCTTTTTTTCTCATAATCTTGCGCTGGAAGGAGCAACCAAGTCCTTGTTTTTTCTTGTGCAAGGGCTTAAAAAAGAAGGGTATGCAGTAAAAGTATGGTCAATAAAAAACGGACCATTACAAAAATGGTATCAGAGAGAAGGAGTGCCCATTTTAATTGGAAAAAGCGGTCTAAGAAGAGAGGTGGCAAGAGATTGTAGTGTCTTTGTAGTAAATACTGTAATGGGCTACAACATAATCCAAAGAAATATGGATAGTGCGGAGAAAATTGTATGGATTATACGAGAAAGTGAGAAAGAGGAATACTTCAAGAAGAACAAAGATCTTCAAAAAGAAACCTTTTCAAAGGTGTCTCGCATAATTTTTGTCTCTGACAGTACAAAAGAGGTGTACGAGGAATTAAACAATTCAGAGAATTTTATCACAATAAACAACGGACTATTGTTAGATCCGATTGACAAGTACATTGCAGAAAACAATAAAAATGTAATCAAAAAAAAGTACGGAATCGAAAAAGATCAAGTAGTTGTCAGTATAATCGGAACACTGTGCTTGAGAAAAGGGCAGTTGGAATTTGCGCAAGCAGCTTGCCAAGTATTGAAGAATGATCAGGCAGAGAGGAAAGTCAAGTTTTTAATTATCGGAGAGCAAAAAGACATAAGCTACACGAAACGCGTAAGAGAAGTTATTAAAGAATTTGGATACGAGAAAGAGATTGTTCTTATTCCCGAGACAGAAAAAATAAATGACTATTACTGCATGACTGATATGTTTGTATGTAACTCGTATATAGAATCATTTCCGCGCGTCATTCTTGAAGCAATGGCATTCAGTCTGCCAATAGTCGCAACAAATGTATATGGAATTCCGGAACAAATTCGTGATGGTAAAGAAGGTTTGCTAATCATGCCCGGAGATGTGAACGATTTGGCAAAAAAAATGGAGTTACTCCTGGAAAGACAAGAAAAAGCCAAAGAAATGGGACAAAAAGCACGAGAGAGAGTCGAAAAAGATTTTACGTACAAAAAAATGATAAAGAGGTATGAAGATATCATCCAAGAAGTATGCGAGGCAAAATAAATAAGTGTCTTTTGAGAATTGTTAAAAAGACAGACCTCTTCTTCTCCAGGCACAGCAACATTCTGGTCTTTGTCATAATTGCAGTTATGTTCGCAATTTGGCGCAGACCAGACGCGTTGCTTGATGCGCAATTCTGGGCGGAAGATGGAAGGATATGGTTTGCGCACGCCTTCAACGAAGGAGGTCTTCAATCGTTGTTTCAGCTATAAAATGGATATTTCCAAACCATATCGCGACTTAGTGCCTGGGCAAGTTTATCTGTCTCAATGGTATTTGCTTCGTTGGTGATGAACATTACTGCCCTAACTATAAAGGTGCTACCGATTATTCTTTTGTGGAGCGATCGTTTCAAAAACATCGTTCCAAGCTCAATAATAAAAGTCTTAATGACAGTATGGTACGTTCTAATGCCAAACATCCAAGAGGTGCATAGAAATGTCACAAATGCGCATTGGATTTTGGCTCTCTACGCAATAATGATTTTGTGTGCAGCAGAGGCAAAAAAAATGGTACACGAAAGCACATGACACTTTCTTTATTCTCCTGTCAGGTCTGAGCGGACCGTTTAGTATCGTCATGGCACCGGTAGGACTATTGATTTTATTTATGGTGGAGACGCGATGAGAAAAACAGTTTTCTAGTACTCGCTGTGGTCGCCTTATGTGTAACAGCGGCAATTCAAGCAACAAATGTGTTTTTCACGGCCGATCAAACACGAGTGGACACGCCCAACGGAGCATCCATCAATGTTTTTGTAAGCATGATGTCGGCAGAACTATTTGGAATGATTTTTTTTGGAAAAAGTTTTGTTAAAGAAAAATTTTCAACAGTACTGATTGCTTACCCGATATTTTTAGTGTCAGTATCACTAGTAATCTATGCACTGTATCGAGCGCCACTCATCATCAAATCACTGCTACTATTTTCAATGCTTATGCTCGCTGCGGCTTTGTGGTCACCGATGGTGTCAGACTCAGGAGAGCAATGGGTCAGGATCGGGAAAACTCACCTAGCAGGATCTCGCTATTTCATTGTGCTAATGGTTGCAATGATGGCATCGTGGCTATGGTTTGTTACGGACTTAAAAAAACAAGGAAAGATATTCACACTAGCTGGGGTAATGTGCCTAGTTCTCTATGGAATAATGATAGGCACAACGGATTATCGGCTGAAGCCGTATAAAGACTACGATTGGAAAGAGCAAGCGAAGAATTGTATGGCGCAACCGGAAGGTCCAGTGTGTGAAATGACAATCAATCCGGGACAGCAGTGGAATTTTATTCTCTGTCGCTAAAAAATACACAAACATCGAGTCAGAGCCATAATTTTTTTGATTTGGCATACATCGTCAAGTAACAAAATCTCTGGAGACGACCTAAAACGACTCGTCAACAATGTCTTCCAAAATACGATTTTTACATTGAAGAAAGACATTTTTGTCGGAAATTTCTTCACAGATCGAAGGGTCTTTCTCAGAAACAGCAATGTCACGCAAACAATAATCACGTTCAACACCAGAGAAATTTTCACACTCACGTTCAGTCTCTTCATACGTGTCAATCGGAATGAGTCCACAAATGTTCTCACAATAATTTTTGCGTGAAGCATTATCGATATTTGGACACTCCTCTTCACAATCCTCGGTCGTAATATCATAAAGCGGGGCGCGATCGAAAGACGTCTCTTCTATAGTAGAGTTGGTTTCTTGAGAAGCATCCGTCTCAGCGGTGGCAGAAGATAAATCATCGGAAAGATTTTGTCTGTCAGAATCGGTGGGAGGCACATTCTCAATAAGAGAATCAGATGACTGATTATTAAGTTCTTCCTCTGTATTCTCACCAAAATAGCGATCGGAGAAAACATTCCAAACAATATACACAAAGACCCCAACAAAACAAACAACCAGAAAAATAAGAAACCTTTTCATAGGCAGAGTCATTCAAATAACTACACACAATCAGAACAATAATTGATAGACATCAAACAAACGAATAAAAAAAGGATGATCGCATGCGTCGTCTAATAAACATTTGTAATAACAACGTCCGTTAAGTAATAAGTCAGAATTCTTTCCCATGACCACCCATGATCCGTTGCCGCTCGTAGAGAACCATTTGCACTGATTCCTACCATATGATTTCCTTCGGATTCCAATTGTGCCGTACTTTTTGATGGGTGTTTACCATATGGATCAGGAACTGACTGACACCATGGATAAAGCGTCGACCCCCAACGCTCCTGGAAACTGCGCGTACGTCCATCCGTCCAACTGGAGTATGGTGAAAGCGCTATGTCAGAGCCGTGTTTCAACACTTTTCCGCGCGTCACCCCGGCAGCCTTTTTAATGTCAGGGTATGCCTGTTCCCATACATAACCACGATAAATTTGATCACCAGCTGTAGTATCAATCTTAAAGCCCTCCGTTGCGTGTTTGGTAGAGTACAATAGCTTCCAATATGCATAAGTGCGAGCTGCAGTCACCATCGCGCGGTCGTGGTCGTCGTCGCCTGTTCCTGTGATTTCACCAAAACCCCAGAGATAAAGTTCCATTGGAAGATCGTTGATAACCCAAATATTCTTACTCGTGTCACTATAACGAAGTTTGATTTGTCCACGATAATCATCGTACGATGAGTTGGGTTTGTGAACATCGAAAATAATGTCCGAAAGATTTCCATCAGCAGGTTCAAAAAACACTTCCTTGCTGACAACAATATCCTCCGGGACAGATTCATACACTCGCAAATTCCCATCAGAAAGATATTTAACTCGTGTTGTGACATCTTTTGGAATTGTTGCCAACACTGTTCCTGATATGTTTTTAATAACGTAACTCTTGTCCGCATCAATGCGAAAAGAATCATCTCTCAATTCACTGCGTGTAAACGACCACAAACCAACGGTGATAGAAGGGCCGTAATTTGGAGGCGGGGAGATGTCCGGAACATAAAAAGCAATACCTTCATAACGCCACCGATCGGAAGATCGAGATATAATCCTGTCTTTCTCACTCTCAGACGCAGTAAAAAAATGCGCCTTATGCTGTAATGAGTAAAAGCGATAGACTGGACGGTTACCTGTCGGTGTGTCCGGAACATAAAAAGCAATACCTTCATAACGCCACCGATCGGAAGATCGAGATATAATCCTGTCTTTCTCACTCTCAGACGCAGTAAAAAAATGCGCCTTATTCTTAAATGAATAAAAACGATAGACAGGACTAACATTCTCCTGAGCGAAGGAGATTGTTGAGCAAAGAAAGAAGCCAGCGATAATAGTAAAAGAGAAAGTGCAAAAACGTATTAGCATAGAGTATGTGCAAGGCAAAATATAATCTCAATGAGAAATGAACTGTTAGTCCCAAACGTAATTATAACAAAATAAAAAGTAATATGTTACTAAAAAAACACAACCCTTCTCATTTTCCAATGTTCACCGTATAATATCAAAATAGCTTTAAATACAAAAAAGACGATTGTGAAAAAATATTTCCTCTCCCTGTGCGCAATGGCAATGATAATGGTTGGGACATTATCAACAGCACAGGCTGCTCAAAAAATATCAAAAATAGCCCCAGAAGACCAAACACAAGTGCATGTTTTTGTGCGTGATGATTGCAAACATTGCCAAGAGGAAGAAAAATTCCTTGACGATCTTCAAAAAGAAGATGCAAGCATTACAGTCACATACTACAATCTTGCAGAGAAGGAAAACAGTGAATTGTTTGAGAAAGTGACTGAAAAATACAGTCTCGTGAAAGGAACGCCGGTAACGCTTGTGCATGACAAATTATTTCAGGGCTTTGATGCGAAAGAAACAACCGGCAAATTAATCAAGGATATTCTTTCTCAAGAGAAAAGAGTACAACCAGCATTCGCAGACATTGTGCAGGGTGAGGAAAAAACAGCTATCGTTTTGTCCAGCATAGGTTCATCACAATCTGTCTGTGGAGAGACACTTGCCGATGATTGTTCCATCGGGACAGACAGTTTTGTCGTGAGTGTGCCTTTCACAGAAAGACAAATCGATGTTGGAAGCCTGTCTTTAGTATCGTTGTCGCTTGTATTGGGACTCATTGACGGATTTAATCCATGTGCAATGTGGGTTCTTGTCATGTTTTTGATGATCTTATCGCAAGCCGGTTCACGTCGACGCATGGTTCAGTTCGCAGGATTATTTATTGTGGCAGAGGCAGTGATGTATTATGCAATTCTTGGTGTGTGGATGACAACATGGAATTTTGTTACACTCGACGCTATCGTGACACCGATGGTCGGATTCCTTGCTGTGGGAAGCGGGATATACTTTCTCTATAAGTTTGCGACGTGGACGGCAGTGTGCTCTGTTGCTGATGCACAACAACAAGCAAAAATTGGTCAGAGAATTAGTGAGATGGCAAAAAAATCATGGTCATGGGGAGTACTTTTTGGTATTCTAGGCATTGCATTCTCAGTGAACATCTTTGAATTTGCCTGCTCCATTGGGATTCCACAAACATTCACAAAAATTTTGGAACTAAATGAGCTTGGATTGTGGGGGTCACAGTTCTACATGTTTCTCTACATTCTAATGTACATGCTCGATGATGTGTTAGTCTTTGCATTGGCAATTTGGGGTATGAACAAGCTTGGGGTAACGCAAAAATACAGCAAGTGGACAACATTCGCTGGAGGTGTTTTGATGGTTATATTAGGAATCATTATGCTGTTACGACCAGATTTGTTGGTAATTTAAGAAAAAGAACACTATGAAGCAATCACAACTGTTCACAAAAACACGAAAAACAGCACCAAAAGATGAGATGAGCAAAAATGCACAACTTCTCATCCGCGCTGGTTTTATGCACAAAGAAATGGCAGGAGTCTATTCTTTTTTACCGCTCGGTTTGCGCGTGCTCAACAATGTCGTAAATATCATTCGTCAAGAAATGAATGGAATTGGCGGGCAAGAAATATCTCTTGCGTCACTTCAAAAAAAAGAAACATGGGAAAAGACAAACAGGTGGAGTGATGGAGAAGTAGATGTATGGTTCAAGACAAAACTAAAAAATCAGACAGAATTAGGACTAGCCTTCACGCACGAAGAAGCTTTGACAGTACTGATGACAAACTTCGTGTCCTCACACAAAGATCTGCCATTTTCAGCATATCAATTTCAAACAAAATTTCGTAATGAAACACGGGCAAAATCTGGTATAATGCGCACACGCGAATTCATCATGAAAGATTTGTATTCATTTACAAAAACACAAGAAGAACACAACATCTTCTATGAAAAAGCAAAAGAAGCCTATGAAAAGATATTTCAAAAGATGAATATTGGAGAAAAAACATTTGTAACGTTTGCCAGTGGTGGAACGTTCAGCAAATATTCTCATGAATTTCAAACAATTTGTGATGCGGGCGAAGACATCATCTATGTCTCCAAGGAAAAAAATATCGCAATTAACCAAGAGGTCTTTACTGACGAAGTGTGTAGCGATTTGGGGGTAGATAAAAAAGAGTGTGTCGAGCAAAAATCGGCAGAGGTCGGGAATATCTTTTCGCTTGGTACAAAATTTTCCGATGCACACAGTTTGACGTTTCGCGATGCTCAAGGGAAAGACGTTCCCGTTGTTATGGGGTCTTATGGCATTGGGCCAGCGCGTGTTATGGGTGTGGTGGCAGAGTTGCTCAGCGATGAAAAGGGGCTTGTATGGCCTGAAAGCATTTCACCATTCCATGCACACCTAATCAGTCTCAAGAATGATGAAAAAGCTCAAGAAATCTATGAAAAACTAAAGAAAAAAGGTGTGGAAACACTATTTGATGACAGAGACGTGGCACCAGGGGCAAAGTTTGCTGACGCAGATCTAATAGGGTGTCCATGGCGTGTGGTTGTCAGCGATCGATCCTTGGAGGCAGGCGGAGTAGAAGTGAAAAATCGAAAAAAAGAAGAGTCAGAAATCGTGTCAGTCACGGATTTATATGAAAAAATTGGAAAATAAAAAACAAAAAAGAAAAAAGGTGTTTGACAGTGTTTTTGTAGAGATGATAAAATCAAAAACCACACAGACATAATCCAAAGCGTAGAGATAAAGTGTGGAGACAATAGAAAAAAGAAAGATAATTAACAAAAGAAAAAAATATGAAGATATTTCAGTCCCGTACGGGGCTCATCGGACTGTTCATTGTGGCAATCTTTCTTGGTGCATCAATCAAGACGTTTGCAGCCAAGGGAGTGACTGTGGGATATGAAGATTATAAGATTGCAAAGACTGAAAAGACAATCAATCTTGCTGAGGTGACAAGGGTGGCGGCAGAGCGGGCAGCAGAGCAAGGTAGTAGTGCTACATCCCCAACCCAAAATGCAGCATGTGGTGGGTAAAACAAATATAAATGATAATTAAAAAAGTTTCTTAGAAAAACTATGAGCGAAAAAAATCTCGAAAAGAACGAAGTGTCAGAAACGAACGACACGAGTAATGAAAATGAAGCACAAAAAAATGCTTTGTTGCCAGTGGCAATCATTCTCGCAGGACTATTTGTTGGAAGTCTGTTTGTTGATGTGGCACAGATGTTTTCTGGAAGTGGATTTTCTCAAAAAGCCCTGTCAGAAGCATCAGTTATTGAATCTGGTGGTCGATCGTGGGTGGCATATGATGAGCCGGTCGTAAACGTTACGGTATATTCGTCATCAGACTGTGAAAATTGTGCGCCAGAAGAAGTGTTGGCATGGTTGCGACGTATGATTCCAACCCTAGGAGCAACAGAAGCAGATATTGAATCTGTTGAAGGTCAGAAACTGGTTGATGCCGGAACAATACAGGCAATCCCAGCATTTGTTTTTGATAAGAATATTGAAGAAACAACATTCTATACTCAAGCTCAACAAGTGTTTGTTGATGTTTCTGATAATATGAAACTGTTGGACACAGCAGCTCTTGGTGTGCCAGCAGGAAAATATTTGGCATTACCAGAAGTGGGTGAAGACGCAATCGTGGTCGGATCAGTTGATGCGCCAATTACAATGATTGAATATTCAGATTTTCAGTGTCCATATTGTAAGGCTTTCCACGAAGAAACAGTTAAACCAATGTTGGCAGAATATGGTGACCAGGTGCGATTTATCTACAAACATCTTCCGCTAGTGTCCATCCATCCTCGTGCAACAATTTCCGCATTGGCATCAGAATGTGCAAATGAGCAGGGAGAATTTTTGCCTTATGCCGATCTGTTGTTTGAGAATCAAGAAAAGTGGGGTCAGGGAGAAGGTGTAACAGACTTCGTTAGTTATGCTCGTCAACTCAGACTCAATACACAAGAGTTCAGTGCGTGTATGGAAGAAAATCGATATGCCGACCGTATTGCAGCCGATAGTGCAGAAGCAAGTCGATTTGGAGCATCTGGAACACCAGCATTTTTCCTCAACGATCAATTCAATAGCGGACTTGTGCCGTTCGAACAACTCAAAGTCCAAATTGAAGGCGAGTTGGCAAACGCACAATAGTCATTTCAGCAAATTCTGTAAAAAAATAACAAAAAGACCTTGCCGCAACAGAGCGTGTAAGGTCTTTTTTTAAAAGAAGAATCAAGATTTAAAAAAGAAGCGCGCAAAAAAAACCAAACAAACCGTAAGCAAGTCTGAGTGAACAAGATACACTGGGAGATGCACTGGAAACAGTGCAAAAGACATGCTAGGCTAAACAAAAGGGAGCCGATGGCCGGAATCGAACCGGCGACCTACGCGTTACGAGTGCGT
>JAGQLW010000059.1 GCA_020428995.1 Candidatus Moraniibacteriota bacterium | reverse complement strand
AGAAGTGAAAGTGGCAAAAAAAAGCTTGCCTTTCTTTGGTAAAGAACGACGAACAGTGGCACATGTTATACGCAAAGATAAGAGCTATCTCAAAGAGGTTAGACAGCTTGCAAAAGAGGGTGCTGATAAAATCTGGGACTGGCGAAAGATTGTGCATGTTGTGTTGCTTCCGACAGCAAATGAAGGACCAGAAATTATTGAGCCATCAATTGAAGCAATCCAAAAGAGCAATTTCCCAAACCAGCAAATGATCATCCTGTTAGCAACAGAAAGCAGAGAGCCAGAAGAACAAAGAGAGCAAAAAGTGAAGTATTTGAAAGAAAAATTCAAAGGCGTGTTTCGAGATTTTATTGTAACAACACACGAAGTTACATCTGATGAAATGAAATGCAAAGGATCAAACGCAACATATGCTTGCAAACAGTTAGTGAAATATCTCGAGAAGGAAGAAATTGATACCACTCGTGTCATCCTGTCAAACTTTGACTGTGACAGTGTTGTACATGGACAATATTTTGCAGCATTAACATATGCATACATTACGGATCCCAAAAGATTACAAAGAGCATACCAACCGCTACCGATGTATCACAACAATCTGTGGGACACGAACGCATTCGTGCGTGTAGTGGTGACAAGTTCTTCATTTTGGCACATGTATCAAAGTACACGTAGTGAAATGGTGACATTTTCCTCTCACAGTGAGCCGTTTGACACGCTTATGAAAGTAAATTTTTGGCCAGTGAACATGATCAGCGAGGACTCTATCATTTACTGGAAATGCATTGCTTATTTCAACGGAGATTATCGTGTGCAACCAGTGTATTTGCCAATCTCACTTGATGCTGTTTTGGCGCCAACATACTGGCAGACAATCAAAAATCAGTACAAACAAAAGAGACGTTGGGCATATGGGATTGAGAATTTTCCAATCATCATGCGTTCAATTGTGCCCAACAAGAGAATTTCAATAATGAAAAAAGCAAAAACAGCAATGGAAATGCTAGAAGGTCACCATTCGTGGGCAACAGCACCGTTTATTCTTGCGTTTCTCGGGTGGTTGCCATTAATTTTGGGTGGGGTAGTTTTCAACGAAAGTGTGTTGGCACACAATCTGCCATTCTTCACGCGATACCTCATGACAATTGCAATGACGGGATTGGTAGTGTCCGTTTCATTGAGTTTTCTATTGCTTCCAAAAAGACCAGGACACCACAAACGTTCAAGATATATTCACTTCACACTGCAGTGGTTGTTGGTGCCAATCATCGCACCGACGTTGGGGGCAATCCCAGCAATCGATGCACAAACAAGAATATTAATAAAGAAATATTTTGGTGAATTTTGGGTAACAGATAAAATAAAGCTGAAGAAGAAGTAGGAGAAATAATAGGAAGAAGGAGGTAGTGATTTTGACATGAGCGTAACAGACAATCATATCGAGGCCTATGTATGGGCATTTCTCACCGCATTTGGCGTTGCATCGCTTGTTGTTGGTTTGTGTGTTTTGCTTGCGCGAAAGTACCCACAAATTTGGGCAAGAAAAGAAGGTCGTCATATTCACAAGAAAGATGTTACACGTCTCGGCGGTGTGGCAATGATTGCTGGTTTTATTGTATCATTGCTAACACATCCCGATTTGATAATTTCCAGCACCCTGTGGGGTGTGATTATTGCGGTAATAATATTGTTGTTCATTGGTTTGTGGGATGACTTTGGAAAGTTGGGTTGGCAACAGCAGTTGTTTTTTCAAATTGCAGCAGCGTTACTAGTGTTTATTCTCGGTGCGAGAATTTATGTAATCACAAGTCCGTTTGGAGGGGTCGTGGAGTTTGCACAAGCAACAGTCCCAAGTGTGATTGTGGTGATTGTGTGGATTGTAATGGTGACAAATGCAATGAATTGGGTAGATGGAATTGATGGTCTTAGTGGAGGGATCACACTCATTGGCGCGGGAACAATTTTTTTTCTCAGTGTAAAACCGGAAGTAAATCAGCCACCAGTAGGAATTATTACAATGGCATTGGCAGGATGTGTCCTGGGTTTTCTTATTTTCAATTTTCACCCAGCCAAGATCCTGGCAGGAACAACAGGGTCGATGTTCATGGGGTTCGTGTTGGCAACATTAGCGATTTTTGCCGGAACAAAGATTGCAACAGCACTTTTGGTGATGGCTGTACCGATTATTGATGCATTGTGGGTGATTGGTGCGCGCATGATGGCTGGTGTGTCAATTTTTGCGCCAGACAAAAGACATCTGCACTATCGGTTGTTGGATATTGGTTGGACACAAAAACAAATTACCCTACTTTTTTATGTCATAACATTGGGGATTGCGACCATTGCCCTAAACACGCGAACAATCGGCAAAGCAGTAACAATTATTTCAGTAGCATTTCTTTTAATGGGCGTTCTTTTCACAGTAAGTAAATACATCAAAGAAGAATTTCCAGAAAAAAATGAACTATAAAAAATAAATAAATAAAAATTAAAAATGACAAGAAAAAAAACAATAACGAGTGTCACATTTTTAGTAGTAATGATAATCGTCAGTGGAACACTTTTTTTTAACAGATCTTGGACAAAAACAGATAATGACAAAAATATTGCAACAATACACATTGGAGCAAAAAAATATAACGCAGAAATAGTAACTTCACAAGAAGATCAAAAAAAAGGGTTGGGACAAAGAAAGGATATGTGTCAGGACTGTGCAATGGTTTTTCTCTTTGAGAAAAAAGACACTTACGCTTTTTGGATGAAAGATATGCTGTTTGCAATTGACATCATTTGGGTCGATGGCGACAAAATTGTGGATTATGTACAAGAAATAGACCCAAAAGACAAAAGAATATTCACGCCCAAAGAAGGGGCGGATATGGCTGTGGAGTTGAAAGCAGGAAGTGTGCGGGAAGAAAAATTTTCCATAGGGCAAACAGTAATGCTTGTAAAATAAACGGACGAAACAGTCAGTGTCTATATGAATTTTCTTGTCGAGCTGTGAATTATAAAATATTAGCTAGCAAAACTACCCATCTCTTATTTTTTTTGAGAGTTTGGAAAAATCTTCAGAAACATAAAAACCCCAATAAAGGGGTTTTTATGTTGCAGACCGACATACGAGAAATATAAACAGTGTAAGTCGTTGCGGAAAGAACAATGAAGTTTTGTTTTTGAGTGTGTCAACGAAATCAATCCGTGCAGAAACTCTATTCGAAAGAAGAAACACGAGCACTATACTGTTTCAGGTTTTCAAGCTGAGATGCTGAAAGCTGTTTTGATGCGGAAATCGCACCAGCAATCATATCTTTGGAGAACTCCACTGTTGATCCAACAGCAACATGGCTATTATTCCCAGAATTTTTACGCAGATAATCTTCAATATACACCTTATGTTCTGGTGTAAGAGAAGAATCAGGATTCTTTTCCAGGAAGTTGGCAGTTGCGCGACGAGCAAGGTGTGTCAAACCATCACCAGCCTGTGCAGATTCAACAAAGGAATCTGGTGTTTCTTGGCTCATTGACACAGTAACGTCACTATCTCTTTGTTGTGCATCTTCAGTTGTGTCAGTAGTTTCATCGGAGTTGGCAGATTCATCGGAGACAGGCTCAGGAGCCTCTTGGCTATCAGTTGTTGAAGCATTATCCTGTACTGCCTCATCTTCTTGCTGCATATCCTCATCCGGTGCATCCTCATTGGCAAATATATCAGCCAAAGCATCATCGTTACCATTCTCGTCTTCCAGAGCAAATTCATCTCCAGCATTGACAGCTTCGTCTGTTACAACAGGAGCATTGCCACGCTGAGAGTAGGAATAAATACCAGCTGCAAGCGCGACAACGATAATAATACTAATCAAAATACGCAAATTGTCTTGAAGCCACTGTTTCATGCCACCTTCTTCAAATTGGTCGTCATGGTCAGAATTATGGTCAGTCATTTCATATTCACCGTCCTTTCTAGAGTTCGGCGTTGCACGCAAAGTCAAAGCAGAAAAAAACCACAGAAACATTGTGCGTGTCGCACGGGATATTACGGAATCTCACGCCAAGGTACTAATATGCTCACGGTTCTGAGCGACATTAAAAATTGTATCGTGAGGGGTTTGTGCCGTCAACTAGACAAAAAAAGCTCTTTTTGATGTAATCGAACGGATCGGGAAAAATGAAGTACAAAAATGATGCACCAGATCGAGTTTTGGAAGGTTGTGAAATGTGGAAAGAAATGATCAAAAACAAAATATAGCACAAGCAAGGTGTAAAGAAAATTATTTTATAATTTTTTACAAACAATAGATCAAAGAATAAAAAAATAAGGATGGCGTGTAGAAAAAAGAAGATGTGTAAAAAAATAAAAAAAGAAAGTTAGACAGTAGAAGTTT
>JAGQLW010000058.1 GCA_020428995.1 Candidatus Moraniibacteriota bacterium | reverse complement strand
AAAACCCATTCACTTGTTCAATATTGTTGAGTTGCAAATCTCAAAATACCAAACAATGAAAAATATCTAAACAAAAAACCAAACAATCCCCAAAGACTACAACCACTTCTTGTTCTCCAGTGCCAATCGCGCCGCCTCACGTTGCGCATCTTGTTTTGACCACCCCCCCCCTTTTGCAACGACTTCATCCCCCAAAAATGCCCCCACAACAAAACGACGATCATGATCCGGCCCCTCTTCAGAAAGAACCTTATAGTGAGGAGTGACCCCTACTTTCTCCTGTGCACATTCTTGAAAATGACTCTTGGGATCCAAAAATAATTTTTTGTCAAAAACCTCTTGCAAATGAGCATCAATCAATACACGTGTAATAAACTCCGCAGACGCAACGTAACCCTGATCCAAATAAAGCGCACCAATAATTGCCTCCATGGCATTTGCCAAAATATACTGTCGCGCACGACCAGTATCCTTTGCCTCACCTTTACTCATCAACAGATGATCTTCAATAGAAATCTCATGCGCAACCGTCGCCAACATGTCACCATTAACAAGAGCAGCTCGCCAACTAGTAAGCTCTCCCTCAGGATTTGAAAAATTGTAATAAAGATACTCCGTAACAACAAGCTCCAAAACAGCATCCCCCAAAAACTCTAACCGCTCATTATGATCAAGTTTGTGAGAACGATTCTCATTCAAATAAGAACGATGAGTCAATGCCTGACGCAACAAATCCTTGTCAGAAAATGTCACACCAAGCGAAGAAATAAATTTCTCAAGCATAAAAAAACGCAAGGCTCACGCACATACATCAAGCGACGTCAAAAAAACATCGAAACATGTAAACGCCGGAACCAAAATAAAAAAATAATTGGTAACAAAACTAAAAAACAACAAACCCTGATCAACCTCAACTAACAAAAAAATCAAAACATGTCTTTAAGAAGCATCGGTTGCCACAACAGAAACAGTTTCACCAGATTTCTGTTTTGTCTCTTTCTCTTTTTTTTCAGAAGAATCATCCTTAGCAGGCTCAACTTCACCACGACGCAATCGCGCTTTGTCAGAAGAATCATCTTTCATCGGCTCACCCATCTCACGATAAATCGTCCCCAAAACCCCATTAACAAACCGCGCACTGCTTCCACCACCAAAGTTTTTTGCCAATTCAATTGCTTCATTGATTGCAACCTTTGGAGGAACAGCTTCATAACTACCATAAAGCAACTCAAAAATTCCCAAACGCAACACATTACGATCCGTCACAGTCACCTGTTCCAGTGGCCACTCAGGCGCACACTTCACAATCAATTCATCAATTGCCGTACGATTAGCCAACACACCATTGCACAAAACCTCCACAAAAGAAGAATCATCAATTTTTGGAGAAAACTCACGAACATCACGAGAAATAATATTCGCAATCAAGGAATCGTCGCAACCATTAAAATCCCATTCAAAGAGGGATTGAAGAGCAATAGAACGTTGCAAATGTCGATTCGCCATAAAAAAAGTAGCAAAAATAACAAAAAGAAAAGCAGGTTTAAATTAAACCTACTTCTTCTCAGAACGAGAATAATCACGCCCACGATACAACCCTGTCACAGGAGAAACACGGTGCGGGAAGACCATATTTCCACTCTCGTCAACAATTGGACGAGGCAGTTTCAAACCATGGTTTTGACGTCGGCGACCCTGACGTGCAGAGTTATGACGTTGTTTCGGTACAGCCATAAAAAATCAATAAAATCAATATTACACTCCTTATACTTAAGTATAGCACCAAATAAAAATTTTAGCAAATGAAGCAAAAAACCAGACAAACAAAAACACAAAAAAAAGAAAAAACCTGGCAAGACTTTTCGCAATCAAACCAGGTCAGCAGACCGGCGGCGTCGCTTTACGCTTGACGCGATCTGACGTAAGCATTGCCCAGGTCGTGACCGTTGCTGTTGGCGTGGGCGGCGAAATGTTTGCCTGCATCAGTCGCGAAGATATCATTGGCATGGGCGATACCAGACGGCGCATTGGGACAAAAGTTCATAACACGAACTCCTCTGTACGGTTTCAAGAAAAGTCTCAAAGAACATCCCTGTTAAAAAAAACGTGAATAGCAAACCGCAATAAACACAACACGACCCAAAAAAATGTCAGGCCACCTGATAGGCGTGCAGAATGCTATCCCAAAAGCACATTATTCCTTTAAAGTACTAAATCCCACTATACACGAATCAAAATCTATGTCAAATCTTTTCCAAAGAAAAATGCAAAAATAGTCAAAAAATATCTTAAATGAAGCAAAAATTCACTCACGATAGAAAATAGCAAAAGAAATGCATGCCCGACGACTGGCGGGTGCCAAACATGGAAGTTCCTACACAGATCATTATAAAAGCAACTTTTTGACAGGACCAAAACTCTTCCTATGAATTGGACACGGTCCATATTTTTCAAGCATTTCCATGTGCAATGCCGTTCCATAACCTTTATGCCTCTCAAACCCATATTCTGGATATTTCTCAGCAATCTGAACAATGAATCGATCTCGTGTCACTTTTGCAATAATTGACGCAGCGGCAATAGACCGCACATACTTATCCCCTTGTGGCACTGCTCGTTGTGCTCCACTCAAATTTGACAATTCCATCGCACCATCAACCAACAAAATTACACCCTCATGATCATGTCGAAAATCCCCAACCCCTTCTCTGTGCATCACCTGCTCCAACGACACCAATGATTTTTTCATCGCCAAAAACGACGCCTGCAAAATATTCACGCGATCAACTGTCTCATGATCACACTGCCCCACTCCCACAAAAAACATTTCTGAAACAAAATCAAACGCACGATCCCGCTGTTTTTCTGACAATGATTTGGAATCCCTCACAAGTCGCCATAACGGATTATCCACATCATGAGAAAAATCATAACGAACACACACTGACGCTGCCACAACCGGCCCAGCAAGAGGGCCACGCCCTGCTTCATCAAGTCCAATAACATAACGATAACCACCATGAGAAAACAAATCGACTTCACAATCAAAACTTGCAAGAATCATAAAAATGAATTAAAAATCATACACTGTTCTTCCCACTCTTTTGCAAAGGTTAAACAAAAAAGTGTCTGTGCTCCGAGCTACACACCAAAAACAAAACATTCCATGGGAAATCGTAAAGGCATTGTGCATCATCACAGTCCTTGCAATCATACTATTTCCTGTTCGCATCATTGGCGCAACAACAACCATGCTGATTGTTATTGGAATCTACCTCTTCATTATAACCCCCGGAAGCATAATTATGACAACTACCATAATCATTATAGTCATGCTTATGCGAAAAATCTGACCCCTCCCAAGCCTCACACAGAAAATTATCTGCCGTGAGGTTTTTTTCATCTTTCCACAAAAAACCACCAAAAATCTCATACCAATATCATAACAGACAGACTCATTTTCCTCTGCTTCAATGAATTTTTAGACAGTTACCAAAGAACACCGTATGATAGATAGTGATAAATACAGCAAAAAAAGAACAAAAACATCGGGACATGTATTTTTATATGTAGTTCAAGGAAAAACCGCAAAAAATCGTAAAACGTATGTGCAATACGGCGTCGATTTTTTAAGGTTTTGACAAAGAAATACACCAAAAATACAGGTCTCCAAAATATACATCTCACATTTACTATGTCGTTCATCAGCCTTCATACACATTCTCATTATTCTCTGCTCAGCGCCCTGCCCAAAATTCCGGCACTCATCAAAAAAGCACAAGAATATAACATGAAAGCCATAGCCCTAACAGACTACGGCAATCTTTATGGCGCAATTGAATTTTACAAAAAATGTACAGATGCCAACATCAAACCCATCATTGGTGTCCATATGTGGATTGCAACAAATGGCACAATCGGCCAAAAAGGCTATGTTGGTGACGAAAATCCACCAAACATTGTCCTCTTGGCAAAAAACAACGATGGCTACAAAAACCTATTACGCCTCACAACGATTGCACACACACAACCTGACACACCAAAACCACAAATTGATCATGAAACACTCACAAAACATGCCAACGGCATCATCTGCTTATCTGGCACAATTGACAGCGAACTGGGATGCGCAATTCAATCCAACAAAAAAAAGTACGCTCAAGAAATTATCAAAAAATATAAAGACCTTTTCAAAGAAGATTACTATGTGGAAATTATGCACCACCCACGTCTAGCCACCGAACCTGACACAACAAATGGACTCATTACCATTGCCAAAGAAACAAACACACCGCTTGTAGCAACACAAAATGCGCACTATCTCACAATTGATGATCAGCGCGCACTAGAAGTCATGCTCTCCATTCGAGACAAAACATCCATTGAAAATGAAACGCGCTTCTCCATGGAAGAAGAAAACTACGCCTTCACAGAACCCAACACAATTCAAGAATGGTTCAAAGACACTCCAGAAGCAATCGAAAACACACAAAAGATTGCCGACCAATGCTCAGTCACGTTGGAACTTGGTACGTGGACGTTTCCACAACTCAAAATCACCGAAGGAGTCAGTTATGACGACGAGCTCAGACGTGTTGCCTATGAAGGTATTGAAAAACGCGGACTCACAAAAACCTCCAAAATCATCAAACGACTTGACTATGAACTGGAAGTCATTAAAAACAAAGGATTCTCTGTATATTTTTTAATTGTGGGAGATCTTCTTGCCTATGCACGAAAAAACAAAATTTTCACGACCATTCGTGGTTCTGTTGCCGGTTCACTGGCAACATATCTAGTGGGAATCACAAACGTGAACCCACTGGACTACAAACTTCCTTTTGAACGTTTTTTGAACCCTGAACGTCCGTCCGCTCCCGACATCGACATGGACTATGCCGACAATCGTCGTGATGAAATGCTTGATTATGCAAGAGCAAAATACGGCAAGGAAAAAGTTGCCCAGATTGGTACATTTGGAACAATGGCGGCTCGCGGTGCCGTCAGAGATGTATCACGCGCACTTGGTCATCCCTATGGACTTGGAGACAAAATCGCAAAGCTCATCCCTATGGGATCCCAAGGATTCCCCATGACCATTGAACGCGCACTCGAAGATGAGCCAGAACTCAAAGAACTCTATGACACAGACGCGACGACGCAAGAAATCCTCAACATGGCACAAAAAGTGGAAAACTGCGCAAGACACATCTCCGTTCACGCAGCGGGTGTTGTGATTTCACCAACAAACTTAACCGACTTTGTTCCCGTTCAATTCGACCCAAAAGGTGGAAAACTCATCACGCAGTATGACATGCATGGAGTGGAAGATGCGGGACTAATTAAATTCGACTTTCTTGGCATCAGAAACCTTGCTATTTTGGAAAATGCTGTCCACTTCGTAAAAAAATACTATAACAAAGACATCGACATTGAAAACATTCCACTGGACGATCCGAAAACATTCAGTCTTCTGGCAAAAGGAGAAACCATGGGACTGTTTCAGTTGAATGGCGCCGGCATGACACGTCATTTAAAAGATCTCAAACCCACAACCATCCACGACATCAACGCCATGGTTGCTCTCTATCGCCCAGGACCGATGGAAATGATTCCAGAGTATATTCAACGAAAACACAACCCAAGTCTTGTGAAATATCTCGATCCACGCATGAAAGATATTCTTGACCAATCTCATGGCGTTATCACCTATCAAGATGACGTTATGATGATTGCTATTGTTCTTGCTGGATATTCATGGTTAGAAGCAGACAAGCTCCGAAAAGCAATGGGGAAAAAAATCCCCGAAGAAATGGCGTCACAAAAAGAAAAACTTCACAAAGGATTTCTTGCAAATGGCATGACAGAGCAAAAAGCAAAGGAGTTGTGGCAATTAATCGAACCGTTCGCCGCCTACGGATTCAACAAAGCACATGCCGCCAGTTATGGACGTGTAGCCTACCAAACGGCATTCATGAAAGCAAACTACCCAACAGAATTTATTACGGCAATTCTTTCTGCTGAGTCTGGCGACATTGAAAAAGTATCTGAAATCGTCGCTGAATGTCGTCGTATGGATTTGCCCGTGTTGCCACCAGACATCAACGAAAGTGACAGCGATTTCACAATCATTAAATCAAACAATCCAAACGAAAAAGATGCTATTCGCTTCGGACTCTCCTCCATAAAAAACCTTGGGGACGCCATTGCCAAAGCAATCGCCGACGAACAAAAAGCAAACGGGCATTACACATCCCTCACAGATTTTCTCACTCGCGTCACACACAAGGATTTGAGCAAAAAATCCGTCGATGCACTAGCAAAAGTTGGGGCGCTCGACGCATTTTGCGAACGAAACCAAGTGTTGGAAAACATGGACAACATCGTAAACTTCATCAAGCAACAACACAAAGAAGCAGCAAACGATCAAAACAACCTCTTTGGCACCGGACTTCTGACAAAACCATCCGTCACTCTTTCCAAAGCAAAACCTGCCTCCACAATGAGCAAACTCATGTGGGAAAAAGAACTCCTTGGACTCTATGTCAGTGGCCATCCAACTGATCAATATGAAGAATATCTCAACACGGTCACAACGCCCATCAACAAAGTGCCTCACAAAGATGAAGAGCCTGTCACAATCGGCGGAATCATTGCCAGCGTCAAAAAAATTCTCACAAAAAAAGGAAACAAACAAATGGCATTTGTTACCCTAGAAGACAATAAAGACAAAATCGAAGTGTTAGTATTTCCAAAAACATTTGAAGAAACAAAAGAGATGTGGTCAACAAATCGTTTCGTTATTGTGGATGGAAAAGTTTCCACAAAAGACGGTGAAAAAAAAGTGCTGGCAGACGTTGTCAAAGAACTTTCCGGAGAAGAAGTCGCCCACCGCGCACGCATTGAAGCAACAAGGAAAAAATATATGCCCAAAAAACCACAACAAAACCAACCGCAACAAGAAATCACACAACCAACTCACCACACAATCACACTGCCACAAAGTGCAACGGAAAATACCATCCAAAAACTCAGTACATTTTTGAAAAATTGCCCGCAAGGAAAAACAAAAATTATTTTGCAAAGCGGTGTCGCAAAACTCCAAACGCCATTTTCCATCACACTGTCCAAAGAAGTAAAAAATGAAATAGACGATCTGCTCAAATAAAAAAACCGCGTCGCACAAAAATTTGTGCGACGCGGTTCAAGAGCTATTCCTACTCTGACACTTCCAAAAGAGCAGGTCGAACACCAAGAGCCACAGCCAAATCCATCAAAAAATCCTTCGTAAAATAATCAGGACAACAGTCATCCGACACGCCATCAGAAAACAAAGAAAAATATTCGTGCCCCTGCTCATCACATCTACGAGAAAAACAAAAGAGAACACGACCATTTCCCTTCGCGTCGCCATTCAAAACGACAAGGTCATCCAGTTCGTCCTGAGAAAATCCCCCACCCAAAATCTCTCGCAACTGATGTGCCAAAAGAGCAAGATCAGTCGCATGCACAACATGAATCTGGTTTTTTGTTCCAAAAGGAACAGACAGAACAAACCCTCGAGAGTCATAAACCATCTCAACACACATCCTGCGACTAGAAGAAGGTTTTTTGACATAATAAAAGTATAAAAACATTACGCCAGAACCCACAAAAACCAAGGAAACAACCAACTTGCAAACAAAGAAAAAGACTTCTAGCATGACAATCTCCAAGAAAAAAAACGAAAGGAAAAATTAGTAAAAAACAATGAGTCACAAAATCATGAAAAAACAACCCTGATAGCATGACCATACCAATGATACATGAAATTAAAAATTTGTCAAGAAAACTTGTATGACAACAACCATGAAAC
>JAGQLW010000057.1 GCA_020428995.1 Candidatus Moraniibacteriota bacterium | reverse complement strand
TGCTCGTTTGAACATATTCCGTGTGGTGTGTTTTGACACATTTTTTGTTGTCATCCATGTCCTGTTTTTCCAAAATACGATAAGTACTATTTCTTACCGGATGGAGGGGGTCGTGATTTCACAGAGGTGTCTTTTGTTTGCAGTGTAATCGTCTATTCACCAAATCCTGCTTTGTTATTTGTAGAGACAAGTTTCCATGTAATATGACCTTTTCATTAGTATTTACTCTAACTTTACTGGTTTTCTTTTGTCAATTTTTTCACTATGTTTATTAGCGGTATTCAAAAATTTACGGCAATTGATTTTCCTGGAAAGCTTGCGGCAATTGTGTTTACACCAGGGTGTAATTTTCGATGTAAATTTTGTCACAATCCAGAGTTTGTTCTTCCAAAAGAATTGGCAAAAATTCGTGAGAGTTTCATTTCTGAAAAAGCTTTTTTTGCTTTTTTAGAGAAGCGTCAGGGACTGCTTGATGGTGTTGTTGTTACTGGCGGTGAACCAACTATTTGGCCTGATCTTGAAGACTTTATTCGTCGGATTCATGATATGGGGTTTTTGGTGAAACTTGATTCCAATGGTAATAACCCGCATGTTTTGAAAGATTTTGTTTCGAAAGGTTTGGTGGATTATGTCGCGATGGATGTAAAAACTATATTGTCTTCTTATAATGATCTTGTTGGTCCGTGGGCAAAGCCTGATAATATTTCTGAGAGTATTGAATTTCTTAAGGAAGATAATGTTCCTTATGAATTTCGTACGACGTTTGTGCGTGAGGCGCATTCATCTTCTGTTATTGATGGCATGGTGGAGCTTCTTTCTGGTGCTAGTTCGTTTTTTGTGCAGGGTTTTCGTCCAGGGATTACTCTTGATCCTGCTTTTTCTAATAGTAAACCATTTTCAGAGGCTGAACTTATGACTATTGCTGATCGTTTTCGTCTGGTTGTTCCTGTTGTTTCTGTGCGAATGTGAGTTGTTTTTTTGAGGACGCTTTTTTTGCATGTTTGCGCAAGCTTGTCAGATAGATTATTCTTGAGAATGTAGTAGATCTATCTGTCATTTATATGATTATGAACCAGCCATCCATCATGCCATTGTCTGAATACGATGAGCGTAAGAAAAAACTAGCACAACTTCGTGAACTGGGCATTGAACCATATCCTGCGCGTAATGAGCGCACACATCTTATTGAAAATGTTCAGAATGATTTTGATTCTTTAATGTCTTCATGTGAAGAGGTGGTGATTGTCGGACGCCTTCGCACAAAGCGTGTTCATGGTAATTTGGCTTTTTCTGATGTTTTTGATGCTAGTGGCGTTTTGCAAGTAGCACTTTCGAAGAAAGAGCTGGGAGATTCTTATAAACGTTTTGTCAAACTTATTGACACGAGTGATTTTGTTGAGTTGTCTGGAACTGTTTTTGTAACAAAAGTTGGTGTTCGGACTTTGCTTGTGAAGAAGTGGGTGCTTTTGTCCAAGTCGCTTCGTAATGTTCCTGCTGATCATTTTGGACTTAAAGATGAAGAGGAACGTTTGCGTAAGCGTTATCTGGATGTTTTGCTTCATGAAGATGTGCGTGACATGCTTCAGAAGCGGTCACGATTTTGGCGGGCTGTCAGAACATTTCATGAACGTCATGGTTTTTTGGAGGTGGAAACACCGGTTCTTGAAACAACGACTGGTGGTGGGGATGCAAATCCGTTTATGACGCATCATAATGCTATGGACATGGATGTTTATTTGCGTATTAGCGCTGGTGAGTTGTGGCAGAAACGTCTAATGGTGGCTGGTTTTGAAAAGACATTTGAAATTGGGCGCATTTTTCGTAATGAAGGCATGTCAGCTGAGCACGCGCAGGATTATACGCAGTGTGAAGCATATTGGGCATATGCTGATTTTGAAAAAATGCAAAAATTTTTAAAAGAATGTTATCGGTTTGTTGTTGAGGAGACATTTGGAACACAGCAATTTCGTATTGGTGCATTTGATGTTGATTTTTCTGGGGAATGGCCAGTTCTTGATTATACTGAGGAAATTAAAAAACAGACGGGAGTGGATATTTGGGAGGTGTCTGATGATGAAATGATTGGGGCAATTGAACGGTTGGGCATTGTCTATGAAGCGGGGAATCGTATACGTTTGATTGATACTCTTTGGAAGTATTGTCGAAAAAATATTGGTGGGCCGGCGATTTTGGTGAATGAACCAAAGATTACTTCACCGTTATCCAAAGCGTCGCATGATAATGATCGTGTGACGGAGCGATTTCATTTTATTATTGCAGGGTCAGAGGTTGGGCAGGGATATTCTGAGCTCAATGATCCGATTGATCAGCGCGAGCGTTTTGAACAACAGCAAGCACTTCGTGATGCAGGAGATGATGAGGCACAGATGGCCGATTGGGATTTTGTGGAAGCGTTAGAGTATGGTATGCCACCAACAGCAGGGCATGGTTTTTCAGAACGATTGTTTGCTTTTTTGATGAATAAGCCAATTCGTTATTGTCAGATTTTTCCACTTATGAAACCAAAGAACGAGAATGAATAGTTTTTATCTTTGATTTATCGTATCTTTTATTATGTCAGATAATGTTGTTGCACATGATGATGGTGTGGAAGTGCACAATCCTTAAGAGGTTGCTCGTGAATATTTTGCGCAGTTGGAAGATATTGATCATGAGCGTCAGCGGATCATGAATGCATGGCGACAAAAGATGGGTGTTGGTTTGGTTAATGGACGGTTGGTGTAAGATTTTTGAGTTTTTTTGTTTATGGAAAATATTGAGAGTTCAATTTTTATACCTCCTAAGACTGTGGGTGGTGGTGAAAAATCTGAGAAAGAAGGTGCTGATGGAAAAAGTCCAGAGGCTTTGTTGGAGCGTTCTTCGCAAGTGATTGCACGTATTGATGAGGCTATTTCTCAGTTGGAGACTGTTAATGATGATGATGTTGTTGAAGTAATTTCTCAATTGGAGGAATTGAAAAGACGTGCTAGGGATATTGAAGATCAAGCACAAACAGTCTTGGGCAAAGTTGTGTAGGGAGATTTTTTTATGATAATCTTTTTGTATTTAATAATATGTTTGATGTAAGTATTAATTATTGGGCCGTGCTTTTGGCACCTTTTGTTTCTGTTGGTGTTGGTGTTTTGTGGTATGGCAAAAGTGGTTTTGGCAAACAGTGGATGGCGCTTGTTGGAAAGACTCAAGAGAGTGTAAAGAGTGAAGGAATGCATGTTGGAGCGTATGTGACAGCTTTAGTATCTGCACTTATTTTGGCGTTTGTCTTGGCAACGTTCGTAGGGCTTACGGGTGCAACATCTTTGGCTGAGGGGATTCAGGTTGGTTTTTGGACATGGCTTGGTTTTGTTCCGACGACGGCATTGGTTAATGGTGCGTTTGCTGGACGGTCGAAGATGTTGGCAGTGATTGATAGTGGAAATTTTTTGGTTTTTATGCTTGTGATGGGTGCGATTTTGTCTGTATGGCAATAAAAAAAGACCTCTATCGATGATACTGATAAAGATCTTTGAATAGTTTTTGTGGTGCCGTGTTGTGTTATTGGACTTCACGGTACCATTGTTTGTTCATTTCGTCCCACAACCATCGCCGTGTGACGAAATGGGTGTCAGCATTTTTCTTCAGAGTCCTTTTTGCCAGGTTTCTTGCTTCTTTTTTGTTCATGCTCCTTTCGTAGACTTTTTCTTGTTTTTCTCCTCTTTGGAGTATGATGTGCCAGTACCCTCCTGTACTTTCGAAGAGACAGAACAGGTCTTCGGAATGGATGTCTGCGTCAGGAGTTCTTTTTCTTATGGCGGCTATTATTTTTTCCCATTTTTTTTGTTCGGATGTGTCGGTGGAAAAAATTTGGTTCTCTATTTGATTCTCCAGTTTTGGTCATTAGACGAGAAAGAATAGGTGTCTCACAATCTATCTTTTTTCAGGGATCGATTTTTGAACACCACGTCACTCTAGCATTTTTTATATTAAAAGTCAAGGGTTTTTATGGCTGGATTTCGGACACATACAACTGTTGGTGCGTTTGTTGGTGCGGCAATTTTGACGATTGCATTGCTTTCCGCTGTTGTTTCTGACCCCGTTGCTTATGCCGGACTCTTTTTTGCTGCTATTGTTGGTTCGTTTTTGCCGGACATTGATAGTGATAGTGGTTTGCCGTTTCAGATTATTTTTGGTGTTTTGGGGTTTGTTGGAGCATCTTTGGGTGTTGCTTATGTCTATAAAAATATTGGTACTGATTTTGGTCTTTTGATGTTGTCAGCAGGTGTTGTTTTTTTTCTTGTCCGGTTTGTGTGTGGTGCTTTGTTTAAAAAATTTTCTCGACATCGTGGGATTTTTCATTCTCTCCCAATGGCTTTTGTTGCTGGATTGTTGGTGCTTTTGGGTGCAAAATTTTATTGTGTAGATAGTGATTTGGCAATCATATTTTGCGTGGCGGTTATTATGGGGTATGTGAGTCATCTTATTTTGGATGAGATTTATGCGGGGATTAATGTGAATGGAAAAGGGTTTTTGCCAAATAAGGCTTTGGGAAGTGCTTTGAAGTTGTGGTCTGGGCATGCTCGTGCGACATTGATTATGTATTTTATTCTTGTGTTCTTGTTGTTTGTGACCAGAGAGGAATTATATTATGTGTGGAGAGTTTTTCATGTTTCTTGACAAAGGAAAAAAGTCTATTTTTGTTGTGCTATAATTGTTAGCGGAAATGCCAGTCTCTTAGAAAAAATGTTTCAAAAGGAGGGTGGTGTTTTTTGTTCTTTCTTTTCTGTTTCGTGTCTCTTAAAGGGGTGAATTGTGTCTCATTGTGCGCAGAACTTTAAATTTGTTCGTTCAAGTGTCGCGGATGTTGCGTCGGATGTGATTGCGAGAGACCTCCACATCTTTGCTGGTTTGCATTTCCATCTTTTGGAGTTTGCAGAGTGGCTGACTTTTTGTGATGGATGCTTTCGTTATCATCTCTCTGAAAAAGAAGGCTTGTGGGGGGTTGGCCAGCCTCATCGTCGGGAGGTTTTTGATTTTTTATCTGCTCATATTCCGATTTTTTTGAATGACGAGTTTCTTTCTTGGTTGGACATGAGTTATGATGAGCAAATTACGTTTAGGAAGATGAATGTAGTTTTGCGTGTCGTAGAGAATCTCCTGTCTAATGGTGACTTTTTTACGCGTTTTGAAAGGGGGGATTCTTATCCGCAGGGTGTGTATTCCAAGATTCGTTTTTGGGCAGATTTTGTTCATTTTCTGGTTGGTGATATTCATTCTTTGCGTCGTGGTCATACCCTTTCTTTTTCAATGGCTTATGCCGGGTATGTTGGTCTGAACGGGTCTGTTGGTCTTACTGACTGGATTCGTCATTTGTCTACTGCGCATGATGTCCTTTTGGTTCTTGAGCGGTCTGATTGCGCAGAAGATTTTTCTTTTTCTAGGCGATTTTCCTAATTCGAGACATGGTTGTCTTTTTTTTGATTTTTGGTGTGTGGCATTGTCCACACACCTTTTTTATATTTGTTGGTTAGTTATGTTTTTCTTGTGTAGGATGTGGTATTCTTCGAGTGTAATCACAACTGTTTTTTGATTTTATCTTATGAGTAAAATGGTAAACACTTTGATGCGTCAGGGGTATCTGAAGACCGATCGTGTGATTGAGGCATTTTCTGATGTGGATCGCGCGGAATTTTTGCCAGAAAAGTATCAGCGTTATGCAGATGCTAATATTCCGCTTCCTGTTGGTGGTGGACAAATTATTACACAACCGGCGGCTGCTGCTGTTATGCTTGAGCTTCTTGATTTGCAAGAAGGGCAGTCTGTTTTGAATGTTGGTGTTTCTACTGGTTGGACGACGACACTTTTGGATCATGTTGTCGGGAAGAACGGTGTGGTTGTTGGTATTGAAATTGATGCAGATATTTTGGAGCAAGCGAAGAAAAATTTGTCTAATTTTGGTTTTATTAGTGCAAACAATAATGTCACTCTTGTGTGCAAAAATGGTATTGAAGGATATGTAGAGAAGGCGCCATATGATCGCATTCTTGTTTCAGCAACAGCTTCCATGGAACCGCCTCAAGCACTTAAGGATCAGTTGAAAGTGGGTGGGCGTATGGTGATTCCTGTTGGAGAGAATGTTTTGATGATTGAAAAAACTTCTGAGACGGATTATGTAACAAAGGAACGGCCCGGATTCGGTTTAATGCCACTTGTTGAATAGGGAGGGGTGTGAGTAGAAAGTTTATTATAAAAATGAGGGATATTTGCGTGTTCTTGCCATGAAGGGCATGATGGGAGTAATCTATGTATTTGTAGGGGCTCCGTGCTGTTTTTAATGATACGGTTGGTTTTATTTCGTGGAATTTTTGTTGGCTTGTGTGGGTTTGTGCTGTTTGGGCGTATTTTGTTGTTGGTTTTATCTATCTGGTGGGCAAGGAGGTTTTTCATTAAAGAAGTAATTTTCTAGGGCATTTGTTTTTTTTGTATGTTGGACATTAAATATATTCGTGATAATCAAGAGAAGGTTCAAAAGGCGATTGTTGACAAACGTCTTAAGGTTGATTTGGTTGAATTGTTGGCTGTTGATAAGGAGCGCACCAATCTTCTTGGTGAAGTGGAACAGTTGCGTGCATTGAAAAATGATCTCAATGACATGATAAAAAATGCTTCGGACCAAGAAGAGCGTCAGGAGATTATTGTTAAAGGCAAAGAGATTAAAGAAAAATTGGATGTGAAGGAAGGGCAACTTCGATCTGTTGGTGAGCGTTTCTTGGTTTTGATGGCACAAATGCCGACTGTTCCTGCAGATGATGTTCCTGTGGGTGGGGAAGATGCAAATGAACAGGTTGGTATATGGGGTGAAAAACCTGTCTTTTCTTTTTCTCCGAAGACACATATTGAATTGGGGAAAGAATTGGATATTCTTGATCTTGAGCGCGGTGCAAAGGTTTCGGGATATCGTGGTTATTATTTGAAAAATGATGGTGCGGTTTTGGTGATGGCAATCATGATGTATGCCATGCACAAAATGGTCCAAAAAGGTTTCTTGCCAATGATTCCTCCAACGCTTGTGAAGGAGTTTTCTTTGTTTGGCAGTGGATATTTCAAAGGTCTTTCATATGACGTGCAAGAAGATGAAATTTATCAAGTGACAACATCGGAGAAAGAGGTTGATGGATCTGTAAGCGGGGATCGTAAATTTTTGGTTGGTACTGCTGAGCCATCACTGTTGGCTTATTATTCTGGTGAGACATTGGATGAGTCACAGCTTCCGATGAAAATGTGTGGATATAGTCAATGTTATCGCAGTGAAATTGGTTCGTATGGTAAGGATACTAAGGGGATGTATCGCGTGCATGAATTTATGAAAATTGAACAGGTTGTTCTTGCAAAAGCTGATCTCTCTGAGGCGGAAGAATTGCATCGAGGGATGCTTGAAATTTCTAAGGAAATGCATCAGGAGCTTGGTCTTCATTATCGTCAGTTGGCGATTGCAACGGCGGATTCTGGTGTTGGCAAATATCGTCAGTATGATTTGGAAGCATGGGCACCGGGCATGGATCGGTGGTGTGAAACGGGGTCTGCTTCGAATTTTCTTGATTGGCAATCACGTCGTTTGGGTGTGAAATATAAAACCGCAGATGGTAAGAAAAAGTATGTGTATATGATGAATAACACAGCACTGCCATCACCGCGGATCTTTATTGCGATTTTGGAAAACTTTCAACAAGAAGATGGTTCTGTGAAGATTCCTGATGTCTTGGTGCCATTTATGCCTGGACAAAAGACTGTGATTTCTAAGGTCATGAAAGAAGAAGTGGCATGATTGCTTGCGTGTTTGTTTTTTTTTG
>JAGQLW010000056.1 GCA_020428995.1 Candidatus Moraniibacteriota bacterium | reverse complement strand
ATAATCGCACGTTTGTGCAATCAAGAACCTTACAACAAGTTAAGGTTCTTTTCTTTTTTGTCGGTTTTTGCTACGCTATAAGTACATTTACTCTCATATACTTTTATGGACAATTCTATACAGGAGTGGAAAGAACTCTCACGAGAGATGGCTTTTCAAAAATATAGTCGAAAAATTGAAAAGGTGATCTTTCAACTCCCGAATGGAAAAGAAAGTGACTTCTATATCAAGAAAGAGGGTCCAGCAGTAGCAGTTTTGGCAATCACCAAGAACAATGAAGTAGTTCTTGTACGTCAGTTTCGACCCGGACCAAAAACGATCCTGAATGAACTTCCGGGCGGGTATATTGATCAAAAAGAAACACCTGAAGAGGCGGGATTGCGAGAACTCAAAGAAGAAACGGGATACGCGGGAAAAGCGCAATTTGTTGCCACCACGCTCGATTGCGCGTATTCCACAATGGAGCGTTCTTGTGTTGTCGTCACCGAATGCGAGAAAGTATCGGAACCAACACCCGATGAGAATGAGTTTGTAGAGACAATCCTTCTGCCACTTGAAGATTTTCGCACGCTTCTCAAAAGCGGTAAGATGACCGATATTGAGGTTGGATACATTGGATTGGATTTCTTGGGGTTACTGTAAGCTCTGATATTGTTCGGTATATTTTCCCACTTCCAAGAAAATCCGTATTTCCTCGGCAACCTTTTTCCAATTCACAGTTCCAAACGTATCCAATAAGCCCCAGCCACATACAAAAATGTGTCCTTCACGGCATGTTTTTGTATATCTGTTTGGAGGGATTCGAAGGGTATGTCAAAAAGGCAAACTGCTTTGCGTTTTTGACAACCCCGGCTCTGGAAGAGGAGTGGAGGCTCCGACCGTAGCGACGTGGGAAGAGGAATCCCTCCCCCCCCAACATCGATAATAAAAAGCATTGAAAAAGTGTTTTTTATTATTTATTGTAGGGGGGAGAGGGAGCCAACTGCTTGGCTTCCGTAGGGATGAGAAAGGTGCAAGCGATGTTTTGCCAGCACGGCAAAACCGCGCGCCGGGGTCGAGAAATTTTCTGTGCAACGGTACAGAAAATATTCGTGACCGAATCCCTCCCGACAAAAAATAATTTTTATAAACAATGTATAAAAACTTCTGTCAGTGTATAAACGGTTTTTTTGTGGTGAAAAGTTATGTAATAACTTATGATGACACAGAAACATATTAAGCAAACGATTTGTGAAAAAGCAGTACACAGTAACAATCCTTGTGATAATCATCTTGGCAACAGTCATTATGATGAGAGAGAGTTTTTTTGATATGGTACAAGAAGGTAAAAAAAATAAAATTAGCACGGAAATTCAAAAAGAAACACAAGAAGATAAGAAATTACAAGAAATTCGAGAGAAGATAGGAGAAGAGCTTATGAGAGAAAACAAGGTAATATCAGATACGGATTATATGGAAGTAGAAGAAAAAATCAATGATTACTTTGTAGAAACATTTGCAGAAATGATGTTTGTAGAAAAAGAGAAAATAGAATATTTAGTCGACTTTTCACAAGGCAAAAAAGAGCATGGTCATTTTTGGAACAGAGAGGAAGAAAAAAAGATAGATTTTTTTGTCAAAGAAGGAATGATTATCTCTTTTCCTGACGGGACGGTGCGATGTGACGAAGCGGAAGATTTTCCAGAAGAATTAAAAAAAGACTGTAAAGAAGAGATTCAGAATCGGGGGTACTCAGATGATAAAATCATTGAGATTGCTCAAGGGTGGAGATCCGGAAATGGATTGTGGAAATCCAACATACAGCAATAAGATTGATGTGTCCGGGTGGTATGTCTGGGATTACTTCTATGTCGGGCGTCAATGGGTTTTGCAAGTAGACAAGAAGGATATGAAAAAAATTCTTAGCAAAGGATATGAGGGGACACTTCGACTTACAGACGCAAGTCCAGAATTGGAAAAGAAGCTAGCAAGTGCAAACAGTAAGCAACCAATCACACTGATATTACGAGGTTTGAGTTACTATTGTGAAGGAAGTCCAAGCGTAAGTATCAAAACACCAGAGGGTGAAAAGAAATAGACACCCCTAGCCATACACAAAAAATCATGCTTTCAAGAAAAATTTTCATAACAGCAAAGACAAATGCAAAAAAGAGTAGCGTGGAACAAATCGATGAAACGCATTTCATTGTTGATGTGACGGCAACACCAGTGGACGGCAAAGCAAATGTTGCGATTGCAAAAGCGTTGGCATCTTTTCTTGGTGTTGCACCTTTGTGCATAACTCTCATTAAGGGCAGAACCTCTAAGAAAAAAACATTCCAATACTTGGCGTAATTATAGATTAAAAACACATTTCTAAAATATGTTTTGGAAATTCTTTGACCCTAAAATGACGAAATGGTATAATCAAAATAACATAAGGTGCTTGTGGTGGATATGGGTCGATGACCACGATCATTTCCAACACCTTGTGTGGAAGACATAAACTGTAAATCATGTAATCTCGATTTATGACAGAACATATTCAGGATAAGGATTTCATCGAGTATGTAGTAAAAGCTCTCGTTGATCATCCGGAAGATGTGCGTGTGGAACGAAAAATTGACGAAATGGGTGTGCTCATCACGCTTGACGTCAATGCTGAGGACATGGGAATGGTGATCGGTCGCGAAGGCGCAAACGCCAAAGCGCTCAGAACCCTTCTACGCGTCATTGGTGCAAGAAACAATGCCCGTGTGAACCTAAAGATCAACGAACCAGAAGGGTCAACACGAGCACAACGTCCGCAAGATGCTCCTAAGTCCGGTGAAAAGAAGAGTCTCGATGAGGTGGTTGATGACATTCATGTCTAACATTCAGGGGTCTTGGTGATGAATCAAAAGGCATCTCCATGGATCTGCCACACAATAAACAAAAAACCGCGGCCTCGTACTGCGGTTTTTGTTCTTTGCTAGGCAGTGATACAATAGGAAAGAAGAAAAAAGTTGAGAGGAGTTAGTCAGGTAATGAAAAAGAGAATATGCAAATTGATCTCATAACAATTTTTCCAAACATTTTTGATAGCTACATCAGTGAGTCAATCATAAAACGCGCACGTGAAAAAAACATCATTGATGTAAATGTGCACAATCTCCGTGACTACACGAGTGATGCGCACAAAACAGTGGACGACACGCCCTATGGCGGTGGTGCTGGTATGGTGCTCAAGGTGGAGCCAATCCACAAATGTGTGGAAGAAATTATCAAGAAATCACAACATGAGAGAAATCGTATTCGCGTCATTGTAACATCTGCAAAAGGAAAAATATTCACGCAAGAACGTGCGCAAGAAATGACAAAACAATACGATCAACTAATCATTATTTGTGGTCGGTATGAAGGAATTGATGAGCGTGTCGCATTGTATGTTGCTGATGAAGAAATGGCAGTGGGACAGTATGTACTCACGGGAGGAGAGTTACCAGCACTAATTATGACTGATGCCGTGACACGATTATTACCAGGTGTGTTGGGAAATGAACAAAGTGCAAAAGACGAATCATTTTCAAAAGATCTCGATCACAAAGAATATCCACAATTCACGAAACCAGAGCAGTACAACGGATGGGTTGTGCCAGAGCAACTGCTTTCCGGACACCATGCCAACATTGCAAAATGGAGGAAAGAAAAAGAAACAAGTGAAAATGGGCAAAGAGATTCAGAAAAATAAAAGTAACAACATGAAAGAACAATAATGAATGAAGGACGTCGTTCCGACAAGACATTAGTATTTGTTGTGCTTGCTCTCATGATCATTGGGGCAGTGATGGTGGCAAGCGCCGGCGTACTCTATGCGCAAACGCGATTTGGTGATGAATATTTCTTTCTCAAACGCCAAATAATTTTCGGCATACTTCCAGGAACAGTGCTGATGCTTTTTTTGGCAAAATATGATTACCACAAATTAGGTCAAAAAGCATTTTGGCTGTTTGCATTGTCAATCGTGTTGTTGGTACTTGTGTTTATTCCGGGAATTGGAGCAGAAATTTATGGAGCAAACAGATGGATCCGCATCGGTCCATTGTCATTTCAACCATCAGAAATGGCAAAATTAACACTGATGATCTATTTAGCTGCATGGCTTGCAAGCAAAGGAAAGAAGCGCATTCAAGATATGACAGAGGGCTTAACACCGTTTGTGGTAATTTTGGGGATTGCCTCAATACTAATCCTCTTACAGCCAGACACAGGAACACTGGGAGTCATTGTGTTGGCCTCATTGGCTGTATATTTTGTTTCAGGCGCGCGCATGAGTCACGTGATAGCAATCGTGTTCGCGGGATGTCTGGCATTGGTAATGCTTATAAAAATTGCTCCATACCGCATGAATCGGTTTTTGGTGTTTCTTAATCCAGATCTGGATCCATCAGGAATTGGATACCAAATCAATCAGGCATTCTTGGCATTAGGGTCTGGTGGATTGTTTGGTCTAGGGTTGGGACACAGCAGACAAAAATTCAATTATCTTCCTGAACCAGTGGGAGATTCAATCTTTGCAATCATTGGAGAGGAATTGGGGATGATTGGGGCGATAGTAATCATCTCTCTTTTTGTTGTCTTGGCAGTGAGAGGATATCGCATCGCACAAAAGGCACCTGATGAATTTGGAAGATTGATGTGCGTCGGTATTGTGTCACTGATTGTATTTCAAGCATTCACAAATATTGGGGCAATCGTTGGCATTATTCCGTTCACAGGCATTCCGCTACCATTTATTTCCTATGGCGGGACGTCACTGGTTTTTATGCTTGCGGGAGTTGGCATCTTGCTTAACGTCTCACGTCAGACTAAACTGGAGTAAAGAAGAAAAACCATACTTAACAAATAAACACTATGCGAGTTGTTCTGACTGGTGGAGGGACTGGAGGTCATGTCTTTCCATTAATTGCCGTGGCAAGAGAGCTACGACAACAAAAAACGCACGATTGCGAATGTTTGTACATCGGTGTCTACGGAGGCACGTTGGCAAAAACAATCTCTGAAGCAATGGCAAAAGAGAATATTTCAACACGCAACATCATAACGGGAAAAATGCGACGATATTTTTCGTTCAAAAATATTCTGGACGCATTCCTTTTTCCTGTTGGACTAGTTCAATCATTGTGGCACCTACTTTTTTTTATGCCGGACGTAGTGTTCTCAAAAGGAGGGTATGCTGCCGTGCCTGTTGTTATTGCAGCCTTTATCTACCGTATACCAATCCTAACCCATGATTCTGATGCAACACCGGGACTGGCAAACAAAATTATTGGTCGCTTGGCAAAACGAATCGCAATAGCATATCCTGCAGCAAAAGAGTTTTTTCCAGAAGAGAAAGTTGTTCTGACAGGGAACCCATTGAGAGCCGAAATGAATCAGGGTGTTGCTCAAAGAGCACGAGAAAAATATAATCTAACAGAAAGTCAGCCAGTCATCTTGGTGCTAGGAGGAAGTTTAGGGGCCGATGCAATAAACAGCGCGGTGGTGCGTGCACTGCCGGAAATGACAGCGATTGGGCAAATCATTCATCAAACAGGCAACAAGCATTTGGAACTCGTGGTAAAAGGTGCAGCACAACAAGGTGTCAAAGCCGATCGCGACAGATACTATCCGCGACCATTTTTCTCCCGTGAAGAACTTGCCGATCTTTTTGCTGTCAGTGATTTGGTTATTTCACGCGCCGGTGCAAATACCATTGCAGAAATTGCGGCAAACAAGAAACCATCTATTCTTATTCCTCTCAAGACAGCGGCAAACAATGAACAACGCATGAATGCTTATTCCATTGCTCAAGTGGGAGGAACATTGGTGTTGGAAGAATCAAATCTTGGACCAAACATTCTCGCAAACAAGATGAAAAAGATTCTGGGTGACAAAGAACTGAGTGATAAGATGGCGCAAAACGTCGCACCATTTCATCATCCAGACGCCGCAGAACTAATCGCACGCGGACTGATTGAATTAGCGCGATAAAAGACAGACGAACTCGGTGTGGTCTAAGCATGAAGAAAGATTAATCGCTGTTTCACAAAAAACGACATGAACGAGAATCATGCAATAATAAAAGATATAAAAAATATTCACCTTGTTGGAATTAAAGGTGTTGGAATGACTGCGCTTGCTCAAATATTGGCAAAAAACGGACACAACATCACAGGTTCTGATACGACCGAAACTTTCTTCACAGATCAAGTTCTCAAAGACGCAGACATCATCGTGAGGGAAGGGTTCAAAAAGGAAAACATCACCAAAGAAATACAGCTCATCATTCATTCAACGGCATATAATCCCAAAACACATCCAAAAATCA
>JAGQLW010000055.1 GCA_020428995.1 Candidatus Moraniibacteriota bacterium | reverse complement strand
ATGTGCTGGCGCGTTTTGGTTTTTCTTTGTCTGAGAATGATTCTGTTTTCCCCGCACAAGACGTTCCTGTTGCCAGTGGTTTGACAATCATTCTGTCGCGCGCCAAAAATATTACCGTTACTGCTGATGGGGAGGACCGTTCTTTTGTGACTCATGCGCCCACTGTCTTGCACGCACTTTCTGATGCTCGTGTTTCTTTTTTGGAAGATGACATTGTTACTCCTATTGTTCCAACACCGCTTTCTGATGGAACAGAAATTGTTGTTGTGCGTGTTGTGATTTCCGAAGAAACAAAAAAACGTTCGATTGATTTTGAAACGGTCGTTGTTTTTGATGATGAGTTGGGTTGGAGAGAACGAAAAACCACCCAAAAAGGCAAGGAAGGCGTGCGGGAGATTGTCTATGAATTGCATTCACACGATGGTAAAGAGGTGTCACGAAAAGTTTTGTCTGACGTTGTTGTTTCTGACCCTGTTACAGAAAAAGTGGTGCAGGGAACATATGTTAAGGTGGGGAAGTCTCACAGTGGTCTTGGAACGTGGTATGCTCACACAGGGACACTTGCTGCGGCTAGTCCGTGGCTTCCGATGGGGAGTTATGCTAGAGTAACAAACCGTACAAATGGAAAATCTGTGATTGTGAAGATTAACGACCGTGGCCCATTTGGGAAAAACCGCATTATTGATTTGGACAGGGTTGCTTTTGAAAAAATTGCGTCCATTGGTGCTGGTGTTATTGATGTTAAGGTTGAGGAAATTGAAAACTAGCTTAGGCCTTCATTTTTTTGTGTATTTCTTTGTCAGAATATGCACTACTCGTTTAGAATATTTCCATATACACCTCACTGCGTTATTCGATTCTTTCTTAAACTACATCAAAATTTGAAGCCTTAGAATTTTTATAATCATGTTTTGAATGAGTTGGCCGGGCCTTATCTGTTAATACGTTTTATGTTGTTTTTTAGATTCTTTCTTGGATTACATTAAAACGAAAACTTTTTTTCTTATTATTACACTTTTTTCTATAACTACTATGCATTCTATTGTTTCACCCAAAAAATCACTTGGTCAAAATTTCTTGCGAGATGAGCGGGTTGTTTCTCAGATTGCTGATTCTGTTTCTTTGGACACGTCTTGTGTTGTGGAAATCGGCCCTGGTGAGGGGGTTTTGACGAAAAAATTGGCACAAAAAAAGGTTCCTGTTGTTGCTATCGAGCTTGATGACCGTCTTGTTTCACACTTAGAAAAAATGTTTTCTTCCTCTTTTGATGTTCATATTGTTTCAGGGAATGTTTTGCGTGTGAATATTTCTGAAGTACTTTCCGGTCTTGGTTATGACCCTGGACGTTATGTTTTGGTTGGCAATTTGCCGTATTATATTACATCTGCGATTATTCGCCTTTTTTTGGAATCAGAAAACCAACCACAGGAAATGACCATTATGGTGCAAAAAGAGGTTGCTGATCGTATTGTCGCAAAACCTGGACAAATGAGTCTTTTGTCCTTGTCTGTGCAATATTTTGGCTTTCCAGAAACCCTCTTCACTGTTTCCAAAGATTCTTTTTCACCAATTCCAAAGGTTGACAGTTCTGTTGTGCGCATTTCTCGTATTCACAGGTCGCTTTCTTTGGAAAAAGAGCGGTTGTTCTTTCGTGTTGCGCGTGTTGGTTTCTCTGCGCGCAGAAAAACACTGGTGAATAATTTGTCTACTGGTTTTGGTTTGAGTCGCGAGCAAATTGTTCAAATTCTTTTGTCTTTGGAGCTTCCTCCGACTGTTCGTGCGCAGGAATTGACTGTTTCACAATGGATTTACTTGTCTGAGCACCTGTCTATAATCTCATCGAATTAGATATGCAAAAACTCTTTGTCGAGCTATAGACCTCAAAATTCTGGCTGGTTACCTGCTGGCGAGGCGGACAAAACATTCAGATTTCGTCAAAACCTGTCTAATGGTAGACGCGTATCTCAACCTGCCTCGCCGACTCGCCTCGATTTGACGATTCGAAGCTTGCAAGGCGGGTATTTTTCCTCATTTTACACAATTTTCCTTGCAGATGTACTATGTAGTACTTTCAAAATTCTAAGATTTTTTGCTTGATATGAGATTTTAGACTGGTCCTAAATCTGTGGATAACCTGTTGAAAAATAGGTTTTTTAGAGCCTCCGCCTTGTTCTTTATTTTTTTTAAAAAAAAGACGTCTGGTTTGCTCATAATTCTTTCTCACATGTCAGTATCCTGATATGATAGAGTGTGTTGCGAGCGGTTTGTTTCATCTTTTTTCTTTTTTTATGTCAATACTTTCTTCTCTTAATCCCGAACAGCGTCGTGCTGTTGAAACAACAAAAGGGCCAGTCCTCATTCTTGCTGGTGCTGGAAGTGGTAAAACAAAGACATTAACCCACCGTATTGCATATTTAATCACCTGTAAAGGTGTTTCTCCGCACAATATTCTTGCTGTGACATTTACAAACAAAGCTTCTCAGGAAATGCGAGAACGCCTCCACACACTTTTAAATAATGAAATTATGGAACCACAAATGCCTTTTGTTGGGACTTTCCACGCTCTTTGTGTAAAGATTTTGCGTTCTGAGATTGTGCGATTGGGATACAATCAATCATTCACCATCTTTGACGACAGCGACCAACAATCTTTAGTTAAGCAGGTTGCAAAAGAATTGGAGATTGACACGGACCAATTTACACCACGATCACTTCTTTCTACTATTAGCACCGCAAAAAATGCTCTTTTGGACCCGCAGGCATTTTCTGAAAATACTGGTGGTTATTACGAAGAGATTGTTTCTAAAGTTTACACACGTTATCAAGCACGTCTTCACGAACACCATGCGCTGGATTTTAATGATTTGATTCGTCTTACTGTAATTCTTTTTCGTGATCACGCGGATATTTTGGAAAAATACCAAAAACTCTTTCAATATATTCTTGTTGATGAGTATCAAGATACAAACCACGCACAATATATGCTTGTAACCATGCTTGCAAAGAAAAATCGCAATATTTTTGCTATTGGTGATGATTATCAAATGATTTATAGTTGGCGCAATGCGAACATTGAGAATATTTTGAATTTTGAAAAAGATTATCCTGACACTACCATTATCACTCTTGAACAAAATTATCGCTCAACGCAGTCCATTTTGGATGCTGCTGGTCATATTATTTCCAAAAACCCTAATCAACGACACAAAAAACTTTGGACAAATAATGAGGTTGGTCAGCCACTGACTCTTTTTAATGCACAAGATGAAAAAGATGAGGCATTCTTTGTTGCGGACACAATTCGATCACTCACTCATCATAAAAATCGTTCTTTTTCTGATTTTGTCGTTCTTTATCGCACAAACGCGCAATCACGTGTGATTGAGGAGGTTTTTCTCAAGCGGAATATTCCCTATCGCATTATTGGTGGAATTAAGTTTTACCAACGTAAAGAGGTGAAGGACATGATTGCATATCTTCGTTTATTGGAAAATGGCTCTGATTCTGTTTCTTTGGAACGTGTTGTGAACGAACCGCGTCGTGGTGTTGGACCAAAAACGCTTTCTTTATGGCATTCTTTTGCACAAAATTCTTTTGGTGGTGATTTTATTCTTTCTGGTGTTTCTTTGTTCACAAATCCTGATGTTATTCCTTCTTCTCGTGCAAAATCCATCATTTCTTTGTGTGAGTTTATTTTACAAATACGTGAAGAAGCAAAAACAACACCTCTTTCTCAGCTTTTTGTAAAAATTTTTACTGATAGTGGTTACGAACAATCACTTAATGACGGCACACCGGAAGGAAATGCACGAATAGAAAACGTTCAGGAGCTTTTTTCTCTTGCAAAAAGTTACAACAAACATGGTGTTAGTGCATTACGCCTGTTTCTTGAGGATGTTGCGCTTTCATCCGACACCGATTCTGTTTCTGTTGGGGAAGAAGCGGTTCATCTTATGACTGTTCATAGCGCGAAAGGGCTTGAGTTTCCTTTTGTTTTCTTGATTGGCATGGAAGAGGGTTTACTTCCACACTCTCGTGCAGCGCTTTCCCAACATGATATGGAAGAGGAACGACGATTACTCTATGTTGGTGTAACGCGCGCGCGTCAACATGCTTATCTTTCTTTTGCCCGCCACCGTCTTTTGTTTGGTTCTACACAAATGAACCCGCCTTCACGGTTTTTAGATGACATTCCTCAGGAGTTATTAGAACATGTTGTTAAAAAACATTCTTCTCGTAATTTGACAGGTTCGCGGTCATCTTTTCGTTCACAAAAAAAGTCCGCCACTTTTTCTGATGGTGACAAAGTTCACCACGATGATTTTGGAAGCGGTATTATTGTCTCCCATGATGAAACAACACTCACGATTGTTTTTGCAAAACATGGGATTAAAAAGTTGTTAACAAGTGCTGCACCATTGGAAAAGTTATAATTATCTTTCTTTTTTGTCTTATTTTTGTGGAAAAGGTGTTGATTACTTTGTATAAGTATTGTTTTTTCCTTGTATAAGTCCTGTTTAATTCCGGTGTATAGTTTGTGGATTGTTTTGTTTTTCGCTTTTTTGCAAGTTATACTCTTTTTGTTCTACTGTGTGTGTTTATTAAAAATGTTTCTATGATTGGGTTTTTGTGACTTATACCCGTTTTCCACAGTACTAATAATGTATGCTTGTTTTTAAAATATAAAATTTGTTTATTACATTCATACTATTTGATTTGATTGAACAAGAGTGAATGTTTTGAGAAAAAACACAATATTTCTTTTTAGGTAAATCTTTTTATTTGTGTTGTTTTTTTAAGGAAAGAGTTGTTTATGTATTTTCTTTGTTTTTTCTTTTCTTTGCGTGGAATTCTTTATGTATTTCTTTTAAGTGTTTATTGGTTACATGTGTGTAAATCTGTGTTGTTGTGATTGATGAGTGTCCTAGCATTGTTTGAACACTTCGAAGGTCTGCTCCATTTGCAAGAAGATCTGTTGCAAAACTGTGTCTTAGTGTGTGTGGGTGCACTTCTTTAACAATTCCTGCTTCTATTGCACGTTTTTTAACAATCCTTTGAATACTTCTTGGTGTAAGTCTTTTGCTTTCTTCTGTATTGAAACCTCCTTTCCCATGTCTGATAAATAATGCTTCATCTGTGTCAGTTCGTTTTTCTAGGTATTTTTCAACAGCTTCTGTTGCTTTGTCTGATAAAAAAGTAATGCGTACCTTACCTCCTTTTCCACGAATACTGAATTCTTGGGTTTTGAGATTAATTTTATCTCGATCGATTATTATTATTTCGGATACACGTAGTCCAGATGAAAAGAGTATTTCAATAATAGCGCTGTCTCTGAGTGACGTAATATCTTTTTTTTCTTTGCAAATATTAAGTAATCGTTCCATTTCTTCTTTTTCAAGAAAGTCTACTTGTCTGTTTTGTGTTTTTCCAACTTCGATTTTTTCTGGTGAAAGTGTGTTGATATTTCGTTTGTTTAAGTATCGCAAGAAACTTCGTAGTGCAATAATATGGTATGTTTGAGTGATTTTTTTTAGTTCTTTCCCATCTTCTGTTAAAAATCTGCTGAGATATACTCTGAATTTTCTCACCCTATCTTCTGTTATTTTTGTTGGTAATGTTATGTTTCCCCACTCTAAAAATCGTGTGATGTAGTGATTGTAGTTTTCAACGGTTTTTTGAGATCGATTTCTTTCGATTTCAAGATATTCCAGAAATTCAAGAAGAATTGTTTCCATGTGTATTTTTCAAACTTGACTTAGGTTCTTTATATTTATTATTCTATCATAAAATGGAATACTTATTTTATGGCTTTATTTAGCTGTTTTTTGTGGGTGTCTTGACGTTTTTTGTTGGTATAGTAGAATTGTTTTTGCATGTTTAATCTTTAGGGTGTTGGTCTGATGGGTGACTTTTTCTCGTTTTCGAGAGAATAAGCCATATAATACCCACACCATTTAGGAAAGGTCTTTGCTCTATTCGTAGTAAACTCCTCTATTCTTTTTTCTCTTTTCTCTTTCATTGGGTGTTTTTTGGGTGGTTGTTTGTTTTTTTGTACCGACAGATTCGTTCTGTGCGGGCTATTCATTTTTTTCAACGTTATTCTGCTTTGGTTGTTGTGACATCCATTGCTATTTTGGTTGCTTCGGCAAATTCATCGGTTCAGACCAGTGGTATTGTTCTTGGGTTATGGCATGGTCGTGCAAATTATGGATCCACTTCTGCTTATTACCAAGAAGGACGTCAAGCAGACACTCTTGCGCTTGTTCAACCTGTTTATGCACATTTTTTGGATGGTGAGAAGGATTCAAAAGATGGTTCTGATGTTGTTTCTGTTCCAGAGGTTATTGATGTTTCTGGTGAGGCGATTGTTGCTGCTTCCAATACCCACGTTCCTGTTATTGCTCCTGAGCCACAAGATGGTGATGGTGTTGAAATTTATACTGTTCAAGAAGGGGACACCGTTGGTGCTATTGCGCAGGCGCATGATATTACTGTAAATACTATTTTGTGGGCAAACACGATTGATGATGTGGATGATATTGCTCCTGGAGACCAAATTTTTATTTTGCCCGTTGCTGGTTTGCAACACACAATTGTCAAAGGAGAGAGTCTTGATGATATTGCTGAAGAATATGAGGTTGAAGTTGATCAGATTATTGCGTTTAATGATCTTCCTGCAAATGGCGACATTGAAGAAGGAGATATTATAACAATTCCTGGTGGTGAAAAAGATGTTCCTCTTCCTGAACCTGACGACTCTACTCTTTTTGCTGAGCGAGGTTATGTTTCTGGTAATGGTACAATTTCCAAAACTCCAATCAAAAACACTGAGACACAAAGAAAAAGTGGAAATCGTTTCCCATATGGTTATTGCACATACTATGTTGCACAAAAACGTAGTGTACCATGGCGTGGGAATGCCGGAACATGGTTATATAATGCAAGGTCAATGGGATATAAGACGGGGACGAAAGCCAAAGAGGGTGCTATTGTTGTGACAACGGATGACTCTTATTATGGACACGTTGCCTATGTTGAAAAAGTTAAGGATGGTTCTATTGTTGTCTCTGAAATGAACTATAATGGTTGGGGAAAGGTGAATAAACGTGAAATTAACAAAAACAGTCGGACAATTCGTGGATATATTTACTAGTCATAGAGAGGTTCACATATTTTTCTTAAACAGGTCTTTTGTTTGACCTGTTTTTTGTTTTTTTAAGAACGTTTTTTGTATTAAGGATTCGTTTTTTTTGTTTGGTCGGTGCGTGTTTTTTTTGTTGGAACTTTGATTGGTTTGTTTTGTTTAATTGCTTTGTTGTACTTTTTTTGTTTTGAAATGTGGTTTTTTGGTGTTTTTTGGGTGCTTGTAAGAGTGTTTCTTTGAGAATATGCCCTGGTTTTCATATTGAGTTGTAAACATCAGAATTTTCAATGTCTGTTTTGTGTACTTGTGGGGAAAATTGTATAAAATGAGTAAACATAATCACATCGTTGTTTGGGTGGATTGATGAGTTTAAAGTAGGTTGTGGTCAAAAGTTTGAAATTTGTCTGGTGAGTTTTTTTGTTTGTTTTGGTGAAAAATGAGACAGATTTTTTATATCTCCGCGTTTTTTTGTTAATATTAATGTTTTTTCTCGTGTTAAGATTTTTGAAAAATAATTCGTGGATTATGTGTTTGATGTTTTTTTGAACGTTTTTTTGATGTGAGACGTGGAAATCTGAGTCGCGAGAATTAATTGCAAGTTTTGTTGTTAAAATTTTGTTGACATTCGTTTGGGGTTTTTGGTGGTTTTGCTTTTTTTGAAAGTTTGACAAATTCATGGTTTGTGATTGTTTTTGAGACGAGTTTTTTTCGTTTTTTGAGGTGTTTTTTTCAAGCAGGTTTTGTTGGTTGGTTTTTTCCACAATCTTTTGTGGGTGTATTTTTTCTATAGTCTTTTTTGTGTTATACTTTTGTCAAGATCGCGCGGATGTTTTTTTGTTTTTTTTGTTGCGCGTTTTCCAATGGTAAAATACAAACATTATTTATTTTTAGGTTTTTTTT
>JAGQLW010000054.1 GCA_020428995.1 Candidatus Moraniibacteriota bacterium | reverse complement strand
AGAAAAAAGGTTTTCAGACTGAGGGATTTAAAAAAATTTCAAAGACGAGAAAAAACATGAACGAAAACAGGATGTCAGAAAATTTTCTCTGGGGGGGCAACAAGTATGCACAAAATTGAAGGTGAAAACACAAATGATTGGTCCGAAGCCGAAAAAGACGGTCGTGTTCCCGAATATGGAGCAGGTAATGATTATTGGAACAATTGGAAAAAAATCACGAACTTCTGAGCGAACTCGGAGTCAACAGTTTTCGAATGAGTATTGAATGGTCGCGCATTGAACCTGAAGAGAGGTTTTTTGATGCGAGTGTATTGGAGAGGTGTCAAGACATTTTCGACGATTTGCATGCGCGAGACATTGAAATTGTGCTCACACTTTTTCATTGGACAATGCCGGTGTGGTTTGGAAAAAAAACGGCATGCATCACAAAAAAGCATCAAAGATCTTTTGTAGATTTGCAAAAAAAGTTATCAATGAGTATAACGAAAACATTTCGTTGTGCATTGTTGTGAGCAAACCGATGGTGTTTGTGCAAGAAGGATACATGCCAGCAACAAGTGCTGGTATTTTTTTTCTCTCAAAAAGTGTAAAATGAAAGGATGGCAAGATAAGGTGGGCAGATTCTAAGAACAAAGACGAAACAGATGGAAAGAAAAATGAAGACAATCACATTTTCCGGATCAATGACGTTTCTCAACGAAATGAAAGAGATCAAGAAAGAATTGGAAGAAAAAGGTTTCACCGTGCTTCTGCCTGACGAAGGAGGGTTTCTGGGAAAAGAAAATGAGACAGAAATTTCTGTGGAAACACAAAGAAAAAATTCATTGACCGGCACATTGAAAAAAATCAAACAATCAGATGCGGTGTTGGTTGTGGACGAAACCAAAAACAACATTGAAAATTACATCGGCGCAAACACATTCTTGGAAATGGGAGTTACATACGCACCTGGAAAAAAGATTTTCCTCTGGAACGACTTTCCCAGCCAACCAAACACGTTGGAGATCAAAGCGATGGAGCCAGTTGTATTGTGTGGTGATGTGATGGAGGTGATAGTATAGCTTCAGAATATTTTTGAGAGTTAAAGAGTAACAAAGAAAACTACGGGTAATATCGGGACTACCGGCATTGTGATCGTGTTGATGATGGTGGTTGTGTGGGATGTGGCTTGGAAAGGAATTGCTATGTGGAATGTTGGCGCAACAATCAGTTGGAGTGATATGTGGCGATTCTTGTGTGTAACACCGCAGGCGTGTTGTCGATAGTATACCTGACATGGTTTCAGAAGATTGATGATAAAATAAGCATAAAAAAACATGAAAAAGAGAAATCATAAAAACATAGAGTATTTCACAAGAAATCTCACAACAGTATTTGGAATTGTTCTGATTTGGCGGGGAATGTGGTATGTACTGGATGAGGTGGACAAACTGGCTTTTGGAGGCAGTGGACTTGCAACGGCCATCATTGGAATTGTTGTGGGAACAATCTTATTATATTGGCCAGACCGAGACCTGAAAGAACTGGAAAAACTCTAAGCAGGATGTAAGCTGTTACAGTGAAAACAAGTGAGCAGATTTTAAGATCCAAACCAAAAAACATTATGGAACAAAAAGCAACATTTTCCGCTGGGTGTTTCTGGGGCGTTGAGGAAACGTTTCGTCAGACAGAAGGTGTGACAAAAACGCGCGTTGGATACACGGGAGGCGCAACAGAAAATCCCACGTACGAAGACGTATGTGCTGGCGACACGGGACATGCTGAGGCAATTGAGATAATGTTTGATTCAGAAAAAATCTCATATGAAAAGTTGCTGGACGTATTTTGGCAATTGCACAATCCGACACAAGTCAATCGCCAAGGTCCAGACGTGGGCGATCAATATCGCGGTGTGATTTTCACGCACAACGAAGAACAAAGCACGCTCGCCAAAGAATCAAAAAAGAAATTGGAAGAATCAGGAAAATATGACGCACCAATTGCAACGGAAATCGTCCCAGCAACAGAATTTTTTCAAGCAGAACAATATCATCAGCAGTATCCTACAAAAAAAGGCGCAAAAGTTTGTCATTAAAAAGAATTAAATTCCAAAAAAAAGAAACACCTGATAAATCCATCGAGTATTTTTTTGATTCTCAAGAAAACGAATGAAAGAGTGAGTGTCTAGCTTGTCCCGCGTATTTTATTATTCTGTCGGTTAATCATCTTCTCTTCTTTTTTCAAGGTGATTTCAGCAACATCACGATTGCCATACAAGTTCATCAAAGAGAACATGAGCATGCTGGCAAAAACAATGCCAACAGCATTAACGACAAAAAGCACAAGCGCGCTACTGGCAAGTGCCCAGTCTAAATGAGAAAGACCAATGCCACAAACAGCAAGTGGGGGAATAAGCGCGACAGAAATAGCAACGCCTGGCAATGTCTCTGAGAGGTCAGGTTTCACACGAGCAAATGACACTGCAAGTCCAGCAATAACCGCGACAGAAAAATACATCAACGTCGGTTCGGCACGCGCCAAGATTTCAGCAGTATAAATGTCAGACTGGGGGGCAAAGAAAAGAGTTGCCACAACCGAAAGACACAAACCAACAAAAATAGATTTGGTTAGTGTGACAAACGATCGAAAAATCTGATGATGATTGGAAATAACAACACCAAGTGACAAACTGAGGATCGGAGAAAGAATCGGTGCAATGAGCATGCTACCAATGATGATTGACGCGTTATCCAAGAGAAGTCCAAATGTTGCCATGAGAACGGAAAGACCAACCATGAGAAAAAAATGAGGATGCGGAGAAGCGTCGTGAATAATATCAGCAACAGCGACATCTTTGTCCTTGTCAGACAAACTACTAAACAGGTTATGAAGAAAAAGACGAATCGAACCCATAGGGGCAAAAAAGTAAATTAAAAAAACTAATGTATAGTATAACGCAATGTCGACATTTCGACAAAAAAGCTTGACAAAAGACAAAAAATAGATTAGTTTACTGATTACACGTAATGATGCGTGAAAAAACGTCCAAAGGAGGACGGAAGATGTTGCTTAAAAAACTGGTAGTGTTTGCATTGCTGGGGTTCATGTTCTTGCTGGGAGGCTGTGCCTCGATGCCCGTGCCGTTGAGCAAAAAAGAAGTCAACGCTGAAATGGCAGGAGAATCCATGAAGCAATACAAAAAGCTCAGGCCCGGAATGACACGTGAAGATGTTTATGCGCTCCTAGGGATAAGTCAAGACACGCCAAACATCCGAAGAATGACAACGTCGGAAGTTGGGGACGAATTGTAGGGGGGGGCTCAAGCGCGAGTGGTCGTTCACGATCCAGTGGCACACCAAAAACGCCTCATGGAATATTCTGGCATCGAAATCCCTGTCGCAAAGACCGGGGAGAAGGGGGGTGCCCATTGTTCATTTGCTTCAAAGCAACAAAGACTGGTGTGCAAGCGCGCATCGTTCTGATCTTTGATGATGGGCATCTGGAAAAACCGAACTGGAACGGAACGCTCAACGCAAAAGAAGTCAACACGACACACATCACCAAGTTTTTTTTGAAAGGAGTCGAAGGGGTAGCGTCAGACGCAGTCAAACCCTGAAAAACAAAGCGGGGGAAGCAGTAAAACCAAAAAGATGGATCTCAAACGAGAACCACCTTTTTTATTTTTAGCAAGCTTTCGTGTTTGGCACATTTCTGTGTTAACTCTGTTGTGGAGGGGGGCGCTCTCATCCCGATTCGAGTTGAAGCGGATTGGATTGCCCGTCAGTAGGCAGGTGCTCAAACGTGCAAGTCCAAGATCTATTTTTCCACCCACATGTTTTTTGACTTAATCAACTCCACCAATTCTTCAATAGCATCTGCTTCAGCAACATCACGCTTGATTAATTCTTTCTTCCAATACAAACTCACCATACCAGGTTTGCCACCAACATATCCAAAATCAGCATCAGCCATTTCACCAAGACCGTTCACTATGCATCCCATAATGGCAATACGAACACCTTTCAAGTGTCCCATGCGTTCCTTGATTTTGTTTGTCACTTTCTCCAAATTAAACAATGTGCGCCCACATGATGGACACGACACAAATTCTGTTTTGGTAATGCGACGACGTGTTGCCTGCAAAATTGCATAACAAACAGGAATTTCTTTTTCCGGATCTTCCGTCAAAGAAACACGCACAGTGTCGCCAATCCCTTCAAGCAAAATCGTGCCAATACCAATTGTGGATTTGGCGCGACCGTCTTCGGCATTTCCCGCTTCTGTTACGCCAAGGTGGATGGGATAGTCCATCTTTTCGTCAGAGAGCATGGAAGCCAAGAGGCGATTCGCTTCAATCATAATCAGCGGGTCAGCAGCTTTCATAGCAACAATGATTTCATCATAACCATGTTTGTGAAAGATACGAAGATATTCCATTGCTGACTCCACCATACCTTTTGGCGTGTCACCATAACGCCCTAAAATACGATCAGACAGTGATCCGTGATTTGCACCAATGCGAATTGGCTTCCCGGCTTTTTTGGCTGCGTCAATAAACGGCATCAATCCTTCTTCAATGCGGGCAATTTCTTTTTTGTAACTCTCATCCGAATAGTCCAAGTCACGAAACATCTTGCCATCCAAAAGATTGCCTGGATTAAGTCGCACCTTGTCTGCCCACTTGAGCGCCTCAAACGCCGCAGGTGGAGAAAAATGAATGTCGGCAATCAGTGGAACAGAGATGGCATACTTATTGTGCAAAACCTTTCGGATGTCCTCCAAAGCTTTTGCGTGTCGCGGTGTCTGAGTTGTCAAACGCACGAGTTCCGAACCAGCCTCAACACACCGCGCGATTTGTGCAGCCGACCCTTCAATGTCCAATGTGTCCGTGTTTGTCATCGTTTGCACACGAACAGGATTGTCGCCACCAATGCCAACGCCACCAACCATGACCGTGCGAGTTTTTCTTCGTGGTTTGGAGGCAGAAAATGGAGATTGTTCTTGTGGAGTGTTCATAGTGTTTAATAGACAGTTATAAATTTAGTTTTGGGAGCTTGTTTAATTTTCAGTTTTAGAAAAGTGGATCATCCAAGTGAACGGTAAACACAAAGGTCCGAGACGGTTTCTACGTTTGAGTAAAATCCAAGGAAAACGCGAAGCACGAAGTAAGGTATATATGGAAATACTCCGTCGAGTACTGGAGCGTTTGGCGATCTGAGTTTGCCAAACGTGGGAATCAGCTACTTGCCACGGTCTTTTTTGATTTTTGAAAGTTCAAGAGGTTCAATAAAATGCATTTTTTCAGAAACAGCTTCCAGTTCTTCAACCTGTGCACCATTTTGTGTGAAGTGTTCAACAACTTCTTGAACAACCCGCTCCGGCGCACTGGCTCCAGCAGTCACACCAACAGTGTGGACAGCATCTGAGAACCATTCATCGTCAATCGCCAATGCATTGTCAATCAAATGCGCCTCACAACCTTGGGCGCGTGCCGTCTCAGCAAGGCGTGTGGAATTGGATGATGTGACAGAACCCAAGACCAGAACAATGTCACAATTTTTTGCCAAAAGAGAAACAGCTTTCTGACGATTAGTTGTGGCATAGCAAATGTCTTGGGCTGACGGCGACACAATTTGTGGATATTTTTCCCTCAAAGCCGTGATGATTTCTTTTGTCTCAGAAACACTCAACGTTGTTTGTGTGAGAAAAGCGAGTTTGTCCTGGGAAGAAAAGGGAAGTGATTGGGCATCAGAAACTGATTCAATCAGTGGAATCTCCACACCATATTTTTTTGCCTCACCCAAAACACCAACACCTTCCACGTGCCCTTTGTGTCCGATGTATACAATTTTGTATCCATCTTTCAAATAACGATGCACTTCAATGTGCACTTTTGTGACAAGTGGACATGTTGCATCAATGAGCGTTGCGCCTTTTTTGCCTGCAATGTCATAATGCTCTGGCGGAGAACCATGCGCAGAGAAAACAACAACCGCACCTTCGGGAATATCACGCACATCTTCGACAGTTACAGCACCTCGCGCCGAAAGGTCAGCAACAACTGTTTTGTTGTGCACAATCTCATGTTTGACATAGACCGGTGCGCCAAAGATCTCCAAACAATCTTCAACAACTTTTACGGCACGTGCAACGCCAGCGCAAAATCCACGTGGTTTAGCTAGAATAATCTTTGAAACATTCATGAAGCAAGACAAGTATAAGATAGAATATCAACACAACCTTAGCATACCATTCTTGATTATTCAAAGCCAAAATGGTAGGATGGTATTACGCTTAGAATTTTAAAGAGGTGCTACGCCAGTACGGTCGCACGCCGCCACAGTCTCTGACCGACGGAGCGCGGACAGGCGTCGCGGTCAACAGTGTTTACAAAAAAGGTAAAACCGGTGACGGAAGAGGAGAAGTTCGAAGATAATTGCGAAGTTCGTTAGAATGAAATATATGGAGAGGTGCCAGAGTGGTCGAATGGGGCACACTGCTAATGTGTTGACCGAGTAACATCGGTCCGAGGGTTCGAATCCCTCCCTCTCCGCATCAAGCCCGAAGTATCGAGAGACCCGATTACTTCGCGAAAACAAGCCATTTGCAAAATCGGATTTTGGGAACAAGATCCCGGGATTCGAACCAAGAATGGATTGCGAAGAAAAATGTCAGGAATCGATAGTTTCGGGAAACAAAAAACAGCGGATTTGTATCGCTGTTTTTTTGCTTCTCCTTTTTCAGTTATTGCTGATTGAGTATCTCGACATCTTTCCCGTCGAGTGACACTTTTGCTTTTACCGTATTTTTCACAAGAGCTCCGAATGCGTTCTTTCCTCTAAAAACGGTATTCACAATCAAGTAGTCACCCATATCCGTATATGTGGTTTCGACGTGCTCATAGCTTTTCGGATCATTCATCGACTTTTTGATGATTTTTGTGAGTTCAATGTGTGATCCGTCCCATACGCTGAATTGATCTTCGATCATTTTCTTTCTCTTTTCTTCTTCTGTTTCCACTTTTACTTCAGGTTCCGTTGTTGACTCTTTGATTTCTTGAGCGTTTGGAATATTTGCTATATCGGAATTATTGGATTCAGGCGTGGTCTTGGATGTATCGCCACCATATACGAGTATTGCTAAGATAATGATTCCGAATATTGCCAATCCTTTATAGACTTTCTTCCACTTTGTTTTTTGAACAATGTACCAGATAGCAAACGCTGGCCAGATGATGAGTGCGATTATGATGCCCCACCAGTTTTTATACCATTCTTTCTTATGGCTCTTTCCCTCGCCATCAGGGTTTAGTCGGTTTTCCATACTTAATTATTAACGAATTAAGCTGGGTGGAGATAACATAAAGCTCCCCACCAGCGATACCCTTGCGGGTACCCGCACGCCTTTCGACGCACGACCGACTAAAGTGCTCTGGATGGAGAGCTTGATATACTTTAGTCGGTATTTTGCGCCATACCTCATGAGTATTCATGAGGGTTAGGCAGTAAATTGTACTTCCATTATCGCATTTTCAAAGAACTTTTTCAATACCTCGGATATTTCATGGTGGCCTCATACTGTTCTCAACATCAGCGTCTTATTCTTCCTCAGCACCAACTCACTCTTCAAGCTCGTCATAATCTCTCTTTTCTCCTGAGTCGTTCCCGCTTTCAAAATGTATTTGGCATAGGTTTTGATATCGAACGACTTTTTCTTGATTGCCATATCTTCATTTCCATCCATCATAAGCACGGTATTCTGAAACTTATTGTACCTTTCGATTTCTTCTTCAAACTGCTTCTTCACTCCGATTTCTTGTATGTCCACTTGGTCGATCACTCTTAGCATTTGTTTGATGAGTTCTTCTTCCCGAATGTATCCGAGTTTGCACGAAAGATCCCTTGAACGAGTACATCCGTAGTAGATGTAAGAAGTGGTACTTCCGTTTTTAAGTTTCTTGTATTTCTCATCCGCCGTTATTCCCGAACCGCATTCTCCACACATAATGAGTTTTGTAAACGCGAACTCACGACTTTCTCTCACGATACGATCGCGTTTGAGTTGTTCTTGGGTAAGGTCGAAAACCTCTTTAGTGATAATCGGCTCATGTTTTCCTTGGTACCAATTCCCACTATCTCTCGGAAACTCAAACGGCCCGTAGTAAAAGGAGTTTTGAAGAATACGGTAAATATTACTGAGGGACAGATTCTTGTTTCCCTTACTTTTGAAGTTGAGCTCAAACTTGAGCCAGTGAAAGAGTTTTCGCCCACTCCAGTGATCGTAGGCAACTTTTTCAAACATTTTCTTGATAATCGGTCCTCGCACGGGATCGATAACGATTCGGCAATTTCTTTCCGAAAGTCTTTCGTTGAGATATCCAGTAGGTGTACATGTTGGCCAGATGCCCATCTCGCACCGTGTTCGCAGTCCTCGTTTTACGTTGATGCCTCGATTGTCATTCTCAAGTTTCGCTTGGCTTCCCAATATCATGAGAAGGAACTTTTCATTCGGGGAGTTGGTGAATGATTGTCCATATGTTTTTATCTCGAGAAGCAACTTTTGATCCATAAGATCAACGAGCGACCCTAGGTCGCCCGCGTTTCTACTGAGTCTGTCTGGCGCCCACGTAAGGATGCCGTTGAACTGTTCTTTCTTGATATCTTCGAGAAGTTCGTTAAAGACAGGACGTTGGCCTGAGTTTTTCGCGCTATGACTTTCTCTGCGAATCTCGACAATCTCCAAATTGTCCCGTTCGGCAATTTGAAGCATTTCCTTTACTTGGGAATCGATGGAAAGCACTTGTCGTTCCTCGGATTCCGTCGATTTTCGGGCGTAGAGGCAGTATTTGATCTTTACTGGCTCCTCCTCCTTTTTCGCTTGAAAGCCTCCCGAAAGCCCTATTTTTTGCTCAATATGCATGTCACTCATAGTACCCCTATGAATGACGCAATTGCCAAAGGAAGTCCAGAGCCTTTAAAGTTGATAACTTTTCTTTAAGATTTTCCTAAAGTCCTATACGACGCAAGGCTGTATACTCAGGAGAACCTTTGAGAAGAAGTCGTGATCGTGGTTTATTTTGAGCAATAACTTGATGTCCGACAATTGTAAATGCATCTACTAAGTCATCGTGACGTTCTTTACCAAATCCGACAATTTGCCCTATGAGCTCTTCAGCGCCCTTGAGGGGAAAGAGTATGTGTCCAGACATAACCAAGTGACTGACATTTACAAGTCGTGATCGTTTATCCATTGCGACAGGAACGCCTTTGGCGGGGAGACCGTTATTCACCAAATGTTCTATTGTTGTAGCCTGATAGGATACGTTCTCAACGTAGATACCAATGCGTCCATAATGCGTCAGCACATAATATTGTGCTTAAATTTCTTTGAGTGTTTTAAGATGTCGCGCATGCGCTTATTGATCGGATGAGGAAGTATATACGTGTAGGCATCCTTTCCATGACCATAGATAAGTGCGGAAACAACGGCGGTGCAATCTGCGGAACTCTTTTCAGATATTGCAAGATCGATACCGATAATCACTTTCCGAGGACTTTCTTTTGGAAGATTTTTGTAGTAATGAATATCTTCGGGAGCAAGAACTTGGTCATCGTCCGGAACAATCTCAAGGAGAAATTCACGACGAAACGTTTTGTTGTCTCCAATGGTCTTTTCCAGTATCTGAATTTCCTCTTTTGATGGATATTTGTCTTTCCATAACGGTTCATCATTTTCATCAAGAAGCGGATAAGATTTGAACATGCCGCTAAGTCGTTTCTCTTCAATGTCGCGTTTAAGATGCATGAGAAGAGAATCTTCATGCAAGAGGTTTCCAACGATAGCCAGATCTGTATCAGTGTCTCCAGCAGGAATCACTTCTCCCTTGAGCCATTCGTATGTCTTCTCACGACCCTCCTTTGTTTTTGCTGATGCCATATTTTCAACGTCATCCCCAATGATAAGATCGGGACGATGTTCTCTATGGCGTAGCCCACGAATACCTTGCTCTGAGGATGCTGCCGTAATGCGAGCACCTGTATTTGAGAACACGAGTGATTTGGAGCCCCACTCATCCGATTCTTCCTTAAAGGGACCAAGATCATCTCGTAAGAGAGTATTCTCTTCCAATTCATTTTTGATGTTCATCATGTGTTGCTTTGCTTGACCTTGTGTCTGCGATAAAAGCAAAACGAACTTTTTTTGTTTACGTCCGAGAATAGCCCATAAGGGATAAGATGTTGTAATGATCGTAGACTTTCCAGATCCGCGAAAAGCGCAACAATAGAAATTCTTGACACTGTCATCTTCTGTAATGCTGATAATCTCACGTTGAAATGGTGCGGTTATATTCTTCACATACTTGGCAAAGTAGATGTGAAAAAAATAAAAATGGCTTTGTCGTGTGAGAGCTCGACGAACGGCACCATCTCGGGATATGTGATTAAATTCTTTTTGGGGTATCACGAGAGAGTTAATCTCATTTTTCTTAGACGCATGTTTTGTACGTTTCATAAACTTATTTGTTAGATGATTTATCTTCTGGTTGTTTAATGGCACGAAGCGCTTTACGGACGATTGCTTTTTGTTCCGGTGAGAGCTCCTCTTGTTTTTCTATTTTCGTCGTCACTTCAACCCGATCCTTGAACTTCTCATGACGATGATTAAGCCAAAACCGAATGGCGGAGAAATTCTTTTCTTTCATAAGCGACAAGAGCTGTGATTCTCCGAGATCGTTTATGAGCGCCTCTCCTTCGGTAAGAGCTTGCTCCAACTCTTTCCGAAACTTCTTGTCTTTTTCGCGCCAACGGTAGATGGTGGCACGGGAGATTCCTGATTTTTCACATGCCACTTGAATAATCGGCACCTTCTTTAGATTCTCAAGGAAAAGTCGTTTCGTCTCTTTTTGTTTCATAGGCGTTTTGCTTTAATGCTAAATGTCTTTTCAAAACGTTCAAGAATCGTTTGGCAGTACTCGGGATCCAGTTCAATCATCACGCATTGCCGTTTCGTCTGCTCACAGGCAATCATTGTCGATCCCGATCCACCAAAGCAGTCATAGACGACATCTCCGATTTCGGTACTGTTGAGGATGAGTCGTCGAAGCAACCCGATCGGTTTTTGTGTGGGATGGAGTGCACTCTTATTCGGTTTAGGACAAAAGAGCACCGACTTGTCCTTTGATTTTCGAAACATATGTGTCCCATACCATCCGACAGCAATCAGCTCATGCATGGGAAGATAGTCCTTTCGCACGATAACCGCATGGTTTTTGATCCATACAAGTAGTTGGGAGAACTTGAGTCCTACTCCCACCATCCCGTCTCGGAGCGCAAAAAGCATAAGGTCGGAGTTGAAGATGTAGAAAGAGTTTTTCTTTTTGAGATACGGGATAATCGGCGCAATCCATCGCTTGGTAAATTGTTGGTACACTTTATCGGTTACCAGTCCATCGTTTTCAATCTCTTTATTCTTCTTAACCGCACTGAATCCTTCCTTGCTTTCCACGTAAGAAACTCCGTATGGCGGGTCGCAGAGAACGAGAGCAATCTTCTTATCACCAAGAACCTTGGATACAAAGGCGATGTCTTGCGCGTCTCCGCAAGCGAGAATGTGATTCCCGATTTGGAAGATATCTCCTTGCTTAACGGAGCTTTTTTGCTTTTTGTCCTGTGAGTTTTTCATAACGATTGATAATGAGGTCACAAAATATCGGTTCTATTTCGACCAAATAGACCCTGCGCTTGAATTGCTCTCCAGCTATTAAGCTACTTCCCGAACCGCCGAATCCGTCAAAAATGATATCTCCAACTTTGGTGCATCGCCGCATCGCTTTTTCATAGAGCATCGGGGGTTTCATGGTGGAGTGTTTATATTCACTTCCCGCGAGACGTTTTACAAGCCAAATGTCGAGCATATCCAAAATGTCATCAATAAGGCGATTGCCCGTGCCGATTTCTTTATTAAGGATTTCATTGAGACTCTGTTCGTTTTTGGAAAGGTGGGGCTTTCCCTTGATTCCGTAGACACACGGCTCATAGCATTTATTGAACGCAACACCAGGAGTCGGATTTTGTCCGTTCTTTACCCACATACACACACGTTTGTTTTCTATGCCACACTTACGATAGAGATCTTGAACGAGCCCGATATATGTTTGATCGCACCAGTAGAGGAAATGACAATCGGGCTTTGAGATAGAAAGCGCGTTTTCGAGACTCTTTTTGAGAAGTTCTCGATATTCTGCATCCGTTTTGTTATCATTTGTTTTTCCCCCGTATGATTGTTTGCCCCCGATACCTTTGTTGTAGGAAAGTCCGATATTGTAGACGGGATCCGAGAAAATCATATCCGCCCGATCTTTGCCAAAGAGTTTCTTGATAACGTTTGGTTCAGTTGTATCTCCGCAGATGAGACGGTGCTTGCCAAGTTGGTATATGTCACCGAGTTTGGTTTTCGGCTTTTTGATCTTTTCAATTTCTTTCTCGACGTCGAATCCGTCATCTTCGGTTTCCAAATGGTCATCCCAAATCTGAGAAAGGTCGTCTTCACCAAAACCGATATTCAAAAGCATATCGACATCGAATGACTTAAGTTTCTCAAAATCCCAATCTCCTGTAACGGCATTGCTGGTAAGCAAGTATTGCTCATACTCCCTCTGTTAGAGTTTTCGGTTCGGTATGCGAACATCGATTTCTTCTTCGCCACGACCGAGGAGCTGAAGTACGCGGATGCGCTGATGCCCCGCGATAATCTGCTCGTCAATCGTTATGGCGGGAATCTCAACTAGCCCAAATTTCTTGAGACTCTTCTTGAGATCCGAAAGTTGTTTGTCGCTTATGGTTCGCGGATTCTTCTCATAGGGGAGAAGATCATTGAATCGGCGTTTTTCTGTTCGCCAGACGAGTTTTTGGGTCATAACGTTTTTTTTGTTACGAGTTATGTCTGTATCATAAAGACAAAAAAATCGCCTTCGTTTAGGCGATTTAAATGCGTATTTTTTGGATTTCTACTTGCGTTTGATCCTGTCTCTTATTGCTGAAATTGATAGACTACTGAATTCAGGCATACTTTGAATTATATAGAAGATTTGTTTATCCCTTTCACCATCATTTTTATGCTTATTATAGATTTGAATCATCTTGGCTATTTCTTCGGGCTTTCGGGACGTATACCTAGTTCTCCCGATAAAATATGGATGTTTCTTTTTGAATATATTTGAGGGATCCTTTTTTATATATTCGACCAACTCTTCTTTGGTTGTGTCAATGTCAAAGGAAATATACATCTTTGGCTTTTTACCAAAAATAATCCCATATTCTTTACCAAAAGCTATTCCAGGATCTGCGGGGATAATTGTATTAAAGAGTATTAGTTCTACTAACGCATCGTAATATCTCCAAGGCAGATTCCATTTCGAAAGCAAAAAAGTTGTTGCGTTAAAAATCTCATCATGGACTATTTGCGAGGCATACCTAAGTTTTAAAGCTTTATTCTTAGTCGCAATATGATTAGCCCACTCGAGCACCCATTTTTCATATTCTTTACTGATTGTTTGAGGAAAGATATTCGTATATATCTTTTCTGGCTTTATTCTACCAAAAACCATAAATCCCTTACTCGTATTTGGAATTTTCAAATGTTGGCGCACTTTTTTGAGGAGTTTTTTGTTGTCCAGCAAATCCAATAGCTTAAGGTGAGCCATGTCCTTTTGGCTTCTATTTGCCTCCAGATATGGCTTGCTGGTGTTGTGAAGTACAGTGGGTGGAATAAAGTACAATCTTCCTTCAAGCTCTTTTAGATCATCTACCGTATATTCTTTAAGCAAAAAATCAACCTCTATTAAGGTTTTCTTGGTAATTGGTCTGTATTTTTTCAGTAATGGGGAACGATTACATTCCTCAATGAATATTCTCGTATCCATGATTTTTTACTTTACTGAACAGATATTTCATTGTAAACTAATGGTAAGTCAAAAACTATGAAAAATCAACCAAAGAAAATGGAGGATTCTCCAGAGATATTGACTCTTAAGGAAGCCTGTGAGCTTCTGAATTGTCATCCCAATACACTTCGTAATTGGGACAACGAAGGTACGCTCAAAGCTATTCGATTTGGGAAACGTGGTGACCGAAGGTATAGGAAAGAGGACATTCTGAAGTTTATAATTTGTCCTGAAAAATAAAAAGATGGAAACTGAAATTGTGGAGAAACTTAAATTGCTCGTATCGCGTTTTGAGGAAAACGAAAGCCAGTATATAAACTCAGGTTCTTCATACAATGAGACAGAGCTTAGAACAGATTTTCTTAATGAACTTTTTCAACTTCTTGGATGGGATGTCTTAAATATCAAGGGGCTTTCTAAGCCTTTTCGCGAGGTTGTGCTTGAGGCCAATGTTTCCGTTGAGGATAAAGGGAAGAAGCCAGATTACGAATTTCGTCTAAATGGAGAAAGAAAGTTCTTCCTTGAAGCGAAGAAGCCATCGGTTGATGTGCTCTCTTCGAAATCCTCTATTTATCAAGCTCGTCGTTATGGGTGGAGCGCGGGGCTTCCTATTTCCGTATTGTCTAATTTTAGAAATTTAGTCATATACGAAACTGTGACATCGCCTACGGAAACAGATGATGTTCGCATATCTCGAATTCACGAATTTCACTATAAAGAATACGTTGCACGTTTTGATGAAATAACAGCACTTCTTTCAAGAGATGCTGTATTAAGTGGGAGTTTTGATAAGACCTTTGTTGTTCCTGTAGATGAAAGACGGGGACGATTGTCGTTTGATGACTATTTCTTAGAGCAGATTGAAAAATGGCGAATTCTTCTTGCAGCAGATCTTATTAAAAATAATCCTAAAGTTACAAGTGAGGAGTTGAATTATTTGATCCAGGTGTTCATAAATCGAATTGTTTTTTTGCGTATTTGTGAAGATAGATAACTTGAAAAATACGGAACTCTTCAATCGCTTGACAAACAAAATGCCGTAAAGGAGCTGCTGCAGTATTTTTACGATGCTGATAAGAAATACAATTCGGGTCTGTTTGATTTTATTAATGATAAGCTAACGCCTTCAATTGTTTTGTCGGACGAAGTTCTCGTCCAAATAGTGGCTGATCTATATTATCCAAATAGCCCGTATGCTTTTTCGGTTGTTGATCCCAAGATATTGAGTGATATCTATGAACAATTCCTTGCTAAAACAATCAGTATTAGTAATGGGGTTGAGGTCAAAACTGAATATAAACCAGAGGTAAAAATAGCTAACGGGGTTTATACCACTCCTTCTTTTATTGTACGTGAGATGGTTCGTCGAAGCGCTGAGAGTAGAATTTCAAATCCTGCTGATATTAAAGAAATAAAAATTGCCGATATCGCATGTGGTTCTGGAATTTTCTTGCTTGAAGCCTACGATTACTTATTAGCACACTCACTTCAGTATTATGTAGGGATCAATAAGAGTAGTGACAAGTTGCGGAAGGATGATTATGGAGATGACTTTCTTACTATTGAAGCAAAGAAAGAAATATTACAGAAGCAGGTTTTTGGCGTTGATATTGATGAACAGGCTGTTGAAGTAACAAAATTTAGCTTGCTATTAAAGCTACTTGAAGACGTGCCTGTTTCAGAGATAGAGGCCCTTGCGATGAGAAGAGAAAAAATATTACCTTCACTTGAAGGTAATATTGTATGTGGGAATAGTATAGTTGATGAAAAATATTTGGCATACAGAGGAATTGCTTCACTAGATCATGCTGAGCTTTCACTTGTAAAACCGTTTGACTGGAAGTCTGCCTTTCCTGGAATTTTTACTCATGGCGGCTTTGACATAGTTATCGGCAATCCTCCCTATACGAAAATACAAAACATGGTTCACTACTCTCCTCGGGAAGTTGGATACTATCAGAGCAAGTTTTCGCCGTATTTATCTTCACACGGTAATAATTTTGATAAGTATCACTTGTTTTTTGAACGCGCCATTTCTCTGCTGTCTGAAAAGGGCTGTGTTGGCTTTATTATCCCGCATAAGTTTATGACCCACTAAGGCTGGTGCAGCTCTACGCAGGTTGATAGCTGATAATAAGATTTTGAAGCAATTAATTCACTTTGGAGCAGATCAAGTGTTTGAGGGTCAAGCTACGACTTATACATGCATAGTAATCACTCAAAATGGTAAGTCTGACACCTTTATCTTTGATAAAGTTCGTGATCTTACACGATGGAAAAACGAATCTACAAAGACAGAAATAATAAATCTGCCAACGGAGGTACTTAGTGAAGCTCCTTGGGTTTTTCCGAGCAAAAGAGAGCAGGAAATTATTTCTCAGATTGAGAAAACCTGTAGAGGTAAGCTGATTGATATTGCAGAAATATTTGTTGGGCTACAAACAAGTGCGGACAGTATTTTCTTTCTTAATCCCGAAAAAGAGGACGATAAGCACGTCTATTTTTCGGATACAGAAGGCGGTGCCCAAATGATTGAAAAAGAAGTTTTGAGGGCAGCTATTCTGGATAAAGCTGTTTCTCCATTTCAATACATCATTCAAAATAAAAAGCTCATCTTTCCTTATGAGCAAAAGAATGGAAGGAATGTATTGATGTCTGAAGAAAACTTAAAGATGCGGTATCCTCATGCTTATAAATACTTGCTTCAATACAAGCAGAAATTGCAGGCAAGAAAGATGCCTAACGCAGAAGAAAGATGGTATCAGTTTGGTAGGTCACAGAGTCTTAATAAGTTTAACACTCAGAAGTTGATTATTAAAAATCCAGCATTGCAAGCCTGCGCTACCTTTGATGATCAAGACATCCTTTTTACTGGTGGTGGCAATGGTCCTTATTATGGGGTACGTCCAAAGAACAACACTGAAGTTTTGTATTTATTAGCCCTGCTCAACCACCCAATATTCGATAAATGGGTTAAGTTACGTAGTAGTGTGTTTCGTGGCGGATATTATTCTTTCGGCAGGCAGTTTATTGCAGATTTCCCAGTAAAGATTTCAGAAACTGAAAATGATGATACGACTATCAAGAAAATAGTTGAGTATTGGGGAAAGATAGTTCAGCTTAATAAAGTCACCAGCACTACGCCTAACCAGAATGCGGAAATTTTGAGACAAAAAACATTCTTGAAATTTGAAGCCGATAGATTGTTGTCAGGAATCTATGGGGTGTACCACGAGGAGTTAATAAGTGTAAATGATGAAGAAAATGGAGATGAATGATAAACTTCGAGGCGGTTATTATACGCCACCAGAAATAGCTGATTTTCTTGTTCACTGGTCTCTTAATGGATCGCGAGAGAAAAAATCTGTTTTGGAACCAAGCATGGGCGATGGCGCTTTTGTATTATCTGTAGTTAAGGAACTTTCTAAACGTGGTGTTTCTAAGCCTGAAATAGAAAAAAGTATTTATGGTATTGAATTGTTTGAGCAGGAAGTTAAGAAAGTTAAAAAGTCTTTAAGAAATGAAAAGTATAATCCTGAGAAATTTAATTTATTTAGTGGAGACTTTTTTTCTGCCATTGAAGGTCCGTTAAAAAACAAGAAGTTTGATTTAATTTTAGGAAACCCACCGTTTATTCGTTATCAAAATTTTCCTTCAGAACAAAGTAAATTGGCAGTTGAAATACTTGCTAGAAATGGATTCCATCCGAATAAGCTAACAAATGCACGGCTTTTTTTCTTGCTGGCGAGCGTATTTCATTTGAAAGATGATGGAAAGTTAGCTATGGTTATTCCCGCGGAGTTACTGCAAGTTAGCTATGCTGCCGAAACTAGGGTTTTCCTTAGTAAGTTTTTCCACTCGATCACCATTATTTCTTTTAAAAAACTTGTATTTCAAGGAATACAACAAGAGGTAGTGTTATTGCTTTGTGATAGAAACAAAAGTGAGAGGAAGGGTATAAACTTTGTAGAATTTTCGGACGCAAGCGAATTGCCTCCTCTTGCTAAAATAAAGAGCCCTTCGAGCTTTAAGTCAATTGACCATGATAATGATAAATGGACACAGTATCTTTTAACGAAGAAAGAGATTTTTCTTCTTCGAAGGTTGAAGAATGATAAGAGGATACTAAAATTGAGCGATTTAGCAGAGGTGGATGTTGGGATTGTTACTGGAAACAATAACTTTTTTGTAGTAAATGCTGAGATAGTAAATAAGTATAAGCTGAGGCCTTACGTTATTCCTCTTGTTGGCAGAAGCGCGCAATTTAATGCCAGCCTTTATTTCACAAAAAAGAATTGGGAGAAAATTAGTAAAAGTAATGGTCTGTGTTTTCTGTTTTCATATGATCAAAAGACCAAAAAAGCCATACCCAGTGGTGTCAAAAAATATCTCAAATTAGGAATGCAGAATTCCGTTCCTAATGGATACAAGTGTAAGGTCAGAAAAATTTGGCATTATGTTCCCTCTGTTTGGATTCCTGATGCTTTTCTATTTCGTCAGATTCATACCAGCCCACGAATGATAATGAATCAGGCTAAGGCAGTGCCAACTGATACGATTCATCGCGTGCGCTTTAAAAAGGATATTAATAAAGAGAAACTTCTTGCCTCTTTTTATAATTCTCTCACCTTTGCCTTTAGCGAGGTCTTTGGCAGGAGTTATGGTGGAGGCGTTCTTGAGCTTGAGCCAAGTGAAGCTGAACGTCTTTTGGTTCCTTATCTCTCAAAGAACAATATTGATCCAAAAAAGGTAGAAACAATCTTAAACAGTAAAGGACTGGAAACCAGTCTTGATTATGTAGATAGCATTCTGTTAGCTCATGGACTTGGATTATCTAGAAACGATGTGGATACATTGAGGAAAATATGGAAGAAGCTTTCTAAAAGGAGGCTGGAAAGAAAAAAGGCTTAGACTCCTCTGTACAAAGTATTTATGATTAGTAAAATCTCAAAGCAAAATATCGGTTCAGAATGGAGAAAATGGGACTTGCATGTGCATAGCCCTGCCTCTGACGGCTTTTCTGGTACTTTCGATCAGTTTGAAACTCAACTTAAAAACACCGATTGTGATGTTATTGGGATAAATGATTATTTTTCAGTAGCAGGATACAAACAAATCAAAGAAAAAGTCGACAATGGCGATTTAGATATTGGCGGTAAGAAAATCCTGCCCGTTGTTGAATTTCGAATGACTGAAAGCGTGCAGAACAAAAACACCACAACAAACGGGGCAACTCATTTCAATTTTCATATTATTTTTGACGACCAAATAAAAATTGCTGACATTGAAAATTTAATTAAGGGGTTGAAAAGCAACGGAACAAAAGTCAGTAGCGATTATGATGACAAAACCAAACTGAAAGACAAGAAAATATCCCTCGATTCTTTGCTAACTGAATTAAACCAAGATGAAAAATTTAAGGATAAATTTTTATTGTGGCTTCCGTATGATGAATATGGTGGTATTGATGAAATTGATCCGAATTCAGATGAATGGATAAAGAGTAATTACATAAGAATTGCTGATGTTTTAGGTTCTTCACGACAAAAACAAATTGATTTTTTCCTTTGGAAATCTGATTTGAAAACTGACGGAACTGTAAAATTTACACAAGATCAGTTTTGCGGTTGGTTTTTACGAAAAAAGGCTTGTATAAAAGGAAGCGATTCGCACGCTCAAGATTATCCAATTGGAAAGCTAAAGGATAAAGATTCAAAACCGATTGAAAAATATTGCTGGATTAAAGCTGAGCCGACATTTGAAGGATTGAAGCAAATTGTTTATGAGCCAGAAACAAGAATTTCTATTGGTGAGGAAAAACCAAAAAAGCCGATAAATACGATTGACACAATTACTCTAAAAATTCCTACCGACGCAAAAGTTAGCGAAGATAAGTTTTGTTTTGCCGAGAACGACGACTCGTATAGCTTAAGTCCATATTTTAATTGTTTTATCGGTGGCAGAGGATCAGGAAAAAGCACTATTTTGAATTTTTTGGGTTTGCATTCCAATAATCCTGACTCTTCCAAATTATTTTGGTTTGGCGACGGTAAAGATAAAAAGGGATTGAATCCATCCGGATTTGATCCAAGCGATAATACAATTTTTTCTTTTGGTGGAACTGAAATTTTTGAATTTTTAGCTCAAAGTGAAATAGAAACCTTTGCGCGGGATAAATCTAAATTTACGCAAGCAATTTATGACAGAGCTAATTCGCACGCAGGCAATATTTTAGAAGGATACGAGGAAGAAATTGAATCCTTGAAAGGAAAACTTGGTCAAATTATTCAAGCCGTTTCTAATTTGAAAACTCTTGAGGATCAAAAAGTTACAAAAGAAAAAGAAAAAAGAACGCTCGAAAATAGCGTTAAAGTA
>JAGQLW010000053.1 GCA_020428995.1 Candidatus Moraniibacteriota bacterium | reverse complement strand
AGCTAGTCTAGAGCCTTTTCTTATTAAACTTTAATCATTTTTATCCATGTCTTTGTTAATGGTATATGCTATTTTCGCCTTTTTGCTCCTTCTTGGTTCTTTTTTAACCTTGCACATTTTCTTTTGGGTCTATGCTCTGTCATTAGCTATCTTTAGTGTTGTTTATTTTGGACTGGAGGTGTTTTTTCGCATTCACCTCCCTGTGTCTGGTCATGGATTTTGATTGCAATTGTTTGTTATTTTGTTGGATTATACGGAACTCTTTATTTTATTTGTCTTTCTGAGGATAAGTATTATCGTGAAATTCAAGAGAATAGCCTCAAAGATTTGAGTTTTCAGACGTATACCCCTGCTTACACTGCTTCAAATTTTAAGCTTACGAGAACTGGACTGGACTCTTCTACTCCTTACATAGTATTCAATCTTCCTTCTGACTTTAAGGGGCCATCTTTTCTTTTTTATTTTATGAATATGTTAGTGATGGTCCTGTTCCTGGTGGTCGGTATTATGTTGTAGTTTATCCTGATTTTATTTCGTTTTTTCCTGATGTTTTGGATTATGGCGAAAGCGCTGGTGACACTTTCGGTCTGGATGATGACTTTGTGGATTATCGACAAAAATATATCTTTCTTGGTAAGCCCGTGCTTATTCGGGAGGATGGAGACGTTTCAGCAGATGGGGAGCTTTCTAATACGCTTGTGGCTACGAGGAATTTCCCTGGTGTTACTGGTAGTATTTTTGCTTACGGATCTTCTTTTTCGGAATCTGAGACTCAAAAAATTTTGGATTCGATTGATCCAGTTGACCCTAAGAAGATTCGTTTCTAATTTTGTGTGGATTTGTTCTGTTCAGAGAGTGTGTTTTTCTTGTTAATGTTTGCCTCTGAATCAAAAAAGTCTTTTTCTTTAAAAAGGCTTTTTTAGTAATTTCTTTATTCAATCGATGGTCTTATGCTGTTTTGGGGTGAATTTTGGTGCATTTGATATTATTATGTGCAACTTTTTTCCTTCGACTCAGTATTTTTGATTTTTCTTGAAGAAAAACGCATCACCTCTAGAGGTTTTATAACTATCTTCTTTAGTGTGTACTATCCCAGATCTGGATTGTATAAAACATCTCTCTTCACATTTGATGTTGATTGCATAGTTTCTTGATGGGTGGCGTCCGTTGATTAGCGCTATTGCAAGACTGATATTTTTGCTTGGGAATTCATAATCCCACAGTGCACACCCTTTTGAGTGAGTGAATTTTTTCGTTCTTGATTTTTTAATCAGCATATTAAGGAGTTGGTTCTCACTGAATTTCTGAGATGATTTTGTCACGGGTGGCGAAGAAGGCTTCTTTTTCGTCTTCTGGAAGTGTTTCGGCTTTTTGGGATTTCAGTGTGAGAGGGTTCACAGGATTTCCGTTTTCGCGCATACCGTAATCCAAATGTGGTCCAGTAGACCATCCGGTTGACCCGACGTAGCCCACAATATCATTTTGGCGGACTTTTTCTCCTACACTGACGCCAAATTTGGACAAGTGAGCATAGTGTGTTGTGTATCCATTACTGTGTTTGACACGGACAATGTTCCCCCACCCTGTTTCATAATGAGCCGATGTCACTGTTCCGATTGCTGTTGTAACAACAGGTGTGCCAATTGGCGCGGCGAAATCGATTTGGTAGTGTGCGGTTACTTTTTTTGTAATTGGATTTATGCGTGAGTCAGTGTATCCCGATGTAATGCGTGTGTAATTCAATGGCGAACGTAGGAATTGGCGTTGCATTGCTTTTCCTTCAGCGTCATAGTATCCTTCTTCCCCATCTTTTGTTTGAAAATAAAAACCTGTATGGGTTTCCCCTTGGTTTGTAAACCGTGCAGCAAGAACTTTTCCTGGTTTTGTTTCTTTTCCTGGACGAGAGCGTTCTTCATAGACAACAGCGAAGCTGTCTCCTGGTCGAATGTCTGTTGTGAAATCGACATCCCAACTAAACATGTCTACCATCTCTAGGATCGTTCCTTCGCCTAAACCCGCGTCAATTGCATCGACATAGAGAAATCTGTTTATTTCGCCTTTTGCAGTTTTGTGTGTTGTTTCATATTCAATTTCTTTCTCTCCCACAATAAATGATCCATCACCATCTTTTTCTACAACAATCATTGTGTTGTCATTTGGTTCGTATTCAATGGTTTGGATTTCATCTTTGTCATATGTTGCGCGAATTGTTTTCCCTAGAACAATCTTTGTGAAGTCATACGTCTCTTTTCCTGCTTCCAAAATTGCTTCGACGTCGTTATATGATGCTCCCAGTGATTGAAACACTTCTGCTGGCGTATCTCCTTCTTCAATAATTTTTCCTTTTTGTGCAATTTGAGCCCCGGCAACTTGTCCAACAATATCTTCTCCTTCAGAATGTGCAAGCATTACAGATTCATAATTTGTTGACTCGTGTGCATGCTCTTCGGATTTTGCACTGAATGTTTGCCATAAAAATATTGGCAAAGCAATAATGACCAAAAATATTATGATTTTGTATATTCCTTTTTTTGGTTTTTTCTGTAGAGATGTTGTTTCTAATTGTCTGTAATAGTATTCTGGCATTTTTCTTGTTTGTCTTTTGTTTATTTACTAACCCGCGGTATTACCTCTTATTTGTTTGTGCGAGGGGTGATCTTTGCTTGTGGCACAAAAACGCCTCATTTTTGGAGGATTTTTCATATTGTAGTATACCACAAGCTCGTTATTATTTCATTTTTCTCTTTAAATGCTTGAATCTTCCCTAAAATATAATTAATATGGGTAAAAATTTATTCTGCAATAGTCTTCTTTTTAGCTTTAGCATTCGTTTTGTTTCGACCAATGCTTTTTGTTGTGTTAGAATGGTCTTTGTATTTTGTCTTTTTGTTAATATTTTTTTATTTTTTGTTTTCCTATGCGAAAAATTGTTTTTGATGTCGAAACGCAAAACACATTTCGTGATATCGGCAAGAACGATCCGTCATTGTTGGATATTTCTCTTTTGGTTGTTTATGATTATACAACGGAAAAGTATACGAGTTATATGGAGAAGGATTTTAGTGCTTTGTGGAAAGTTTTGGAAGAAATAGATTTGGTTATCGGATATAATTCTGACCATTTTGACATTCCTGTTCTCAACAAATATTATCCCGGAGACCTCTCAACAATTGGTAGTTTGGATCTTTTGAAAGAAGTGCAAGCTTCTCTTGGGCGACGATTACGTCTGGATGTTATTGCTGAAGGCACACTTGGTATAAATAAATCTGGTCATGGTCTGGATGCGATTAAATGGTGGAAAAGCGGTGAGATTGAGAAAATTCGAAAATATTGTGAAGATGATGTTCGTATTACAAAAGAGATTTATGACTATGCCTTGCAAAACAAATCTTTGAAATATAAAGAGCTTGGAAAAGTGCACGAGTTTCCTCTTGATGTCTCGCGATGGGAGCAGAGGTCTGTAAAAAAACCAGCCATGAATTTGACACTGGGTATTTGAAGGTATTTGTTTTTTGTGTAAAAAAAAGTGCCCGAATGCATTAGATTGCATTTTGGGCACGGTACTCGCTATCTTTAGTCGATAGTGTTAGGGTCTCTGTTATTTTTTTTATGAGTTCAGACAGATCGGTCTCATTGCTAAGACCAAGATCTGTCCATGTTGCAATACCTTTGTCGACTCCTCTGTGAATTTTCCTCGCAACTGCTTTTGCCGTTTCTTGTGTGTAGAGACCTTGTTTGAGGTACTTTGAGGTACTTTACTTCATCGATCAAATATTGTTTGCCTGAGCACATTTTCTTGTCCTCCTGGGACATTTAGGTCAACAGAATTGTTGACTCTTTTAAGACTAGCATAAAAAAACATCTCTGTCAAACGTTATTGGTAACGTCTAAACATTTCTACCCCTTTTTGCTAGAGTATTTGTATGTCTGAGACAATACAAGAAGAACAATTACGATGGATTCTCCCTATCGTACGTAAGTGGTAAAACTCACAGATGTGGCAAAAATCTGTCCATACTCTCTACACAGTCTAAAGAAATAGAAAAAATTCTATTTAGAACATGGAGAAGAAGTTTTATCAAAAAAATATGTTTGCAGTGTAAGTGATTTGAAACAAAAGCTACGAGAGTGGAATATTTATTACAATAATTTGGAACATTGTGCGCTCCATGGTAAAACACCAAACGAGATGTTAATTCTTAATACAG
>JAGQLW010000052.1 GCA_020428995.1 Candidatus Moraniibacteriota bacterium | reverse complement strand
TGGCGCAAGATATGATTTCTGAGGCAATGGAGTTTTTTTCTTTTTTTCTTGATATTCCTTATTGGGTTTTTTTCTTGCTATTTTTTTGAATAACACTGTCAAAGCTTTTTTTTCTCTTTTTTTGGGAATCTTTTTTGGTTTGCCAACATTGTATTTTTTGTTGTCCAATGGTTATTTTCTGGGTGTTTTTGTCGCGTTTTTTCTTGAAAGTGAGTCCGTTTTTGCGGTTTTGACTGGTCTTTTGCCACATGGGATTTTTGAACTCGGGGCAATTTTTTTGGCAACAGCACTTGGTTTTCGTATTGGTGTTCGTTCTTTTGGTGTTGTGTTTCGTGGAAGGGTGATGGGTGGGATTTTTGTGCAGTCCATGAAGCTCTTTTTTTGTGTTGTTGTTCCTGTTTTGTTGTTGGCGGCGTTTGTTGAAGTTTATGTGACGGGTTCTTTGAGTGGTTAGTATTTTTTTTGATTGTTGCGTGCTTTGGTTTTTTTTGGTAGGGTAAGGGTTGTTAATTATTTTTTTGTTTTTTATGTCGAATCAGAAACGAGAGCAAACACTTGTGATTATTAAGCCTGATGGTGTGCAACGATCACTTATTGGTGAAATTATTCGTCGTTATGAACGGACAGGTTTGAAGATGGTTGCTTTGAAAATGGTTATCCCTACACCGCAAATGGCAACTGATCATTACATGGTTGGTGGTGAGGAGTGGTTGGAAAATGTTGGGAAGAAAGCCGCCGCTGCATATGAAAAGAAAGGTGAGAAGTCTCCGTATGCAACGTATCGTGAGAATGGTATGGCTGTTTTGGAAGCAAATGCAAAATATCTTTCTTCTGGTCCTGTTGTTGCGATGATTTGGGAAGGGAACCAATCTGTTGGTTTGGTGCGAAAGATTACTGGAGCAACAGAACCGCTTTCGAGTGATGTGGGAACCATTCGTGGAGATTTTACATTGGATTCTTATCAACTTGCTGATACGGACAGTCGTAGTGTTCGTAATTTGATTCACGCTTCTGGCGAAGCTCAAGAGGCAGAAAAAGAAATTCCAATTTGGTTTTCTTCTGATGAGCTTTCAACGTATCGTCATTTGCAAGAAGCAATTTTGTATGACGTGAATTTGGATGGTATTTTGGAATAGTAATTTTCCTGAAATTTTATTAAGACGGTTTGATTTTTTTCGAGCCGTCTTTTTGCTTTTTTTGGGTGAGCATGTTGTTATTTGTGAGCTGTTTTTTTGTGAGGAAATAAGTTTTTTTGCTTTTTTGGAGAATTTGTTGTTTTTTTGGATTGTTGTATGCTGAATGGGTGTTTGTGAAATTGGATCTTGTTTCATTTTTAAAGTCTCCCTCTGGGATCTAATTCCCTCGTCTTTAGGCGAAGACTTCAGTATTTGAATCTCTAGACTATCCGTGATGTAATTATTGTATGAAGCACTATCGAATCACATCACACGCACTCTACGATCTCAAATATCATGTCTGTTGGATTACAAAGTATCGCTATCCCATTTTGAGACATCAGATTGCCATTGATACACGAGAAATCATCAGAAACATTGCCACTTCTTTGGACGCGCGCATTATTACCGGAGCAGTGGGTAAAGATCATGTTCATCTTTTCTTGTCCGTACCTCCAAAAGTTTTTGTCTCAAAACTCATGCAAAAACTCAAAGGAACCACGAGCTATAAGTTACAGCAGAAATATCCGCAACTGAAGAAACGCTATTGGGGACAATATATGTGGGCACGCGGATACTTTGCTGTTTCTAGTGGACATGTGACTGATCAAATGTGGATGGAGTATATTGATAACCAAGAAAATACTGACGATCCTAATAAATTCACTAATCTGAAAATTACCGACTGACTTTAGTCGTTTCCGGATTCTATCAACTTAAGTCGATAGTTGATTCAAATATTTTTGGTGCAATTTATTTTTTGGTTTTATGAAAAAAAATAGTCTTGTTAGTGATGGGCGTGTGCGAGTTGGTGTTGGTGTGATGGTCGTGAATGATTCTTGTGAAGTGTTGCTTGGACTGCGGAAATCATCGCATGGAATGGGTGACTGGTCATTTCCGGGAGGTCATTTGGAATTTGGTGAAACGGTTTTTGAGACGGCGCGTCGTGAGGTTGCGGAAGAAACAGGTCTTGTTATTGATCAATTTGAACTGGTGTCTGTGTGTGATGAGATGCGGTATATTAAAACTGATGGTAAACATTATCTTAATGTGAGTGTTCTGGGTGTATATTCTGGAGGAGAGCCACAAGTTTTGGAACCCCAAAAATGTTCGCAGTGGCAATGGTTTTCTGTTGATGCTCTGCCGGAGCATTTGTTTGAAGCGACCAGTGTCACAATTCGAAATTATGCAGATGGTGTGGTGTATAGAGAAATGAAGAGTGTCTGATTAGTTTTTTCATGGCGAAGAAATTTAAGGATTACTATAATAAAAAATGTGCAGAACTTCTGAGTGAGAAGATTTCTGATTTTTGTCCGGATTTTGATGCGGATGGTTTTGTTGCGGTTGTTTCACGTGGGATTGTCGGGAAAGAATTTTTGGCACGGCAAGATGTTTTTGTGGAAGCATTTGAACAATTTTTGCCTGGGCCATACACACGCAACGTGAAGATTTTTATGCGTATTTTGGGTGAGAAATTGAAGACAACAGAAGGAATGTTTATTCATGGTTGGTGGTTGTGGCCGGTGGGTCGTTACGTGGAAAAACATGGTTGTGAGGATTATGATTTGAGCATGAATTTTATTTATGAATTGACACAGCGGTTTACGGGAGAGTTTGCAATCAGGCCATTTTTGAAAAAGTTCCCACAGGAGACTCTTAGGTGGATGTTTGTTTGGAGTAAGGATGAGAATGTTCATGTGCGTCGTTTGGCAAGTGAAGGTGTTCGCATATCATTGCCGTGGGCGAAAAAGTCATTGGTTTTTATTGAGCATTTTTCTCTTGCGCGAAAGATTCTTGACTGGCTTAGGAATGATTCGGAGAAGTTTGTTCAAAAAAGTGTGGCGAATAATCTGAATGATTTGTATAAAATAGACTCAAGAAAAGCTCAAATGATTGTTGATGGTTGGCAAAGAGAGGGTGTGAGTTTGCAGACAGCATGGATTATTAAACACGGACAGCGCTCATTTCGTAAAAAATAATAAAATAAATAGTGTCCTGTGAAGTATTATCGTGATTTGTTTTTGTGGGTTCTGTTTTCTTTGTCTGCTGGATTTTTGGGTTCTTTTGCAACGGTTACTGGACCAGGCTCGTGGTATTCTTTGATTGAAAAGCCACTATGGAATCCGCCAAGTTGGGTTTTTGGTCCTGTATGGACGACACTTTTTGTTCTTATTGGGGCAGCGTCTTTTTTAGTGTGGCGTCAGCATGATCGTTCTCATTTGGTTTTTGTTGGTCTTGGTGTTTTTTTCTTTCAGTTTGTTTTGAATATTTTGTGGTCGTATTTGTTTTTTGCTTTTCAAAATCTTTTTGTTGCTTTTGTTGAGATTGTTATTTTGTGGTTGATGATTGTTTTGATGATTGTGTTATTTTTTCGTGTGCGAACTTTGGCTGGATGGTTTCTTGTGCCATATTTGTTTTGGGTGACATTTGTAGCGTTTCTGAATTTTACAATTTGGCAGTTGAATTGATTTGAGGTTCTCTTTATTTTTTGTTTTTTTAAGTTAATGAATTCTCAAGAGATTTCTTTTTTTCATCGTGTGCTTTTTTTGTGGTATCGCAAGCAAGGACGGCATGATTTGCCGTGGCGCAAGACTGATGATCTTTATGCGATCACAGTTTCTGAGATTATGCTTCAACAAACAAATGTGCCAAAAGTGATTGAGAAGTATCAATTGTTTTTGGAGAGATTCCCAGATTGGTTCTCTTTGTCGCGTGCTTCTCAGTCTTCGGTTGTGCATGCGTGGGAAGGGTTGGGATACAATCGTCGCGCATTGTATCTTCATAAGATGGCGAAGGTTGTTTGTGATGATTTTGGGGGTGAACTTCCGGAAAATCCTGATGTTTTGAAAAAAATGCCTGGTATGGGTCCATATACACGACATGCTGTTTTGGTTTTTGGGCGTAATCGTGATTTTTTGGCCTTGGATGTGAATTTGATTCGTGTGTTTGGACGTTGGCTTGGTGGAAGAGATGTTTCTGTTCATGGTGAAGAGATAACGTATCGGTTGATGCGTGGAAGTTTGAAAAAACATGTGCAGGATTTGTCTTTGTTTTTGCCACGCGGCAAAAGTCGAAAATTTCACAATGCCATGATGGATTTTGCATCATTGATATGCACAAAGCGACGACCAAAATGTTTTGCATGTCCTTTGAAAAATGTGTGTCAATCATATCCTGTTCCGTTTGAGTTAAAACATGTGAAGAAAAAAGAACCAGGGCGGATGGAACAGGGAAAGTTCGTGCCACGACGAATTTTTCGTGGACGAATTGTTAGTGTGTTGCGATCTGGTTCATCAGGAGTCTCTGTTATTGGAAAAAAAATTAAAAGAGATTGGCAGGTGTCTGCGGATTCTGTGTGGCTTGAGGATCTTCTTGCTCGGCTTGTGAAAGATGGTGTTGTTGAGAAGGTCGGGAGAAAGTGGCAACTTGTTGAGTGAGTTCAGAACTTACATTTTTGGTACACTTCGTTGTTAAAACCTCAAAAAATCGACGCCGTATTTTTATATATCTTATAATCTTTTGAGGTTTTTTTGCGAATTGTACTCAAAAATGCAACTTTTATGAATTGCATATTTTTTCCTTGACAGATGGTTTTTTTGTTTGTATGATTCTTTTGATGGAGGGTGGACAAGGAGTGGTTGTTCTTTTGAAATCTTGATCACGGTGAACAACGGTGGAACTCTCACACACCAAGCGAACTCCACCACACAGACAGATGGGCTTCATTTGAGTTTGGCGACACTTACCGTTAACTCCGGAGGAAAAATCGATGTCAGTGGGAA
>JAGQLW010000051.1 GCA_020428995.1 Candidatus Moraniibacteriota bacterium | reverse complement strand
TTATTTTAAGGTTTTTTTATTTTTTTGTTAAAAGTGAGTTTTCAACATGTGTCTGCGTGTGGTGAGTTGGGAAAAAGGCTGGGTTTGTGGGTGTTTGTAAAAAACCATTGCACGAAAGTTCAATTCACACCTCTTTTTGATATTCCCGCTTTTTCTTTTTTTTCAGAAGCGGGTTTTTTCTTTTGTTTTCCTTCTTCTTCATGGCTATAACTCCTTTTTCCCTCTCTCGACAGCTTCCTTGCGATATGCTATTGTTGTAGAGCACTTGAGACAAGCAGTGGCGTTTTTGTGTTGATATGTTTGTCTTATTTTTTTACTTATTCCTTTGTGTTGCTTTCTTTATGATTATTCAATACTACGGCGGGACATGCTTTAAGATCACCACAAAACCACTTGGGCGTGCCACTGATGATGTGAACATTTTTTTTGATCCACATACTGGAACACGTGCAGCTCTTGGTGCGACGGACTTGATTTTTTTGACTCACGGTGTTCCAGATTATTACGCAAAGCCAATTGGGCGCGGTGAACCGACGGTTATTGATACACCGGGAGAATATGCACTTTCAGGAACAACCGTCGTTGGTGTTGACGCATTTTCTGATGCCGTTGGTGGTTCTGAAAATGGTTTGACGACACTTTTTTCTTTCCTTTCAGAGGATATTTCTGTTTGCCACCTTGGCACACTTGGGCAAGCACCAACATCAGAACAATTAGAACGTATTGGATCTGTTGACATTCTCTTGTTGGGTGTTTGTAGTCGTGGGGAGATTGATGCAAAAAAAGCATCGGCCATTGCTCACATGCTTGAGCCCAAGATTGTGATTCCAATGGACTATTCTTCAGAAGGAAAGAAGGGTCGTGACGAAGCACTTGAGGCCTTTTGTGGTGTTGTTGGCAATTGTCCCAGCGACACATTGCCACGCCTTACTGTCAAAGCAAAAGATTTGGAAGGGCAGAGCATGCAGGTTGTATTATTAGATGTTGAACAATCCTAGAGCTTACGTCTTTGGCACACTTCTTTGTTAAAACCTTAAAAAATCGACACCGTATTTCCATATATGCCTTACGATTTTTTGCGGTTTTGCCTTGAATTGTGCTCAAATACGTAAGCCCATGATCCTGCCTATTTTTTGGATAATTATGGCACCCACTCTTGCATTAATGTGGTTTAGATCACATTTTCTGGATTATTTTAGCATTTAGTGATTGATAGTATTCTTTGTATGATGTCATTTTCGGACAAAATTGAATCGATTAGACAACAGCCTGAGCATGTTCGCATGCGTTATGTATGGGGCTCTGTTGTTGTTTCCATGATCTTCATTCTTTTGATCTTTGCTTTTTCATTGCAAAATCAAGCGCAAGAAGGTTTTTCAAGTTCTGGTCTTAATGGTCCTCCAGTTCCGGAAAGTCCTTTTTCGGACATACGCCAGAGCATTGAGTCTCTTGATTCAACCGTTGTTCAGCCTGGATCTGAACCTGTTGACCCGTTCACACAAGAACAACTTGACCGTGTGGCGAAAGATGCGGAAACTAATGCTCAACCGGAAAACAGTGTTATTGAGAGTCCATTCCCTGGTTTATAGATAGTTTATTGTTGTTTTTTCACCGTTTTTGACTTGTTTTTCTGCTTGCAAAAGCCTTGTTACTGTAGTGTTTATTTATGATTGTTAATATTGTTTTTTATGCCTGAAAAAAAAGACGTTGACATCAAACCCTCTAAGATTGGTATTATTCCTCGCCCAATCACGGATGAGATGCAAAAATCGTATTTGGACTATGCCATGAGCGTGATTGTGTCGCGTGCGCTTCCTGATGTTCGTGATGGTCTCAAACCTGTTCATCGTCGAATTTTGTATGCCATGTGGCAAACAGGTCTCAAACCAACGGCAAAATTCCGCAAATCTGCGACTGTTGTTGGTGAAGTGTTGGGTAAATATCATCCACACGGTGACGCTCCTGTTTATGAGTCAATGGTGCGCATGGCGCAAGATTTTTCTCTTCGTTATCCGTTGGTGTGGGGACAGGGAAACTTTGGTTCCATGGATGGTGATCGTGCTGCTGCTTATCGTTACACTGAGGCAAAACTGGCTCACATTGCTGAGGAAATGCTTTTTGACATTGACAAGGAGACTGTCGATTTTATTCCAAACTTTGATGGTAGTCATGAAGAACCGGCAGTGCTCCCCGCAAAACTTCCACAACTTCTCTTGAATGGTACGGTTGGGATTGCTGTTGGTATGGCAACAAACATTCCACCACACAATCTTTCTGAGTTGACCGATGGTATTGTTCACTTGATTGACAACCCAAAAGCAACCGTGTCTGATTTGTGTAAATTCATCAAAGGACCAGATTTTCCCACCGGAGGAATTATCTATAACGCCAAGGATATTGAAGAGGCTTATGCAACAGGGCGTGGTCGCATTGTAACACGTGCAAAGGTGGACATTGTTGAGAAAAAAACTGGCCTTTTTGATATTGTCGCGACAGAAATGACCTATCAAACCAACAAGGCAGCAATGATTGAAAAACTTGCACAGTTGGTGCGTGATGGCAAAATTCAGGGCATCAAAAACTTGCGTGACGAATCTGACAAGGATGGCGTGCGTCTTGTGATTGAGCTCAAGAAAGATGCTTATCCTCAAAAAGTGTTGAATCGATTGTATACCGTCACGGATCTTCAAAAGAACTTCAACGTGAACATGTTGGCGCTTGTTGATGGCATTGAACCGCAAATCTTGAACTTGAAATCATGTTTGGAGCATTACATTGAGCATCGTCGTGGCATTGTTGTTCGACGTGCTGAATTCGAACTGAAAAAAGCCAAGGCCCGCGCTCACATCTTGGAAGGATTGTCTATTGCTCTGGACAACATTGACGCAGTGATTGAAACCATCAAAAAATCTGCAACGCGCGATATTGCCCACACAAACTTGATGAAAAAATTCAAGTTGTCTGAACTTCAAGCCACAGCAATTTTGGAAATGCGCCTTCAGACATTGTCCGGATTGGAGCGAAAGAAAATTGAAGATGAATTGGCAGAGAAAAGAAAGATCATCAAAGAGCTTGAGACTCTCTTGGCAAGTCCAAAGAAGATTTTTGGTGTTGTGAAGGATGAGGCATTGGCTCTCAAAGAAAAATACGGTGATGGGCGCATGACAAAGGTTGTTCGTAAGGCTGTTGGGTCTTTTTCTCAAGAAGATCTTGTCCCCAACGAAGAAGTAATCATCACTATTTCTGATGATGGATATATCAAACGCATGAATCCTGATGTTTATCGCGTGCAACGACGTGGTGGCACGGGTGTGATGGGTGCTGCAACAAAAGAAGGGGATAGTGTTGCACATCTTCGCAGTGTCACAACACATGACAACCTGATGTTCTTCACGAACACTGGAAAAGTGTTTCAGACAAAGGCTTATGAAATTCCTGAATCTAGTCGCACGGCAAAAGGTCAGGCAATTGTGAACTTCTTGCAGATTGCGACGGATGAAAAAATTACTGAAGTGATTGCCTTTAATAATGAAGATTGTCACAAATATCTTTTCATGGCAACGCATGGTGGTGTTGTGAAAAAAAGTCGCATTGCTGACTTTGAAAATGTCCGCAGGAGTGGCTTGATTGCCATCAATTTGGAAAAGGGTGACGTCTTGGAATGGGTTTCTCCGACAACAGGTAGTGATGTTGTTGTTTTGTCCACAGCGCTTGGTCAGTCCATTCGCTTTTTGGAGTCCGATGTTCGTGCCATGGGTCGCACAGCGGCAGGTGTGCGTGGTTTGAAACTGCGCAAGGACGATTATGTCGTGGGGATGGACGCTGTTTTGAAAGACCAAAAAGGCAATCAGCTTTTGGTAATTACAGAGAATGGTATGGGTAAACGCACCACACTGAGTGCATACAAGATTCAAAAACGTGGAGGAACAGGAATTCGCACTGCAAACATTGATGCAAAGACTGGTTCTATTGTCGGTGCATACGTGGTCAACGCTGATGATGCTGAGGCTGACTTGATTGTCACATCACAAAAAGGTCAAATCATTCGCATTCCAATCAAGAGTATTCCTGTTTTGGGGCGTTCCACCAAAGGTGTGAAGATTATGAAACCTCGAGCAGGGGACACACTTTCTGCTGCAACTGTTTTGTAAAGGGTGGGACTTACGCGTTTGGCACATTTCATTGCTAAAAGCTCCGGTGCTCAACGCCGTATAGCACATACAGCTTTTTGTGCTCCTCACTTTTACCTCGAACCGCACTCAAACGCGTAAGTCCTAGAGGGTATAGGAATCATGCTTTTGGTAAATAAAAAAGACTGCTCAGATTGGGCAGTCTTTCTTTGGAATTTATATAAGAAAAAACCGCTGGGCGTAGATACGCTCAAGCGGTTTTGTTGTTTGCTTCTTTATTCTATGTTTCTTGTTTTGTCTCTATGCAGACTCTTTTTTTCGGAGCTACAAAAAAACACAAGAAACACGCCATTGTCGTTATGAGCACCATTCCATGGTCAAAAATCACCAAAAGGAAGACAAATATTATTACTGGCAAAATTTTCAATACTGGAATGTCTTGCACCACTAAGATACAACAGCCTCCATCACTTTTTTTGATTTGGCAGAATCTACGCCTTTTTTGGAACGCTCGGATAATGAATGCTCCGCCATAAATGATTTCCGACAAAATGACGCCGAGTATTCCAACGCGTTCGTTTGTGAAATTCGCCAAAATGAAGATGGCAATTAACAGGATTGGCGTGCGTTGCCACAAGATTTTTTCCGCTTGATTCATCTTTTGCCTCCTTGTTAGCAGCATTTTTCGAAGAAATATTCTTTCGAGCCATTTCCTTGGCTCCCTTTTTGCCTCCCAAAGCAGTAACACCCCTGTTCCATTTTCCGTGGAATTAGCGGGTTTTCCCTGATGTTTTCTGGGTGGCACATGCGCGCGCGTCTTTTGTATTCCGTGTCTGAAAAAATGATCTCTGCGAGTTTCTGCGCACTCATGAACACAACAACCTCTTTGACCTCTATACGCACTCCTCCCGTGCCGTCATGTTCGTTTCCGAACACATACAAAATCTCAATGTTACTCTTGTACTCTCTTTCCATTTCCTTTACTCCTAGACTATTGTTTTCTCAAAATACCATTTTGAAAGATATGGTAAAACCACCAACATTCAACTCTCTTGAGCCGAATACTTCGAGAACTGATGGTGTTATAATTTCCTTGACGGAAATTTTTTTTCATGAGTAATCCTCCTTTTTTGTTAAACAACGTTTGCAACCCAGGATTGGGTCGACTATTATTTATAGCATTTTGCTGTGTAAAAGTCAAGTACTCGTTCTCTTCCACCCTCTAGGACGATTTCGCACTGTCTACAACATACCTGTAATAAAATCAAGCGTTGTCACAACTTCCATAAAACCTGAGTCGTTATAAAAAAACGGCAAGCAACACTCTTGGAATCTAGCATTGCATAAGGCCACATACATATTGCACTCTTTAGGAATCCCAAAGAGATGAGAATTTCAATAAGTTTCGCAACACAAAAGGATTTTTTTCCACATGGCATCAAGCGGTACGCTTCCGGTATATGGATTACCAATACCGCGGAGGATCGTGTCCGGATCCTTTCCTTTTGGAAGAAGCACGGACTCGTAGCGACAGAAGAAGCATTTTCCGTTTCCGAAAGAACCCCGTACCTCTGGCAGGAAAAATTGAGGGCAGACAGAGGGAAACTCGATGCCTTAAACCCCGTATCACGAGCTCCAAAAACGAGACGAGTTCGAAACTGGGATTCTCGTATTCTTGAGGAAATCAAATGCCTCCGATTCAAACATCCCAATCTCGGCAAGGAGAGGGACTTCGCTGTCCAAAGCCGAAAATCATCGGGTGAATTATTGCCGACCTTGGCGGACTCCATATTGTCCCGACCCGTATCACTGGTACAGGAAGAATCCGACCCATTCATCGGAAAAAGGTTCTCCGCAAGCCGAAAGATCTCATCGCGAGATATCCCGGACACGTAGTTGCCTTCGATACCTTCGAAGAACACATAAACGGTACGAGACGCCACGTTATCACCTTTGAGGATCTCTTCACCCGTTTCGGATTTGCTTTCGCTACCAACTCACATGCTTCCAAAGCGGCGGAGGAGTTTTTCGAATATTGTCGAGAAGTCTTTCCTTTTCCCATCACCTTTGTCCTTACAGATAACGGAAGTGAGTTCAAGAAACACTTCTCCTCTCGCGTAGAAGAACTTCATCTTGTCCACTATCATACGAGACCGAAAACCCCGAAACAAAACGCGCATCGCGAACGATTCAATCGCACGATACAGGAAGAATTCGCCAACCATCATTGGAGAACGCTCTGGCTCGATATCCCCGAGTTCAACCGACAACTTTTTGAGTGGCTTTCTTGGTACAATACGAAACGAGTCCACTTCGCTTTCCAAAACAAGCTTTCACCAGTACAATTCATGCTGACATTACCTCCTGTCCTGAGAGCAATTGCCAAAGGAGTGCAAAGATGGGTGGCCTCATGCAAGGGCTTGATTGTTTTGAAAATGTCTCTTATTATAGTATTCGAGCGATGTTTAAAGATTTTCTTTACTACATCACCCATCATGATACTTGTACTTTTATGCACACTCTGGAAAGGAGACCATGATGCCAAAAGCTGCGACAGAACCTGTTCTTATTATCTTTAATTCTACACCTGATATCCATTTGGAGACTGATTCTGATGGCCACATCAAACAGATTGGGGACGGTATTGTCTTGTGGAAATATTCGAGCGATCATCGCATTTTCTTTTTCCGTGATGGACAACCTTTTGTGCCGAACTTGAATGGTTGTAATGTTTCCCCACGCACCTCCATGGATGCGTTTATGGAAAAAGTTGTCAAAGGAACGACTTCTTGGAAAATTTTCCCAGACCGTCCAAAAGATTTTCGATCTCTTGCAAGTGGGTTCTGGGCTATCTTAGGACATGGTCTTTTGTATATGATTGCTGGAGCTGATGCTAAAGGAGTTCAGTGGTATATTCCACTAAATAACCAACATGACATGCACACAGCTCATTCGTGCCATTGGCAATGGAATCACCGTTTGCGAGAGGATGGTATAATTTACACATCCACAGTCGAAGAGATTGTACAACTTCTGGAAGGTCGGTCGTTTCAAGAGCTTGTTATGTCTTATACCGAGAAATGTCTAATGGCAAGGATAGGAGAAGTTGAGAAACAAAGAGATGATCTAATCGCACGTTTTCAGCACACCCATGATTTTGCCCTTGCCTTGGTGGACATTTTTGAAATTGTTAATGGTGATGACTCTTTTTGTTACAAAGAAAAGATTCGGGAAAGACTTTTGGAGATATTTCCTTTAGCGCGTAGTCACATTGGTGTTCGGTAACTCAATCAATTCTATTGAGTGGCGTTATTGTCTCTTTAGACAAAAACGGTGTGTGATCTATATAAGACCATACACCGTTCTTTTTATTCCTTCTTCTCTTTTTTTCACTGCTGATGCTTTGTATTACAAAATATTTTTAGTTACAAAGGTGCTTAATTCATGGGTTTCAACAGCAAGACCGTAAACTATGATTATAAAACCCGCTTTTATTTGAGATGTCTTGGCTTTGGTGCTTATATATTTTTAGGGTTAACCGTGCTGCCTTTTGACATACCAAGAGTTACCAATTACTGCTAACCCTATATCACCTTGCGTTGTTTTGTTTTCTCTGGTAGAGTTCTTGTGTTAGTTGTTTATTTGTTAAGAAAGCACAGGGGGCATTGGTTTTGTTGAGATTTCGCGATTCTTTCTTTGATTCGTGGGGTGAAGCGACAAACGACTGTCTTTTCTGTCTATAAATGTTTTATGGCTTTAACCAGCAAACAGAAGTCTACTGTCACAAAAGACTCTCGTCGACACGACAAAGATACTGGTTCTCCGGAATATCAGATCAGTCTTTTCTCGACACAGATCAAGAAACTTACAGCACACTTGAAGAAAAACCCAAAGGATTTTCACTCTCGTCGCGGTTTGTTGAAAATGGTGTCGAAACGTCGCAAACTGTTGAGCTATTTGGAACGTACAAATGAAAAAGCACACAAAGTGCTTATAAAGAAACTAGGGCTGAAATAGTCCCTTTTTTCTTTTTTTAATTAGAGCTCCCTCGTTTGGCACATTTCTGTGTTAAAATCTCGAAAAATCGACACAATATAACATATATTCCTTACGATTTT
>JAGQLW010000050.1 GCA_020428995.1 Candidatus Moraniibacteriota bacterium | reverse complement strand
GTCTTTTTGTTGTTGATCTTGAGTCACATGTTTTGGTTGACGTTGAGACTGGTGAGATTCTTGGGCAAAAGAGAGATTTTTGGACTGGTGTTGGATGGTTGTTGAGTTGGTGATCGTGTGACGTTTTTGTTTTGCGAGGAATTTCTTTTTTGGCGGTTTTTGATATAGGCCGCGATTACAAGAACAGTGACGATTGTGAGTGCAAATGGCGCGAACGGATCATGAATGACGAGTAGTTCATAGAGTCCTCCAGCGTAGAAATAGAGATAGGCAGTTCTTTGGATTCTCTTCCAATTTTTTCCCAAGACTCTCTTGGCGTAGTTGTTTGATGTTGCCAAAAGTAGCACGGCTGTGATGTCGCCAATGCGGGCAAGGAATGCATAGTTCGTCAGTGACCAGTATTGAAGTGTTGCAAATTGTGCGATGTAGTCCCACCCAAATAGTATTATTTTGGAGAGCATGATTGAGACAATGATTGATGCTGAGAATGCTCCTATTCCTTTTCGCAGAATGACGAGTGGTCCGAGAATGCGGATTTTTGGGAGGAGGTTTGCAAGTGGCCGAATGGACATGACAAGCGTTGCACTCAAAATTGATAGGCTAAACAGTTTTCCTGTAAGGTCTGGTGGGAGTTTTTCATTGTAGTATGCGATGGCTGTTGGTAATACCATTAACATAATGACTGATGTTCCTAGGAGAATGTTTTGTGTGATGTTGATTATTTTTATGATTGTTTTTTGTTCCATTGTTTTTTTAATATGTTTTTTGATTTGTTAATATTGTACCATTGTCTTTGATGAGAATATATTGGACAGGGTGTTTTTCGAGAAATTTTTGTGCTTTTTGTGTTCCAAGAATGATTGCTGTTGTGGCAAATGCATCAGACACACTTCCATCTTTTGCTATTATTGATGCTGAGACAAGGTCAGAATCTGGATTTTCTTTGTCTTGGCTTTGGAGAATGTGGTGCATTTTTTTGTTTTGGGTTTCCCAGATTCTTTTATATGTTCCGCTTGTTGAAAGACTTTGATTCTTCAGAGCGATGTTATGGATCTCTTTTTTTGTGACTGGGTTGTATACACTAAAGAGAAACGTCTGATTATACTCATCTGTTCCACGTGAGCAGATATCGCCACCGATGTTTATGATTACACCGTGAATGGCAGGATCTTCTTTTGCTTTTTCTGCCATTTTTTGCGCAACATGTCCTTTGAGAAATCCTCCAAAATCTAATTTTTGTGTTGGTGCAAGTGTTATTCTTTTTGTTTCTTTGTTTACGTGGATTTTTTCGTATGACGTGGAATAGGACCCCGTCTTCTTTGTACGTATCGTGTTTTTTATATTTTCAAATGTTGCGTTATATCCAGATTTTTCTATTTGTACTAGAGGGTTAAAGATTTTTTTTGTAAGATTATGCAATTTTTTGCTGACGAGAAACGTATAAAAGAATGTGGTAGAGACGATTAATGACTTTTTTTTGTTTAATAATGAAAGTTCGCTTTTTTTCAAGAAGCGTGAGAAATGTTGTTCGTATGCATATGCAATAGATAGTATTTTTTCATATGTTTCATCGGCTTTTTTATTGCTTTTGCAAATAAGGGAAACTTCCAGGTCACATCCCATCAGTTTGCTGGAGTATTCAAATTCTTTCATAAGTCATGGTATTATTTATATATAGTAGTATACACTTGCAGTATGAATTTTGTTAGAAAAGATACGCGAAATGCTTTTTTGCCACTTTTTGCCATTGTGGTTGTTTCGATTGTCTCCTCACGTGTTTATGCCTCCATTGAGGATGTTGAATATGTTCGAGATGCTTATCAAGAAAAAGCGGGGAATCCGGAGTATTGGCAGTCTTTGAAGGATCAACATGTTTTGCAAAAAGAGGTTTTTGAGGAGGCTGAGCAGGCACGTCTTTCTGCTATTGCTGATGTTGTTCAGGCTGAATCGGATGAAGAGGCTCGGCGTATTGCTTCTCAGAAAGCCGCAGAACTTGCGGCTCAACAAAGAGCTCAAGAGGCGGCTGCCCAAGCAACCGCTGTTCAGAAAAAGACTGTTCAGAAAAAAAGTCGTCAATCGAAGGCGAGTTAAGTTTTTTTGTTGATATTTTCTGTTGGGTTGTGTAAAATAAATCGAAGTTGAAAATCGTGGGAGCGCCATTTTTTGTTGTTTGTTTGCTGTTAGGTTTTTGGTGTTGTTGATTTTTGTGAGTATTTTTTGTCTGTTTCAGAAAGAGTGTTAATGATAGTTATTATATGGATTGGTTGTTGACATCTGTTTTGTTTGTTTTTTCTTTGGTAGTCTTTGTTTATATTGTGGTTTCGGTTGTTTTTATTGTGACTGAGAATCGTAGCCCTTCTTCTACTCTTGCGTGGATTTTGGTGTTATATTTTTTGCCCATTGTTGGGCTTTTTTTGTATATATTTTTTGGTAGGAATTGGCGTGTGCGGAGTAAGGAAAAGATTCGTTCTATACAAAGGATGGAAATGCTTACTAAAAAAGCGCTTGGGAATATACGTGACAAAGAAGTGTTCCGTGTGAACAGGATGCTTTTGCGGGATACTTCATTGAGAACGAGGAAGATGCTTGAATTTCTTAGGCGCAGTGGTAGGAGTTGCACACTTTTTACAACGGGCAATACTGTTCGTGTTTTTCAAAATGGGTCTGAAAAATTTTCTACACTTCTTTGTGATTTGAAACGAGCAGATCAGTTTATTCATATGGAATATTTTATCTGGCGTTCGGATGATTTGACTTGCAAAATTCGAGACGTTCTTGTTCAGAAAGTAAAAGAGGGTGTTGAAGTTCGTATTGTGATTGATCCCATGGGTTCGATAATGACAAAGCGTTCGTATATTCGTGATATGCGAAAAGCAGGGATTCAGGTTCGTTATTTTTTTAATTCTTTTGCGCCACTTCGGTTTACTACGTTTAATTATCTTTTGCATCGAAAAATTGTTGTGATTGATGGGAATATTGGATATGTTGGGGGTATGAATATGGGGGAGGAGTATGTGGATGGTGGAAAGGATTTTGCGTCTTGGCGTGATGTGCATATTCGTGTGGAGGGGGATTCCGTGCATGTGCTTCAGGCAACGTTTGCTGAAAATTGGTTTCAGCTTACAAAAAAAGAGGATCTTTTTGGTGAAAAATATTATCCAAAGAATCTTGTTCATGACGATGGTGTGCCGATGCAAATTGTCACGTCAGGGCCACATGTTGCGCAGGGGGCAACGCGTCAGATTTTTCTTTCCATGTCTGTTTTGGCACGCGAGAGATTATATATTCAGTCTCCGTATTTTATTCCAGACGATTCTCTTTTTGACACATTAAAATTTGCAGCTCTTTCTGGTGTGGATGTGCGTATTATGATTACGGGAGTTTTTGATAAGCGTTTGGCATATTGGGCAGCATTTTCTTACATGGAGGAACTTTTGAATGCTGGTGTGAGAATTTATCATTATAATTCTGGTTTTTTTCATGCCAAAACAATTAATATTGATGGTGCTATTTGTACTGTTGGTACGACAAATCTTGATGTGCGAAGTTTTTATGTTGATCATGAGGTTAATGCTATTATTTATGATTCTCGTATCGCATCTGAATTGGAAGACAGTTTTTATAATGATATTGCACAGTGCAAGGAGTTTACTCTTAAAGATTATCGCATGCTTGGGCGTTTTGTTCGTTTGCGCAATTCTTTTATTCGGCTTTTGTCGCCACTTATGTAGTCGTTGATTTTGAAAGAATGTTTTTGTTTCACGGCGCCGTGTCTCTGGTTTTGTTGTGAGGTGTTTTGTGTATTGCACGAGGATTCTTTTGAAATGCCATAACAAAGCTTTTTATGAAAGAAACAAGCTTTGAAATTTGGGTTTTTGTGCTTGACAAAGAATCTTTTGTGTGATAAGATTCAGTGTTACTTTTGGGTAACGTTGTTCATCTGAAGTTCATTTCAATTTTTTGAAAAGTGGAGGAAAAGAATGGAAATCCAATTTGTTGTTTTGGATGAAAAAACATTGGGCGACTGCATTGTGCGTCTTTCTCAGCTCACCGCGGGTGTTTTCCGTGAGTGGAATCAGGATGATTGTTCTCTTCAGGATGTTGCGAGTGCGCCGCCGGATACCCCTCTTTATGGCTGTGCCGATGTGACAGTTCATGGGATGTTTTCGTGTCCATGGGAATACCCTTTCTCTGTTGTAGCTTCAATGAGGTGTTTGATCCACGTCAGTTTCGACGGCAGTTTTTTAGCAACGTTTTTTTCTCTGGGGGATGTTTTTCATTTTTCTCAAGACAGGGTTGTTATTGATCGGAAATTATCAAAAATGCCCGGTTCCGAAGACGTCCGGCAATTGTCTGTGATTGAGCTGGTTCGGTGCAAAGAAGACATGACGCCCGATGACCATATGCTTGTGGAGAACCTGCGTGAAAATGGAAGACGGGAGGTGGAGTATTATGAGAAGGAGCGCCGACGTTACAGGGAGAGTGTTTTGAGAGATGATAGCGGGGTGCGAGGTTGGAGTTTGTCAGGCTTGGCTGAATATCCTGATTGACTCTGATTCTTGATCAAGTTTTTTCCCGATGTGACATTGCCATGTCGGGTTTTTTCTTGATTTTTTGTTTTTTTGCGTTATCATTTTTTACTGCCGTGGTTATATGGCAGTGCTTGAGTGGTTCTTTTTATTGTCTTCGCAGAGGAGTGCGTTTAAATGGTTCTTTCTGTTTTGTTTGGTTTTGCTTTGGGGACCCGTCTGCTTTTTCTTGTTTCATCGGTCAGGGCGCAAGTGTCGCAAGCCACTGGTATTTCTGAACGTTGGTTTCCATAGGCATCATTGATTGCCATATTGGTCTTGCTGGGTATCATTTTTCGTTTTAATGCGCAATATTTTGTTGGAGGCATCATGATTGCGTGTTCGTGGATGGTGTCTCGCACTTTTCCACGGAAACCTGTGCTTAAGAGATGGGTTGAAAAAATGTTTTTCAACGGTGTTGATCTTTTGGATTCTTCTGCACCGCATGCTCGTTTAGTTTCTTGGTTTCGCTGGCCGGCGTTTTGCTTTGGTCTGGGGATATTAATTCCCACCAACAGCATTTGGTTCCTTACTGACCTGACTGTTTTGGCGTTAGCTATTTATATTTTTTATCGAAGTGCGTCTGGTGACGGAGGGTTTGATTCTGATCAGAAGTCGAATTCTTCTGTTTCGCCAGAAGTCGAAGATGATTCTTTGGCGGTCTGATTGCCTTGATTCCAAAGGTGTTAGAACGGTGTAGCATGATTTTTGCTCGCCGTTTTCTTTTTTTTGTTGGGTGTTTTTTTTGTAGAGCAATGTGAGTGGTTTGATGGTACAATAAGATGTGCTTTTGGATTTTTTGATTATATTTTTTTTGAAAAAAGATGTTGAATAAATTTTTACGCGTTTTTGATCGTTGGAGGGTTCGAGGTGCTATTGCTCCGAGTTCTCGCTTTTTGGTTGATAAGATGATTTCTAAGATTGATTATTCTCATGATGTGGAAATTTTGCAGTTGGGTTTTGGTGAGGGTGTTTTTACAAGAAGGATTGTGCAAAGATTGACACCTGGAAGCACTTTGGTGGTTTTTGAGGTGGATCCAACTTGTCGACGTCATCATATTGAAGATGGCAGGGTTTTGTATGTCGAGGATTCTGCAGAGCATATCTCTGCTCGTTTTGGGGACAAAAAATTTGATCATATCATTTCTGCTTTGCCGTTTGCATCTTTGCCAAAGAGTGTTAGTAAGAGGATTCAAGATGAAATTAAGGTTCATCTGAAGAAGGGGGGTACATTTTTGCAGTTTCAATATTCATTGCATTCCAAAAAAGATATTCATGGTTTGTTTGATAGTCCCGTGAGTATTGATTTTGAATTGTTTAATATTCCGCCAGCTTTTATTTATGAAACAAAAAATGGTCTTAAAGAGGGTGGTGTGTAGTTTTTTTTGAACGAATTGTGTTATTTTTGATAAGGTGGGTTTTAAATATAATTCAATAATTCATTTTTCGTGAAGAGGTTTTTGGATATCTTGGCTAAGCTTGGGATTTTTCGTTCTGGTTCTTTCAAGGGTACGTATAAAAATGCTAAAGAAATGCCGGACGAACTTATGTTTGAGGGTGTTTATAATGCAAAAAAAAGATCTTATCACCAAAGAAGATTTGAAGAAGGCTTTTTCTTCTGTTGAAGGAAGTTCTCCTGATAAGAATGAAAGTGTTTCTGGTGGAGGAAAACCAAAATCTGGGAAAGGCGGATTGTTTTATAAGGGGTTTATTGTTTTAGGTGTTATTTTTTTTGTTACTTTTTCTTCTTTTGGCAGGTTTTTCTTTTTTGTTTTTTTGTTACTCTTGTTTTTTGGGTTTTGTTTGGTTTACACGTTAAGAAAGTTGTTGTTGCTGGAACGTTTGTTTTGTGGAAGTCTTCTCTTATTTTTGTTGTTTTGTTTTTTACATCGGTGATTCTTTTTGGTTCGGCTGTTGGTGAAGATTTTTCTGATCGTTCAGATTCAGGATCGGATGTTTTGCAGAATTCTGCGGGTGTGAGCACGGACCAAGAAGAGGGTGACAGTGCATCTGCGAAGATTCTTCGGGATATTGCAAAAATGAGTGGTGTTGAAATTTCAGAGATTGAAAAAACAGAATTTGTTTGGACAACCAATGGTCCTGGTTTGCAGATGGTGAATCCGAGAAAAATGAGTATTAAGGATGCTTCCCCTTCTGAATTGAAAAAAATTGAAAGTTTTTTTGTTGATGGTGGTTGGGATGATGGCGAACAGTTTTTTAAGTATGTTGGACAAAAAAATGAAACGGGATATGCAGCGCCGTATGAAGGTGAATATCGTTCTGCAATGTGTGTTGTTGACATGAGTCTTGAAGAGGTTCGGTGTGGTTTTGGTCCTGGTGGGGAAGATAAGTAATTTCCCCAATGGGCTTGTCAGCAATTGTCTAAATTCTCACCAGCTTTGTTAAAAAATGTTCTGTCGGCTAAAACCTCATAATTTTGGCTGTTCACCTCGATTTGACGAGTCGAAGCGGGCAAAATATTCAGATTTCGTCAAAATACCTCGATATTTTTCCTTAATCTTCATTTTTTCCTCGCAAATGTACGGGGCAGGCGTTGGAAAATTCTGAAATTTATAGCTCGACACGGGAGCTTGGACAGTTGCTCAGATCTTTTTTTTGTGATATGTTTCCTTGTGGTTCTTTTTGTTTGTGGCTTGAAGAGGAGAAAGTGCTGTGCCTATTCAATTGTGGAAGACCTTCGTGAAGAGTCCTGTTGTCACTGATCAGTTTGAAGGTGGTGTTCGTTTTGGTCTTATTGCGGAACATCTTTGGGAACCTCCATCTTCTGTTCATGGTGATGATGAAGAGTCACTTTCTTTTGGGCTCTTGGATGTTTCTCAGATTCCTTTGCCTGCTTCGATTTCTTCCAGAGGCTTTTTGACTTTCGATGATTTCTTTTATGATGACTATTTGTCTGGATGGCAGGATTCTTCTTTTCGTCTTGGTTTTTGTCTTCCAGATGATGTTTTGTTCCTGCGTGTTCATTACCGGGAACAGCCTTCTGAGGAGATTCTCTGTGTTGGAATGAGGCCAATCGTTGTTGCTTCTGGGGATCATGTTGTTTTTACGCTGGAGAAGGATGGGCCGACTGACCCTTTTTTGTATATCCGAACAACTTTTTTTAATCCTAGCATGAGGGTGAGTTTGGACAAGCGAATTATTTTCCGACTTTATCCTAGATGTAGTTGAGCAGATTTTTTGTTCTTGTGTTTTTCTTTTGACTTTGGAAATCTTCCAAAGTCTTTTTTGTGTTTTCTTATTGATGCTTTGTTTATGATTTTTGTTTTGGCTTAATATAAATAATGCAACTTGGTTGCAATATTTCTAGTGTTGTTTGTTGCGTGTGGTATAGTTTTGTTAGCTGGTATTTTTTTTCGAATGTCTTTATTTCTTTTTTTTCTATGTTTTTCTCTCCTTTGTTTTTGCAGCGAGTTTATCGTGTTGGTTTTTTGTTTGTGATTGTCTTGGTAATCTTGGATCTGCTTGCATTTTTTTATTATCCCGAGACGATTTTTGGTGATCTTTTTTTTTGGCAACGCGTGAACAGACGCCTCTGACGTGGGTGAGTGCTCTAACCTTTTTGTTTATTGGTCTGTCGTGCTTTTCTGTTTATCTTTCTTCCGGGCGTCGCGTGTGGTATTTTCTCGCACTTGTTTTTCTGTTTTTCAGCATGGATGACGCGACGTCTTTTCATGAACGTGTGAGTGGATTTTTTCAGGACAATACGACTCTTTTGAGTTTTTTTCCGTCTTATGTCTGGGTTCTTCTTTATGCTCCATTTTTGTTTTTTTCTTTGAGTGCGCTTGTCTATCTTTTGTGGCGTGAGTGTTCACGTGAACTTCGATATGCCATTGTGGTTGCTGTTTTTCTTATTGGTTTTGCAGTTTTCTTGGATCTTGTGGATGGTGTGATGCAAAAAAATTCTGGGATTGTTTTTTTGTTTGGATGTTTTTTGTTATACGACTGTTTTGCATCTTATGCGGTTGTGTGAGGAGGTTTGTGAAGTGTTGGCGCTAGGGGTTTTGGGGTATGTGCATTTACGAGTTTTTTCTGTGTGGTAATTTTGTGATATAATTTCTCTGTGTGAATTATTTGTCTATTTTTTCCCATATTTAAGAAGTTTCAAAAAACCTCTTTAACAGAAAAAGTATTGTTTGGTGCGATCAGTGTTTTGCTTTTTGTTTTTGCTGTGAATATTTTTACAGAGTATCCTGTATCTTCTTCCACCGTTGCTTCTGCAAAAAGTGAAAATGGTTTGCCTGAAAATTTTTCGGCTTCTTCTGATGAAAAATCCGAGGAGTCTGAAAAGTCTGAAGAGAGTGCGCAATCTGACGTGTCACAAACAAGTGAGGAATTTGAGGTGTCTCAGGTTTCTGAAGTCTCTGAAAAGGGTGTTGTTTCTGAACCAAGTGTTCGCAGTGTTTCACCGTCCACTACTGTTGATGTTGTGTCTGGGCAAAGTGTGTCTGAAGTGTCTCAAGTTTCTGAGGTTTCTGAAATGTTTCAGGTCTCTGAGATGTCTGAAGAGAGCGTTTTTTATACTGTTTCCGGTTTTGATGAGGTTGTCGCACAAGAAGGTGACACGGCAATTGTGCGTCGTGGTGAGCGGTTGTTTTTCTTGATTCCCGTTGAGGTTGAGTCTGAAGTTACACTAGACGTTGCAGGGAATGTGATTGATGAACGCAAAAGCTTTTTCAATTGGCTCAAATTCGTTTTGAGTTTCTAGTTTCTATTGTTTCTTTTGTTGGAAAACGCGACCATTTTCTGGTTGCGTTTTTTTGAATTTCAGTGGCTGTGATGTTTGTGTGATTTGTGGTTTTGTTTTGGGGTGTACACTAAATCCTTTTCGGTTACTGCGAATGCTTCTTTGATCTTTGTTTGGAATGAGCGGATGTCGTCGCCCATGAAGACAATCTTTGATTGTCGCACTCCTTTTTTCTTTATGGGTGATATCTGAAAACGTCCGAATGCCCAGTTGAGAATGCACGTCTGATTGTCGACAAGCATGACGCCTTTGATGCGGTAAAAATTTTCTTTTGGTAAGTGAGACAGCGTGGCTTTCAGTTCATTTTTCGACAACTTTTTTTCAAAAGAAATTTCGATGAGTTCAACCTCGTTGTATTGATGATTGTGTGTTATGTGAGATTCTTCTTTGTTTACTTCTTCGAGAGTTTTGAATAGCTGGCTGTCGAGTTCGAAGAGAAGTTTTGGATCGACATGGCCTTTGTCTGTTTTGATTTTTGGTGTTTTGAGATTGAGTTCGTATATGTCGTCGAGTACTTTGTCGAGTTCGATCTCGGACACTTCTTCGTGTTTGTTGATTAAAATGAGATCAGTGTGTTTTGCTTGAAGTTTTGCTGTGTAACTCTTGTCTTTGTATCCTGGAAAATTGATAGCGTCGACAACGGTCACTACTGCGTCAATGGATAGGCGAGGGTGTTTGCGTATTTCCCAGACAATTGGTGCCGGTGTTGCTGATCCGGATGTTTCAATGATTATTCGATCAGGGTCGGATGTAAGTATTTCCTCGATCGCTTGCCCGAGTTGTCCGATGAGGACGTGACAGATGCACCCTTGAAGCATTTCTTTGACTGTTGCAATGTTGTTGTCTTGGGCCAGTTCTGAGTCCACAGCAGTGTTTCCGAATTCATTTTTGAGCCACGCCACATGATACTGACGTGGCAGTTGTTTCATTAAGTTTATTATGACTGTTGTTTTTCCAGCCCCCAAAAAACCAGTGAAGATTGTGACGGGGACTATTCGATTGGGATCAGGTCGACCGCGTAGCTTTGCGATTAGTGTTTGGATTTTTGTTTTCAATCGGCTCCATGATGATTTGGGCTGGCGATACACACGTGGGAAAATATCCTCAGTGTTTTTTGTTTCGTGGAGAGGTTTTTGTGTTTGTGTGTTTTGTTTTGACGGCGCGCTAAAAGGAGGTGATTGCATAAATGTGTATTTTTTTTCGAGTTCTTGGATCTTCTTTTATTCTTTTGTCTGTCTTCGTATTTTAATTTAAATGCAACAAAGTTGCAATATTTTTTGACTGTGGTATATTTTATACGCAACCACGAACCTGTCTAAATTCTCACAGAAATAGACGAACACGTAATTTTCTTGTCGTAACTCCCTCCAAAAAATTTTCGCTGCAAAACATTCAGATTTCGTCAGAATATCTTGGTATTCTTTCTTAATCTTCATACTTTTCGCTCAAAATTCTGAAATTTTTCGCTTGACATGAGAATTTAGACAGGTTCTTTGCATTATTATTTAGTGATATTTCTTATGCGTTCTACGGTTTTGTCGCGTGCAGTTTCTGAAATTTTTCGCTCGCATCGTGGACCGATTACTATTCCTCAGTTGAGGGAGTTTTTGCATGCCAAAGGTTTGTCGGCTCACAAAACGACGCTTTATCGCATTGTTCGACGTCTGTGTGAGGCTGGAATGGTTGAGGAGTTGATGTTGGATACATCGGTTGCGTATTATGAAATGCAACGTGTGCATCATCACCATGCTGTGTGTTCTGTGTGTGAGCATATTTTTTGTCTCTCGGATTTGGTGATTGAACGTGGTTTGCGTCGTGTTGGTTCTTTGTTGTCTCGACACGGTTTTTTTTTTATTGATCATCAATTTTCTTTGCATGGTTTGTGTAAGGCGTGTCAGAAGTAATTTCTATTTCTAGTCTATTTTTTATGAATAAGTGGTTTTTGTTTGGAGGCGTTGCTCTTGTGTGTATTGTTTTGATTGTTGTTGCTCTTTCTGGTTCTGACTCTGTTGGGGAGTCTGCGTTACCTTCTGTTTCTGAGGATACTTCTTTGGTTTCAGTAACTGCGAGTTTTTATCCATTGGCGTTTTTTGCTGAGTCTGTTGGTGGAGATCGTGTTCGTGTTGCGAATCTTTCGGGCGCGCGTGATCCACATGAGTATTCTCCGACGGCTCAGGATGTTCGGGCTATTCTTTCGTCAGATGTGTTTTTGTATCATGGTGCGGATTTGGAGCCGTGGGCAACTGATCTTTTGCCACAGTTGCCAGAGACAGTTTCAGTTGTGTCGGCTACGAGTGGTGTTGAGTTGTTTTCTTCTCCAGATAATGATGCACATCATGATGAGGAAGGTGACGATGAGCATGAACATGAAGAAGATGGTGAGGATGGACATGGGCACGACGAAGAAGGTGGGGATGGACATAATCATGGTGGTGCTGATCCGCACACATGGATTGATCCGGTTTTGGCAGCTGGCATTGTTGAGAAGGTTCGCGACATCCTTGTTTCTGTTGATCCTGATTACGCTGATGATTATCGTTCTCGTGCGGATTTGTTGCTGGATCGTCTGTCTACGCTTGATGATATGTATGCAGAACGTTTGTCGAATTGCTCAGTTTCGGAAACGATTACGTCTCATGATGCGTTTGGTTATGTCTCTCGTCGCTATGGGTTCACTCTTCATTCGATTGCTGGATTGTCTACTGATGATGAACCTTCCGCTACTCGCTTGGCTCAATTGCGTCGCGAGTCCTCTGAAGGCGTGACACATATTTTGGTTGAGGAAAACAATTCTGGTCGTTTTGCTGATGTTCTTGCACGTGAGACAGGTTTGTCTGTTCTTTCGATCAATCCTCTTGGACGTGGTACTATGGATGCAGAAAAGGATTATTTTGATATTATGGAAGAGAACTTGGTGTCCTTTGAGACGGCTCTTGGTTGCAATTGATTTTTTTCAGTGTTTATATGTTCGGTACACTTCTGTGTTGACGTCGTAAAAAAATCGATGCCGTATTTCCGTATACGTCTTACGATTTTTTTACGATTTTGCCCTCGCCTCGATTTGACGAGTCGAAGCAGGTTGAATTGTACTCGAACATGTAAGCATTGATCTTATGTTGTTTTATGTCCGATCCTATTCTTCGCGTTGAGCATGTGAGTAAGAATTATGGTGACGTTGTTGCGCTTAAAGATGTTTCTTTTGTGTTGTCGCGCGGGGAATATGTTGGCTTGATTGGTCCTAATGGTGCTGGTAAGTCCACGCTTTTGAAGATTTTGCTTGGCATTGAGTCGGTAACCTCCGGGGTCTTTTCTTATGCTTCTGGTGTTTCTGTTGGCTACGTCCCGCAACATTATGATCTTTCTGCCGCATCTGTGCTTTCAGTTAGAGAGGTGCTTCACATGTCTTGTGGTTCTGGTGTTGATTTGTCTCATATTTTGTCGCATGTTGGTCTTTCTGAATCGTTCTTGTCTCTCAATTATCACAGTTTGTCTGGTGGTCAGAAACAGCGTGTTTTGATTGCTCGCGCTTTGGCTCATTCTCCTGATTTGTTGTTTTTTGATGAACCACTTAGTGGTGTTGATTATCAAACAAAGCTTCAGATTTATGACTTGCTTCGTGACATTAATCTTTCTCACGGACATACTATTTTGTTTGTTTCTCATGAGATTGAAAAGATTGTGTCTCGGTCTGATCGCGTTTTGTGTTTGAATGAGTCTTTGTATGAAGGTTGTCATCCTTTGTCGTTTGCACGTGGTCACAAGGACACTTGCACATCAGTTGGTAGTGTGAGCATTGTTGGTCCCGCCATTCATCATCACGAACATGTTTGATTTTTTCAGTTTACAATTTGTTCAATATTCTTTGATTGCCGGCTTAGCTATTGCTATTGCTGGTGCTGTTTTGGGTAATTTCATTGTTGCTGCGCGCCAGTCATTCATTTCCGAGGTTTTGGCCCATACAGCACTTTCTGGTGTTGGACTTGGTGTTTTGTTGAATTTTTTTCCGACTTTTGTTGCAGGGATTGTCTCTGTTTTTGTTGCTGGTTTGTTGTGGTTTCTTGTGCGGGGAAGTTCTCGGACTCCGGAGAGTGTTGGAATGGTTCTTCTTACCGGAGGTCTTGCTTTGGCACTTCTTTTTGCCCACATTGCGCGTGACAATTCTATTTCTTTTGATTCTTTTTTGTTTGGTTCTGTTTTGACCCTTTCTTTTCTCGAAGTTGTTCTTACTGTTTTGGTTAGTGTGTGCGTGTTGTTGGTTCTTTTTTGTTTTTGGTCACGGTTTTTGTTGGTGGTTTTTGATCCTGTGTATGCTCGTACGCGGTTTTCTTCGTCGGTGTTTTTTGAGTTTTTGTTTTTGTTTTTGGTGAGTCTTGTGGTGAGTTTTTCTTTGAAGGTCATTGGTGGCTTGCTTATTGGCGCCTTGTTTGTGATTCCAACACTGTGCGCTCAGAATTTTGCACGTAGCTTTCGCGCGAGTGTTGTGTGGAGTGTTTTGTTTGCTGTTTCGGGTGTTTTTTTGGGAGTGTTGTCTTCTTATTTTCTTGATGTTCCGGCCAGCAGTGGAATTGTCTTGTCCTTGATTTTAATGTTTGTTTTTTCCAGTGTTTTTTCTTTCTTCTTACGTTCTAATAAGAGTCTTTCATGATTGATTTTTTTGGTTTTTTCTTTTCGTGCCTGGTTTTGTTGTTGGTCTTGGCGTTGTCACTGTTATTGATGTTGGTGGTTTTTGATCCGTCTTATGCTCGTACACGTTTTCGTTTCGCGCCATTTTTTGAGTTTCTTTTTATGATTTTGATTAGTGCTGTCTTTGCATTTTCTTTAAAGGTGATTGGAGGTCTTTTGCTTGGCACATTGTTTGTTATCCCTTCTCTTATTGCACAAAAAAATTTTTTTTCGTAGTTTTTTTGGCACTGCTTTTTTGGGTGTCTTTTTATTTTGATATTTCAAGTAGCAGTGGTATTGTTTTATCTTTGGTTTTGTTGTTTTTTCTCCCCGTTGCATTTTCTCGTGTTACGCATTTGCGTTTCTTTTGTTCGTGGTTTTGATTTATCCAAAATTTTCCGCTTATTTTTTAGGCACACAAAAATGGTCCCGCGAGCCGGACGACAGATCCCTTCGGGACTGCCCGATGACTTTTTCAAGTCATCGACTTAAATAAATAAGCGCCGGTCGTGAGACCGTTTTTTTTCATCTAGGGTTTGTTATTCCGCCATGCCCGTATCCGAAGATGTGGGTTTAGGCAATTTATTGTCGTTTGTATTATAATTTTTTTTGTTCTTATAAATCAACTCGACGAGCTGTTCTTTGAAGAATGGCTTAATTATAATCGGGGTATTCGGATAATCCGGATCATATGTAAGCACTAACTAGGCATATTGAGCGACTAGGAGGCAAAATCAGCCTACCGGAAAGGGGATGGATATGGACTCATGGTAGCAGTAAAAATCGACTGGCTATAAGTATATTTTTTTGATATAATCTGTTAGAAACCAGCGCGTTATTTACAATTTCTCAGGAAAAAAATAGCTGGTAAGTTTTTCCATCGGCGTCATACTTTCAATACCTTTGTGCGGTTTGACGGTATTGTAGTAATTTACGAAGCGGATCAATTCTTTGTGTCTGCGCGTACTTTAAACCGTGTCTTTGTATGCCACATGTCCATAATCGTCCGTATGACTCTCTCCGCTTTACCGTTTGTTTGTGGTGACTCTACTTTCGTGAAACGCTGCGCAATTGTGTTCTTTTGACATTCTAACATGAAAGCATGCTTGTCTTCGTTTCCCTTGTACTCTAGTCCATTATCTGAGTAGATCTGCTCAATCTTTCGGATCAATTCGCACTTCCTTATATGGTGAACATGGAAGTCTACGTACCCCCCCCTCTTTGTAGTGGTGTTAATCGTGTTTTCTTGTGGATTACCATATTGTGTACAAAAATTTTTAATTTTTAATCGTATCCGCTCAATCAATTTTTGTAAACAACGCTGTTAATACTTACATCTAAAACATTATAATTTTGGCTACTCGCCTCGATTTGACGAGTCGAAGCGGGCAAATTGCTTAAAATTCGTCAAAATATCTCGATATCTTTCCTCATTTTGCACAATTTATCCCGTAATTCTTCGGGGTAAACGTTCAAAATTCTGAAATTTGTAGCTCGACATGAGATTTGAGACAAGTTACTAACAAGAGTTTTTCATCCCTGTCTTCGTGACGTTTTTTTTTACAGAAGGCGTTGTGTCTTTGTTGCATTCACTTTCTTTTTTTATATTCCAATTTCCATTACGAGCGGACAGTGATCTGATCCGAGTTGTTTGTTGAGATATTCAACGCGCTCAACTTTTTTGAGTTGTTTTTTATCGATTAAGAAATAGTCAATGCGCCAGCCAACATTGCGTTCTCTGGCACGTGTGAAATTATCCCAGTAGGAATAGACATCCTTTGTGTTGGGATTTTTTGCTCGCCATACTTCTGTCCAATCATCTTTGATGACATCGTCCATCCACGCGCGTTCTTTTGGATGAAATCCAATTTTTCCATCGTTTTCTTTTGGTCTTGCAAGGTCGATTTCTGTATGTGCAACATTCATGTCTCCACCAACGATTACTAGTCTTCCTTTTTTTCGCAAGTTGTTCATATGAGCAAGGACGCGGTCAAAGAAAATGATTTTTTCTTCCCATGCTTTTGGTGATTTTCCTCCATTTGGAAAGTAGATACTGAGAATGGAGAGGTCTTTTTTGTTGATTGTTGTGTCTATTTGTGTGACGCGTCCTTCGTCTGAGACGGGGTTTTTTGGTACGGTATTACTGATTTTTACATCAGATATTTCTTCTATGGTTTCTTTTTTGATCCACGCCGCTGTTCCAGCGTATCCCTTTTTCTCGGCACTGTGGTAGAATTGAGTGAAGTCTGAGTATTTTTCTGTGATTGGTGTGAATTGTTCCGGTTGTCCTTTTGTTTCTTGAAGAAGAAGTATTTCTGGTCTTTCTTTTTTGAGGAAGCTCTCCAGTTCACCTTTTTTCTCAACTGCACGCAGGCCGTTGACGTTCCATGTTATTATTTTCATAGTTTTTTTGTTATGTGTCATTTACGATAGCATATAATTTTTGTTTGGGAATCTGTTTCAGATTGAATTTTTTTTATGACGCGAAAATTTTTTGTTCCAATTTCTTTGTTTGTTGTGGTTATTTTTGTAATTTCTTTGTCTTGGTATTTTTATCAGTCTTCTTTTTTTGTTGCAGAGCAGGATGCCGTTCTTTTGTTATCTGATCAGTCTGGTGATTCTTCTAATGTTGTTGTGGACACGCCTGATGAGGACGTTGTTGTTACGGATATGCCTGATGATAATGTCCCTGATAATGCCCCTGTTGTTGAAAATGTTGAAAAATATTTTTTTCATCGTGATATTACGGCGACTATTTTTTGGGTTGGCGAGTCGGCTGGAGAAGATAATGATAATATTACGAATGTTTCCAGTGCGTGGGATGACAAATGGACTAAGCATTTTGGCGGTGTTGATGACCCGGATCATCGTAAAGGGTATTTTCCTGCAAAGTTTGTTCCACGTGAGAACCCTTTTTATTTTGCGCTTCCCTACAATGATTTTAACAATGATGGTGAGCGACGGTCGAATGCGTTTTCTGTTGTTCCGTGGGCACATGAACGAAAATGGTCTGCTGATGAGTCTCTTGTGAAGAATCGTTGGGTGAGTATTGTACACAACGGAAAGACGGTTTATGCTCAATGGGAAGATTCTGGACCGTTTGTGTATAATGATGTTGAGTATGTTTTTGGAGGCGTTCGTCCACAGAATGCTAAAAATCAGCAGGCTGGTATTGATGTGTCGCCAGCTGTTGCGACGTACTTGAATCTTTCCGGAATGGATCTTGTTGATTGGCAATTTGTTGATGATGTTGATGTTCCGAGTGGTCCATGGAAAGAGATTGTAACAACATCTCAGATTCATTGGGATTAGTGTGTTTTTCTAAATATTATTTTATAGGCAGTATATGTAATCTTTTGGTGCACGTTTCACTTGAGGAGGGAAAGGGTTATTGCAGTGTCATGTGATGTGATTTGTTTGTGATCTTCTTCATAGACAGATGTTTTTTTACATGATTGCTGTTGGTTGCTCAGGTGTTTATGAATAGTAAGAATGTTGGGCAGGTGTTTTATAATCGGTCACGTTTGCGATGGTATTTGTCTTTAGGTTTCTTTTTTCTTTTTCTTTTTTGCATCGCCAGTGTATTTTCTGTTACTTCATGGAAGATTTTTTCACAGTCTGATTTGCCGGACGTTGCTCCATCTTCTGCTTTTTTGATTTCTGATAAGGATTCTTTTTCTTTGGATTTTTCTTTAAATTCTGGTTTTTTGTCTTCGGCATTGCGTGCTACCACTTTTGATCAGTCGCTCTTTTTTCAACATATTGGTTCAGATGCACAACCATCGGCGGATATTGTTGGTTATTATGTGAGTTGGGATGATAATAGTTTTTTTTCTTTGGAAAAAAACATTTCACACTTGGATAGTGTTGTTGCTGAGTGGCTTCATTTGGATGGTTTTGATGGTTCTGTGCGTGTGAATAATCCTGATGAGCAACAGCGGACACTTTCGTTTATACAAAAAACAAAGCCATCATTGGATGTTGTAGCGCTTGTGAATAATTATGATCCCGGTTCTTATTCATGGAATCGTGATTGGGTCAGTAGTGTTTTGTTGGATGAGGTTTCGCGAAAAAAGCTGGTTGATTCTTTGTTGGAATATGCTCGGGAATGGAATCTTTCTGGTGTGAGTGTTGATTTTGAGAATTTGTCCGATGTTGATCACAAAAACTATCTTGTTTTCTTGCGTGAACTTTCTGATGTTTTTGATTCATTTGGCCTGAGTGTTTCCGTTGTTGTTCCACTTACGGATGATTCTTTTGATGCGACCAGTATTTCTCAGATTGCGGACTCCGTGATTTTGATGGCATATGATGAGTCTGTTCCTACTGTTTCTTTGTCTGGTCCTGTTGCTTCTTCTTCTTGGATTTCATCAGCGCTAAAAAAGCGTTACGCAAGTGGTTTGTTGCCGGAGAAGACTGTTGTTGCTTTTGGTGGTTATGGTTATGACTGGATTGATGGCTCCATGGAGGGTAAAAATCTTACGTTTCAGGAAGTCATGGATATTGCGCAAGAGCATCAAGTCGTTGTTTCTTTTGATCATGATTCTGGTAATTTGTTTTTTTCTTATCGTGATTCTTCTGGTCAGGATCATCGCGTGTGGTTTTTGGACGCAGTTTCTTTGTATAATCAGATTTCTGTAGTTGAATCATTTGGTCGTCCGCGTGGTTATGCATTGTGGCGTCTTGGTTCTGAAGATCCTTCTGTGTGGCGAGTTTTTCCTTTTCATGATCGTCTTGATTCTTCTGTTGCATATTCTATTTCTTCGTTTGGTTCTGGTTATGATGTTATTTATCATGGTGAGGGAGAAATTTTGCAAGTCACTTCCACTCCATCGCCAGGACATCGTTCTGTTGCGTTTGATGCATCATCTGGTCTAATTGCAGATGTCATGATGTTGAAGTTTCCAGACTCTTATGTCGTGACACGTTCAGGTGGGTCTCATTCAAAAAAAGTTGCACTTACTTTTGACGATGGTCCCGATCAGATTTATACACCACAAATTTTGGATGTTTTGAAGGAAAATAATGTGAAGGCCACTTTTTTTGTTGTTGGTACTAGTGCTGGTATGCGTCCAGGTCTTTTGCAACGTATGTTTTCGGATGGACATGATATTGGTAATCATACATTTTCACATCCGGATTTGACTCGTGTTTCTGATCAGCGCCTTTATCTTGAGTTTGATGGTGAACAGAAATTGTTTGAAGGTGTCCTTGGTCGCAAAACACTTCTTTTTCGTCCGCCGTATGCCGAAGATATTGAACCTGAGACACCTGAACAGGCACGCTTGCTTACTTTGGCGGGGCACTTTGGTTACTATACTGTTGGTATGCATATTGATCCCAAAGATTGGATGAATCCGGGTGTTGATGCTGTTGTCCAGTCGATTGTGGATGGTTTGGAATCTGGTCGTGGAAACGTGGTTTTGCTTCATGATGGTGGAGGAGATCGCTCTCAGACAGTTGAGTCTCTTCCTCGCATCATTCAAGAGTTGAAGGAAAAAGGGTATGAATTTGTTTCGGTGTCTGAGTTGTATGGTGTTCCGCGTGATCATTTAATGCCTGTCGTTTCTGGTGTTGAACAGATCTTTTCGTATTTTTATGGCACTACCGTTTATTCATTTTTTGTTGTCTCATTTTTTGTTACGTCATTATTTTTGTTTGGAGTCTATCTTGGCATAGGGCGTTTTTATTTTGTTGCTGTTTTGGCTATTTTTCAGTTTTCTCATTCGCTTCGTCGTCGCCGTCGTGAGAACCGTGGAGATTTTTGTCCGTTTGTGAGTGTTGTTGTGCCGGCATATAATGAGCAAAAAGTTGTTGCAGACACCATTGACTCTTTGCTTGCATCGGATTATCCATCTTTTGAGATTATTGTTGTTGATGACGGATCGACTGACAAAACAGCGAGTGTTGTTGCGCAGAAATTTTCTGGTGAGTCTCGCGTGCGTCTTTTTACTGTGGAGAATGGGGGAAAGTCTTCTGCGCTTAATTTTGGTATTTCTCAGTCTTTGGGTGAGATTGTGATTACGCTTGATGCTGACACGCAATTTCTTCCGAACACTATTTCGTTTTTGGCTGCACGTTTTTCTGATCCTTGTGTTGGGGCTGTCGCTGGCAATGCCAAAGTGGGGAATCGTATTAATTTGTTGACGCGGTGGCAGGCGTTGGAATATATTACTGCTCAAAATGTCGACCGTCGTGCATTTGAGATTCTTAATTGTATTTTTGTTGTTCCCGGTGCGATTGGTGCATGGCGTCGTGAGGCTGTTTTGGCGGCGGGAGGTTTTTCACATGATACTTTGGCTGAGGATGCGGATCTCACTCTTTCTTTGATTCGTTCTGGATATCGGGTTGTGTTTGAGGATCGGGCAATTGCGTACACGGAGGCGCCACACCGGACGCGTGATTTTGTGAAACAACGTTTCCGATGGATGTATGGCACTATGCAGGTTGCGTGGAAGAATCGTGATGCTTTGTTTCGTTTGCGTTATGGATTTCTTGGTTTCTTTGCTTTGCCGAATACATTTTTGTTTCAGGTAATATTTCCTTTTTTTTCTCCTTTGATGGATCTTGTTCTTGTTATTTCTGTTGTGTGGGCATCGTGGCAGGGGGTTCATCATCCTAGTGTCTCTGTCTTTGAAAGTGTTTCTCCGATTTTGCGCTATTATCTTTTGTTTCAAATCGTTGACCTTGTCTTGGCTTCTTTGCCATTTTTGTTTGAGCCACGAGAACAGAAGTCTCTTCTTTTTTGGCTTCCACTTCAACGTTTTTATTATCGACAGTTAATGTATTATGTTGCTATAAAGTCTGTTATTGCTGCTGTTCGTGGGCGATGGGTTGGTTGGAATAAGTTTGAGCGAACAGCAACGGTTGTGCGCCAACAACAGTCTGTTGATTCTATTGTTGCGGTTCCTGTCTCTGCAACATCATTTGTTTCTGATCCTTCCGGGGAGTAACTTTTATTTTTTTGTTAGAAATGGTACTTTAGAAAAAAGAGGGTGGTATATTTTTTTATTTGCAGTTTTATGTTTTTACGATCACTTGCTTCCGCAACGGTTTTTGGTGTTTCTTTGTTGTTTGGCTTGTCTTTTGTGCCATCTTTTGTTTTTGCTTCGGACAATCTCATTGCTAATCCTTCTTTTG
>JAGQLW010000049.1 GCA_020428995.1 Candidatus Moraniibacteriota bacterium | reverse complement strand
CAAGAGAGAAAGAAGTTTTTTGCAAAAAAGGTGTAACAAAAATATTTTCATTAGAGGAATCAACAGAAACAGCATTTGGATCAAAGAAAAAAGAAAAATATTTCTCAGAAAAAGAAAAAAGTACAAAATCAGCCCCCTCTTCAACAATTTCAGCACCTGAAAAAGAAATATAAAAAGAATCTTGAGCATCAACCGAACCAAAAATAAAAGGTGAGCCTCGCGTAAATCTCAATTGGGAAATCACACTCTCATCTTTTTTCTGCACAATCTCAACAGAAAGATCATCATGTGACAAAACGGAAGACACTAAACCATCAAAAGAGAAAACTATCTCAAAATCAGGAATATGAGAAGCAAAAACCGTATCAGAAGTTGAAACAATGTCAGGATAAGAAACATCAAAACCGGTAGTGGTCATCTGTATAGAAAGAGGTGAGGAAAACAATGGTTCAGAAGCAGAAGTAAAAGCAACAGAACTGAACCACTGATTTGTTGGTACTGATCCGACACTGTCTTCAACAAACGGACTACTCTCAAACGCGGACATGTGACGCAAATTTTCAACATCAAAATACGATAAAGAATCCGAATCTTGAATATTCGAAGACTGGGGTTCCACATCAGACTTGTTTTGCAAAAAGAAAAAACTGAAAACAACAAAAAACAAAACAAGAATCAAAAGTATGTAAACATTTTTTTTCATCAAAAAAAATACGGAAAGACTTTAGAAAGACACTAAAAGTAACATATTACCATAGCAAACAAATCTAGCATGTTCTGACAATTTTGTAAAATGGTAAACAAAAAAACTCTAGAGTCAAATCTAGAAAGAAAAATATACGTAGAAAATTTGTTTGTCATGCACCATGGAAAACTGTAACATCAAAAAAAAACGTCCCGTGATGTGTCATTTCCTCCCCCAAAACAGATCACACTCTCTCAGACCAAATTATACTACCACACAAAAACCCCCACAAGCCAAAAATCAATAAATACATCTATTCACAAACTTTCCTGCCACCACCTGTCACTAAAATCTTCATAAAAAAACAAATTAGAAAAAGTCCTAATTAATACTATCGCGCACCAACACTTCAAAAAAAACCACCCTTTGCTCCATGAACAAAAGATGGTAAAGATCCCGCAAGACAATGGGGAAACTAAAAAGTGGTACTGCTCCAAATAATGGAACAAGAAAATGAAAAAGTAGTGGTAAAAAGACCTGTCAAAACAATATCAGCCAAACCAATTTTTTGCACTCGAGCAACCATTTTCTCAGCATGGACCAAACGGAACAGACAAGAAAAAAAAGTTACCAACAAGCCAATGAACGTCAAAAAGAAAAAAACTTCCAAAAAAAATGGAACCGAAACAAACATGCGCAAAACAATAGAAACATATTGTAGCGCCAGTAAAACAAAGAAAAGGGCAATCGCAGAAACAATTTGTTCCATCCTGAAAGAATGTACAACGTCCGTGGAGGACAAATATTGCAACGCGTACCTCTGAGCAGGTGTCATGGGATTGCATTTGCCAAAGATATAGTGAACAGAAATGAAAACCAAAAACGACATGAAAAGAGACAGAACGCAAAAAGACGTCCAAAACCAAAATCCATACGAAGAGAAATGATTCATTGTCGCGCCCCCCCAAAAAAAATGTGAATGAACATTGTTGCAGAAATCTACAATTCAAAGAGAGTAACATAACAAAGAGAAAAAATCAACTTTTCTTTCCAAAAAACAACCTCTCCAAAAAAAGAAAATTACTCAGAACCACTTTCAATCTCTTCCAAAATCTCCACAATTTGCGCCTGAGTCAACGAAATCCATGGCGAACTGTCCGGATGAGAAGAAGAAGCAGCGGGACTGTCCCCTTGCGTCCACCATTTTGCCTGAAAAGGAGTACCATCAAACAGCACACGATCACCCCCATCATAGACAACTTCTCCATCCCATCGTGGATATGTTCCCTTGGGTAATGTTGGTTGTGCAATGGGTTCTTCATTAAGCAAAACCGGTCCGACCAGCTGCCACGGCGTTTCCCATGCCTGCAAAACAGGGTGGTCGGGCAAATCATTCTTATTCCACCATTTCGCCTCATACACGTTACCATGCCACACAACCTTCACGCCCTTTGGATAGACACCATTTTCCTGCCAAATTTGGTAAGGACTTCTCTCAGGATCATCAACAACAACTCCATTGTCACCAAGATCTTGTGCCGTTGGTATTTCTTCGCTTTGAGCAATATCCCCATCAAAACCATCTCCCAAAGCTTGAGAAAAAGCAAACCGTGGAGAATCCACTCCACTGCATGAACCAGAAACAACTTTTACATTGACATAGTTTTCTCCACACAACACATCACGATTAGCCGACCACATAGACATGCGACCAACACCCATCTCCAACGAAAAAGCATTGAGCTTTTGCGCATCATCCAAAACAAAAACCTCTTCCACAACATCATTTTGCCCAATCATTGGCGTGGCACCAATTTTTCGCCACAACGACTGATCACTGAAAATTATGCCCACTTGTTGATACAAAACATTCAACTGACGATGTGTTTCAATCAATGCTTTTCGCGACGCGTCAAACATTGTATCAGAAGAATCTTTGCTTGCGCCATAATCCATTGTCATCACATTAACTCCAGAAAGATCAACACCCTCAGAAAGCATGTGAGAAACAACAGTCGTTCCATCCTTAGTCAACCCCTGAGGAGTGACTGGAAGAGTCACCCACACGGACAAATCTTTTTCATTGTCACGATATTCTTTTTGCAATCGCGCAATAACTTTCGCGCGACGCAAAGAGGAGTCAACATCCTGAAGATTCTCCCGTTCAATATCAAGATCAATAGTATCAATACCATATCGTTCAATCACTGATTTGTACGCATCAAAAAGTTTTTCCGAATCATTACAACTCACAGATAATTCAGAGTTAAACGCACCACCAAAAGACACGGCGATTTTTCCTCCTTGTTGTTCAAGACGCGCAATCCGCCGATCAAGATCGAGTGCGGAAGCAGCCTCATCCATGGTGTAATATGTCCCCCATGTTGGTGCACACGAATCATCAGCGGAAGCAACAATGAATGAAAGGACAACATTTGGCGTTGTGGTTGCACCCAATTTTTCAAAAGAATAATACGGAGTTGTCGTAACATCAACATAAGCCGCAAACCATGGCGCATATGGAGAAAGAACGGGTTGAACTTGCTCTATTTGCCATTGTTGCACACGATTTTGCATATAATAAAAACCTGCGTAACCCAAGCCACACGCAACAAAAAGTGCGAAAAAAAGACGCCAAAAAGACAACCGTCGTTGTGGTCCATTCACAACCAAAGATTCTGTTTCAATAGACTTATTCATACAAAAATATTTTCAGAAACTTACACATTTAACACACAACCCACCACCACTTCAACATACAAAAAAAACACGCCCCCAACACCGGCACAAAATGAAAAGTGTCCCCATGCCACAAAACAAGCACCGAACACAAAAAGTCCTGGGTTTTTATTTCTTTCTAACCACCATTTCCACCAAAGAATCATGAGGAACAACACCGCTCTCTTCTCCATGATACAACACACCACGCCAATCAATCCCCGCGTCTGTCACAACAGAATCATCATTGTTATCACGAGAAACATCAACATAGAGCATATCCTTGAAACCAAGCCACATGTCCACAAACATATTACGAATACCAATATATGAAACAATTGCCCACAAAGAAGCAAAGGTGTTGAAACCAGCAAAGACGGCATTCCCCCAATTCTCCCCGTCAATATTTCGCACGAGTGTAAACAACGAAAAACCAACAATAAATAGTGGTGAAAACAAATATGGCAAAGCAGAAGCAGTCCGATTTTTCACCTTCGGCGTTCGGGCAAACGGTGTCTTTGCTCCAGTAAGCGCCTGCTGTAATGATTTTAATGTGCCCGCAATATTAACCGGCAACAAAATCAAATTGAAACCATAGATACGCAGTATATCACTATATCGATAACGACAATACTTCAAATCCATTGCCATGGAAAAAAAGTATGGAACGGCAGCCAAAAGCACCAACGGACTCAACAGACGACCGTCATAAGGAAACGCCAAAAGAAAAACCAACCCAAAGCTTGACCACGCAATAGAAGCCATGTAATTTAACCGAATAATAAACTCAACCTTCGACAAAGGCATGCCTTTATTCTTACGATTGCGGACTAACTTCAATAATTTTGGCAAGATAAGCAGTCCTCCATTAGCCCAACGCCGACGTTGAATAATCAACGAACCAAAATCTGGAGGTGTTGCGCTATAGCTCAAACGTTCTGGATAATTAACCAACCTCCAACCATGCACCGCCAAATCAATACTTGATTCAGTGTCTTCAATCACGGTGCGATCTTGAATATATCGCTTAATTTCAAACCCACCCACCCATTCTTTCTCAACAATATCAAGAAGAGCTTTTTTGCGAATCACAGCGTTAGCCCCCACCCAAAATGTCGCACCATAATGACTCATGCCCTGATGAATAATGTGTTGAATGTCTGTTGTCGCGCCACTCAAACGCTCAAGACGTGTTGACGCGCCACGAAAAGAAGAATACGGCGTCTGAACAACAGCAACATCTGCATTGTCAGGTTGCTCCAAAAAATATGTCAATCGCAAACAATAATCTTTGAGCAAAATGGAATCGGCGTCAAGCGTCAAAAGAAAATCACTATCAGGAACGACCAAATCGGCACGCTTACGACCCTTAACTTGCGACAAGACAACACCGTTTGGAGCCTCTTCTTTTCGATACGCACCACCCATCAGACCAATATATGAATTAAGATTCATTGCCTTATTCGGTTCATGTGACAAAGAAGTATAACGCTTACGCTCAAACACTTCTATTTCAAAACCAAACACCCACACAAGCCGATGATAAAGTTCCAAAACACGATCAGTCGAAAGTTGCGCCTCCTCCTTATATGATGCAATCAACGCATCAGCAACAAGACGAAAATCCTTAGCAAGCTCCTCCAAAACCTGCTCAACAAAAAAAGTGTCTACATGGTCCTCAACCAATTCTTTCTGTGCCAAAGCAAACAACCATTCACTCGCCCATATATATTCAGAAGCAACCGTCAAAAGAGCGTTCTCAGGCAATGACTTTTTTTTCATTTCAACACTTTCAAACGTCTTCAAAGCACGAGAAAAACGAGCATGGGGACGAGAAAAAAGTTTCTTTATTTCAACGCCAAGCAAACGAGTTTCACAAAGACGTTCAACATCCTCGGGGCGAACAGCAAAAGGATTATCATCAACAAGAAGAACAACACGAATAGCAGGAAATTCTTGAAGCGCTGCAGAAATCATTGTCTTACGAATAGTCTGCGTTTCCTCACTATAAGAAGGAATCAAAACAGTAATCGATGACTGATGAGCAGAAAAATGTTTGCCAAGCAATGCGCGCGGAGTTCGCACGTGTTGAGAAAAACGCTCGAAAGCCCCCTGCCGCGCAATCAAATATACCAACGCAGAAAACGTTAAAAATGTAACAATCACAAGATACCCAAATGCCTCTATCGTAAAATGATAACTCTGCTCTCCATCAATCAATTGACGAACGATCACAGAAACAACATATGCCAACCAAAACAATACCGTCAAAACAATTGACGCACGACTGAACGCCACAACACGATAAGATGGTTTCTTGTGCAAATAAGAAAGCGGTGCGGTGTCATGTTCAGTGCCCCACTGTCGCGCACAAAAAGTTGAACCAGTTTTTTTATTAAATTTTTTTTCAAACATAAGGCATAAATAATCAAACCAAAAAAAACACAAGAAACTCTCCTTAAAAGTGGCGCGGACACAACCATCGAACATAGCAGACTATGACAAGTTTGTAAAGACACTCAAAAAAAGCACCAAAAGAATCAGCAAAAACTTTTTGCAAAAAAAATAGCCCTCGCGAGAAAATTCCCGCGAGGGCAAAAAACACAAAAGAACGAAGACGGCTATACGAAAGAAACCTCTTCTCCGCGAAGGTCAACCATCATTCCTTCCTGTCCCTCCCCTTTTTGAACCTGCGTAAATGGTGGAACAAAAATCTCCACACTGTCACACAAAGCTCTGGGAGAAACAATGCACGAAACAAAAAGTACACCAGAAACAACTTTAAAACAAGAGGTTATACCATCTTGTGGCACAACCAGTGTGTCATTGTTATACGACGGAAATAAGACCACTGTCAAAAACCGCGCATCAATCACAACCGTCGGAACACTTGTTAATTCACTCATGACAAAAATCTCCCATGCAACAAGAAAGAAATACTCAGTCCACATCCACATGCCGTGAAGCGAGACTATGTTTCAGAACATATTTCTGCCGTCGCCAAGACAACAGTCGTGCAAGAAATTTTTCTCCCAGCGGAAAAAACTGCCATATCGACAGGCACGCACAGAAACCTGTTGCTTGCCAAGCGCAAAAAATACATTCTTCACACGCACAGCATGCAAGCACTGCGACACCACAACAAATTTCTGAAGCGATCCACGAAGGAATGACCATTCATTCAAAATAAATTGAACATTCTCAATACTATTGACTGAACGATCTTCCACAAAAATACACCCCGAGGGAACAGAACAAATCCCTTCCAAATAATCACGCATTATTTGCGCCTCCGTCTTGGAAGCGCCTTCATGGACGACTCCACCAGAAACAATAACAAAAACACGATCACCCTTTTCTTTCAGATCAAAAAACTGACATGCGGCAAAATCAAGCCGACAACGCAAATCGCCACTGAGGGCATTGTTTTTTGCGGATGAACCAGGGGAACAAAAAGGTAAACAGCTAGAATAACACGAAACACGAAAAACCCTACTGAGCTGTGACAAGCACAGACTTTTTTGCCAACAAAGACAGTCTATGCAAAAAAACAAAGACCATCAGATGAAAAAGAACAACAGTCAATCATTGCATACTTTCTAATTTTTGTCAATACATCCCGATAATACTCACATGCGCAACAAATTTGGCAGAAAAACCAAACAACCACGAAAACAAAAACATCCACACAAAAAAAACCAGTCATGAATTTTACACCAAAAAAAAATTCAAAAAGTAACATATTTAAAAATTAAGAAAATGTTTTTTTCTCTAAAACAAAGCATGTTTGACAGTCTTCTTGACAAGAAAAAACACAAGCGTAAAATAAAAAACACAACACGGTTTGTAAGGAGGGCTGCTGTTGAAAAATTGAAAAAGTGTGGAACACTTTTCAAAAAAAACGAGAAGTGTAACACAAAAAAACCGACAAGAAAGAAATAAACAGAATAACCTTCGCGATATGTTCGAGACCCTCCAAAAAACACGAACAGTGTTTAATGTCTCAACAAATGCTTTTTCAAAAGCAGGAAATTTTTAACATTCCTGTTTTTTTTGTTGTTAAAAAAAGATACTCAGCGCTTCAAGAAATCAACTGGACATCATCTTTATAGCAAAGAGATCTCCGAAACGGACACAAGCATTCTTTCATTCAGACAAAAAAAGAACAAAAGAACAAAAAAAGAATATTTCTGTCCGTTTGGGGAATACTGATTCAATCAACATAACCAAACGGTAGCAAACAGGTCGAAAAAGCTTCCATGCCAACCGTCACCTATGGTTATCACAAGTAGCCACAATTGGACGGGTGGAGAAAGCACCAATTAAACAATTCATTTTTGCATATTGCTTTTGCGCAAAAGCATAAAAAAAAATAGGCAAAAACATAACTAGAGAGGAGGCTGAAAAACACATATGAAAAAAGCAATCATTTTGACACCGGTATTTGCCTTGGCATTCGCCGTTGTCGCACCAGTTAGCGCTGATTACAACCGCCAAAACGACCGTAATGATCGTAATAATGGAAGTAAAATTGTCGTCACAAGTGAGAACAACTCTGACACAAACGTTGATGCTACAGCAACAGCAAACAGTGGTCGCAACACATCTGACAACAACCGTCGTACAGGACATGTAACGACAGGTGACGCAATTGCAGACAACCTTGTTGATGTACGCGTTAACAACAGCGAAGTAGACGTTACAGTTCCAGCAAGCCGTAACAACACTGACGCCGCTGTTCACAGCACGAACAACACTGACACGGATGTTGATGCTGATGCAAATGCCAACTCTGGCAACAACACAGCAGACAACAATGGTTCTGACAGCCGTTACAGCCGTCACTCACACCAGACAACAAATGGTGGCCATGGAACAGTTGAGACAGGCTCAGCACGAGCAGTCAACAGTGTTTACACACTTGAAAACTCTTCAGTAGTACGCGTTCGCTAACAACTGAGAGTCAAAAAGTTCGAAGCAGAAGAAGGGTGGTGCGCACCACACCTTCTTCTCTTCCTCAAAAAAAATCCAAAGCCCTTTGCGCACAACAAAGTATGAGGGAAAAACACAACATTCTCAAAAACATAGAAAATAGTGCAAAAACACGAAGTGCGATCACATTGTGCTCACTCATGTTTTTGACAGTACCCTCATTAACAAATGCCTCATCAGTCACCATTAGGACAAACACAACAGCAAACAGTGGAAACAATCAAGCTGAAAATGTCACAACAGGAAATGCCAGCGCATCAAGCTCTGTGAAAGTCAACACCAACAACGGGTCTGGGACAGTAAAAATTGAGTCAACCGTCGAATCAAACGGAAAAAAAGAGACAAAAACAGTGACAGAAGAAATCACAGACGACACAGATATTTCTGTTGAGTTATCAACACAAAACACCAAAGAACAGCCAGAAGTAAGATCCCAAAATCAAGAAAAAAAAGAGTCTAACAACGAAATGCGCCCTGAACAAATTTCTAATAAGAAAGAAGAATTTGAAACAGAAACCGTCACTCAAGAACCAGCACCACAAGAAGAGCAATCGTTGACACAAAAACTCATAACAAGAACACAAAACTTAATCACCAAGATCGTCTCATTATTTTATTAAAGCAAGAAAATAAACAAGCACAAGGTTTTTTTCACAACATGCAACACATCAACAAAACAGGTGTCCTGCGTATTGTGCGAAAATTCAATAAAAAAATCAATACCCATTCTGTTTTGCCAATCGTTTTTTAAGGAGGAAGCGTATCGGCAAATACCAAAATTATGTTTGCATTCATCCATTCTCGCGCGGGACGCCTCCTTACATCTTTCCTGTTCATCTCAGTTCTCTTCACCCAAACAATGGTGCTCCAAGCATCCATAGCATTGGCGTCTTCCGAAGAAAACATTACTCAAGAAACACCGCCAAACAATAACGACGAATCACAAAAATCTAAAGAAAAAACAACAGAAGAAAAAGACACTGTCGAAGAAAAATCTGAACAACCAAAAGAAACATCGGAAGAAGATAGTGAAAAAATAGAAGAAGAAACAACCGCACCGACAGAAGAAGTATCTACACAAGAAGATACAAAAACAGAGGAAGAAGATTCAACAATCACAAACGATGCAAATCTTGAAACAACCGTCGACACAAACGCAAACACGGGAGAAAACACCGCAAATGGAAATGGCAATCCACCCAAAAAAGAAGACTGCATAAATAACATTGATGAAGAAACAACTCACAAAGACAACACGCAAGAAAACATAGAACAAAACAAAAAGTCAGAAATCGAAGACATCAATGCAAAAGAGTGTAAAAAGGAAAATACCCAAGACACACAAAACATTACACCAACACAAGAAAAAAACACACAAGAAAACAATGGAGGAAACATTGATGAAAAAACACCAAACGAAAATGAAAATAAAGTTAGCGAAGAAAAAGACCGTGAAAAGTCCGACGAGAAAGAATCCGAAAAAGACAAGGAATCTTCCCCAGAAAAAACCGAAGACAGTCAAAAAGAAAAAGGAAATGCACAAATCGAAACAGGTGATGCAATCGCAAACTCAACACTTGCAAATGAAGCAAACACGACAAGTATTGGAGAAAACACACTCGCTTTAATCAAGAATTTATACGGCGTAGTCACAGGCGACATTGATTTATACACAATGTTTATGGAACTACTCAAAAATGCCGAAAAAGATGAAACATGTGAAACAAAAGATAAATGTGCACAAATGATTGATCTGACAATTGACAATGACGCAGACATCACAAACGATGTGAACACCCAAGCAAACTCCGGAAAAAACGAAACAAATGACAACAAAGGGGAAGCGACCGTCACAACTGGTGATGCAATCGCTGACACAGCTTTGGCAAACATTGCCAACACAACGCTTGTTGGAGACAACTGGATGTTTGTAATGATTAACGTCTTTGGATCATGGTTTGGAGACCTTCTGGTGCCAAGTAAAGAATCATTGCCTCACGTCACGAATACACAAACAGCATTAGAAGAATTGAACATCACAAACAATGCCAACATTCAAGACAACGTAGACACAACAGCAAACACGGGAGACAACGAGACAAACGAAAATAAACGTGGAGGGAAAGTGCAAACAGGTGACGCAACAGCAATCTCAACTGTCGTCACAGAAGCAAACAAAGTCGTTGTAGAAGACAACTGGTTCTCTTTGGCGGTAAACAACATGGGTGTGTGGACAGGATATGTTCTCAATTGGGACGAGGTTGGCAATCAGTTTTATCCCGTCTTTACATATGACATTGACGCAGATGAAGAAGATCAAAACACATCAAATTCATCTCTCCCCTCCTCAATCGACATCAACAACAACGCAAACATTTCAAACAACGTCACAACAACAGCAACCACCGGAGAAAACACCGCAAACAATAACAGAGCAGGCCAAATCACAACTGGTGATGCATCTGCCTTCTCAACAGTATACAACTTCGTCAACAACACATTTGTGGGAAGTAACTGGTTCTATGGTGTTGTGAATATCTTTGGACAATGGAACGGAGACATTGAGTTTGCACAACCAGATCTCACAATTAACATTTCTGATGATCGCGACACAGTTCCAGACAAATCAATCTATCCATATTACATCACAGTGAAAAACAACGGCTCAGCACCAGCACAAAACGTTACAATTTCACTAGATGAACCCGAAGAACTTTCAATCACATCATCATCAATATCACGTGACGCAGGAAAATGGACATTAGGAACAATGGAACCAGGCGAACAACAATCGTTTTCCATAACAATGCGCGCCAAAGATGTTGACGAAGACACCGTGGCAATTGTCTCTTCCGAAGTGTCAACAACAAGCAAAGAATCAAACACACAAAACAACAGCGACCAAGACCACACAACCATCACAACCCCACCAATTGAATTTGTGTCAAATGACAATGATAAAGACAGTAAAAAGAATGCGGGGGAATTGTCCATCAAGCGCAAAGACGCGACACCAACGGAAGTTTTCCACGGAGGATTGATTACTCATGAAATTTCTGTGACAAACAAAGGTGACAAAACAGTACACGACGTCACTCTTGATGATACGATGCGTGGTCCATCAGGAGAAAAGTTAGTAACATTTACATGGGATATCGGAACAGTTCACCCAGATGAAAAAGTAATTGTCGCCTATGACATTGTGATGCAAGGTGGTGCGCAGTCTGGTCAATACACAATGTCGGCACGCGCGTCAGGAAAAGACGCTCGCAACGATATCATTGAAACAGACTCGGCAAAAACACACATCCTCGTCCTTGGAGCATTTTCCCCTGCGCCAAATTTTGCAGAACTTCAAGAAAATACCCAACAAGAAGAGAATCTAATACCAACGGCGGAAGCACAAGAAAATACTGGGGTTGTTCTCGGAGCAACATCATGT
>JAGQLW010000048.1 GCA_020428995.1 Candidatus Moraniibacteriota bacterium | reverse complement strand
TTGAAGAAAAAATTTTATATGATTTTGGATCAGAACAAAGTCATGGGGTGTTTCGTTTGATTCCTGTCCAGTATTCGTCTGCACGTGGTAATTATTCTTTGCGTATTTCAGATGTGCGGGTGACTAATGAGCGTGGTAAAGACCGTCCTTTTTCTTTGTCACGTTCTGGAGATAATATTCGCATTAAAGTTGGGCGTTCTGATGTTCTTGTCTCTGGTTCTCAGACATATGTTTTTTCATATTCCGTTCGTCGAGCCGTTAATTATTTTGATACTAGCGATGAATTTTATTGGAATGTTACTGGTAATGGATGGCCGGTCTCTATTCGTCAATCTTCTTTGGTTGTTCGTTTTCCAAATTCTTTGCCGACTCTTTCTGTTAAACAAGCATGTTTTGTTGGTGTCTTGGGGAGCACTGTTCCGTGTGATTCTTTTTCTTCCGAAACAGATTTTGGCAATGTTTCTTCTGTTTCATTTTTTCATGGACCACTTGATCCTGGTGAAGGTTTGACGGCGGTTGTTGGTTTTCCAAAAGATGTTGTTACACCGCCATCATTCATGCGTTTTGTTCTTGATTTTTTGTGGGATAATCTTGTTCTTTTTGTTCCTGTTTTGGTTTTCTTTGTAATGTTTTCTTTGTGGTATCGTCTTGGGCGAGATCCTGGTCATGAACGTTCTATTGTTGCGCAGTTTGATGCTCCTGATGGTTTGTCTCCTTCTGAGGTGGGAACTTTGATTGATGAGCGCGCTCAGACTCGTGATGTTTCTGCAATTATTATTGATCTTGCCGTTCGTGGTTATGTGAGTATCATTCAAAAGAAAAAGGGAAAGTTTTTCACTTCTGATGATTATTCTTTGGAGAAATTGCGTGATTCTGATGATTCTTTGCGTCCGTTTGAGAGAGAGTTGTTTGACGCGTTGTTTCCTTCTGGGACTACTGTTGTTCAATTGTCAGATTTAAAATCTTCTTTTCCTCAGAAAGTTTCTTTGGTTGTTACTCATATTTATGATAGGTTGGTTGATTCTGGTTATTTTCAGAAGAGTCCACAGAAGATTCGTCGTTATTATATTTTTTTTGGTATTTTTCTTGGTGTTTGTGGTATTTTTGGCGGTAATTTTTTTGGTTTTCCAGTCGTCTTTTCTTTTGTTGTCTCTGGTGTGATTGTTTCTGTTTTTGGTCTGTTTATGCCGGTGCGCACATATAAAGGTGTGGTGGCTCATCAGCACATTTTAGGTTTGCGTCGATATCTTCGGGTTGCTGAGAAGGATCGTTTATCTTTTCACAATGCTCCTGAAAAGAGCCCTTCTCATTTTGAGCAACTTTTGCCATATGCTATGGTTTTAGGTGTTGAGACACAATGGGCTGAGACGTTTTCAGGTATTTATACTCAAAGTCCTTCTTGGTATCGGGGTGTTGACGGTTCCACGAATTCTCTTCTTTTGGTTCATTATTTACGTGATTTTGATCGTGTTGCCGTGACATCATTTTCTCCCAAATCTTCTGTTTCTTCTGGCGGGAGTGGTTTTTCTGGCGGTTCCTCTGGGGGTGGTTTTGGCGGTGGCGGTGGTGGAAGTTGGTAGATGATCGTTTTTTTTGTTACAATCATATTGTGAAGTTACTTTGACTTTGTTATCTTCAATTACAATAGATTTTTATGAATCATAGCACTTATCGTTCGGGATATGCAGGAATACTTTTTTTGTCTATTTTTCTTGCGGTTTTTGTGATTGTGGGGGGTATTTTCTATTGGTTTTTAGGCAGAGATTACATGTCTGAACAAGTGGAGATTAATAATCGCCCAAGTATTTCTGTTTTAACAGAAGATGTCGTTGATGATTCTGTGGACGGGGAATCTGTTGTTGATGGGTCTGCAGAAGAAAAAGATTCCTCCACTCCCATGGATATGGGTTCTGCGCTTTCTTCTGATTCTTCTAAAAAAACCGTGACATCTTCCATGGTTTCTTCTGTTGATGATTTCGCGTTTTCTCATGAAGGCAACCTTTCTGACGTCTCTGGTGGGTCTACTTCAGGTGTTGCTCGGGCAGGTTTTGTTGATGGTGAATATTTTTCGTACGTCGTTTTTGACAGTCTTCCCGCACTGGAAAATGGTTTTTTCTATGAGGGATGGCTTGTTCGTCGTGGTGAGTCGATGGATGTTTTGAGCACGGGACGTGTTGGGAAGTTATCAACGGGAAAGTATACTGATCTTTATGCATCTTCGAAAGATCTTACTGATCATGATTATTATGTTTTGACATTGGAACCTGACGATGATGATCCTGCGCCGGCTGAGCATGTCGTGGAAGGTTTGTTGTTGCCTGTAAAATAGTCTCGTTGTCTTTCTATGACAAAAAAAGAGCGTTTAAGACAGATTCTTGCACTTTTGCGAAAAGAATATTGTCCTCGTCCAGAGGACTTTATTCTTTTTTCGAACCCGTTAGAACTTGTCGTTGGGACAGTTTTGTCTGCACAGTGCACAGACAAGAGGGTTAATATGGTTACACAAGATTTGTTTTTGCGCTATCAGACTGCTTTTGATTATGCTAACGCATCTTTGTTTGATTTAGAGAAGATTATTTTTAGTACGGGTTTTTATCGTTCGAAAGCAAAATATTTGAAGGGAATTGGGAAAGTTTTGACGGAAAAGTTTGATGGAAAAGTTCCTGATCGGCTGGAGGATCTGTTGCTTCTTCCTGGTGTGTCAACAAAGACTGCATATCTTGTTTTGTCAAAAGGATTTGGTAAAGATGTTGGTGTTGCAGTGGACACCCATGTGTTGCGTCTTTCTGGACGACTTGGTTTGTCTAAGAGTAAGAACCCGGATCAGATTAGTCGTGATTTGTTTGGTTTGGTTCGTTCAGAAGATTTTCTTTTTTTGAATGAGGGTTTGATTTTGCATGGACGTGCTGTTTGTTTGTCTCGCGCACCAAAATGTTCTGGGTGTGTATTGTTTGATTTGTGTCCCTCGGGAAAGAAGTTTGCTTTGCAAAAAAAATAGGTGTTTCCTTGCGATGATTTTAAGTTCAGAATAGAATGAATCTACACTTTTTTGTTGATTTTCTATGGGTATTTCAAAAAAACACGGTGCTGTTTCTGCCGGACATGAAAAAACTGCTTGGGCAGCTGAGCAGATTTTGGCTTCTGGGGGCAATGCCTATGATGCTGTTCTGGCGGCGTTTTTTGCTTCATGTGTTTGTGAACCAGTCCTTGCTTCCTTGGGAGGGGGTGGTTTTTTGACTTCTTTGACACATGAGGGCAAGAAAAAAACTTATGATTTTTTTGTTGATACACCTGGCGCTAAATTGGCTTCTCCAGATGTTGATTTTTATCCTATTGTTGCTGATTTTGGTGGACAGACGACGCAGGAATTTCATGTGGGCTTAGCTTCTGTCGCTGTCCCTGGTTCGGTGCGAGGAATTTTTCATGTACATCGTGATCTTGGAAGTTTGCCCATGTCAACAATTGTTGCACCAGCCATTTCTCTGGCACGCGAAGGTGTTCTGGTGAATGCATTTCAGGCGTATATTTTTCAGATTGTGAAGGATATTTATTTGTCGAGTTCAGCATCAATGGCACTTTTTGGTAGTATTAAAAAACCTGGTTCTCTTGTTGGGGAAGGTGAAGTATATCGACTTAGAGAATATGCAGATTTTTTGGAGTGTCTTGCGCGTGATGGGGAAGATTTTTTTTATGATGGTGAGATTTCTCGTCTTGTCTCTCGGGACATGGTTAATGCTGGTGGGCATTTGTCACATTCTGATTTTTCTCGTTATTCTTGTGTTGTGCGTGATTCTTTGTGTGTTGATTATGGTCGTGCAGAGTTTATTACGAATCCGCCTCCGTCTGTTGGTGGGTTGTTGATTGCTTTTGCTTTGCGTGTGAGTCAGAACGTTGACCTGAATCAATGTGATCATGACTCTTTTGAATACCTTTCGACACTTTCTTCTGTTATGGGTCAGACAAACCAGGCGCGTGTTGATGAGTCTGTTGCAAATCGTTTTTCTGATAGTAATTTTGTTTGTGATTTTCTTTCTGATGATTTGGTGCGTCTTTATGCTGAGAAAATTCTTGGATGCATGAATCGTTTGGGTAGCACTACGCAGATGAGTGTTGTCGATGGTCTTGGTAATGTTGCAAGCATGACTGTGACGAATGGTGAGGGTTCAGGATATGTTATTCCAGGGACAGGTATTGTTATGAACAATATGCTTGGTGAGGAGGATTTGCATCCGGATGGTTTTGGCGCGTGGCGTGAAGGTGAGCGTCTTTCGTCAATGATGGCGCCATCCGTCTTGTCTTTTTCTGATGGTCGGAGATTTGCAATTGGTTCTGGTGGTTCAAATCGTATTCGTACGGCAGTGTTGCAAGTTTTACTGCGTCTTCTTTCTGGTGTTTCAGTTTCTCAAGCCGTGTCTAGTTCGCGCATTCATTTTGAGCGCGATTTGTTGCATGTTGAACCTGGTTTTTCTTCTGATGTTATTGATCGTTTGCGAGATTTTTCTCCCGAGATTCGCTTATGGAAACAAAAAGATTTGTTTTTTGGAGGAGTCCATGTTGCTGGAGTAGACTCTAATAAGGGTGGTTTTTCTGGTGCTGGGGATTTGCGTCGAGGAGGTGTTTTTCGTGAGGCGTGATTTTGTTGTTATTCGTTTGGTCGTGATGTGATTTTTGTTTTTTCTTCAGCATGTGGCGCACAAACAAGAACGCGACCGTCTTTTCTTTTTTCTATGAAATATCCCGTTCCATTAACATCTTTGTTTAGAGGGTCTTCTGGTATTTTCGTGAGATATTGTTGATTTTCTAGTAATCGTGATAGATCAATGTATCCTGTGCAGTCTTGTGCTGTTTGCTTGCAGATTTCTGTTCCAGAGGTTCCGCACTTTGCTGTTTCTTTGAGAGTGATTTCTATTGCTTTTCCTCCTTTTGCTGCTGTTATATTTTGTTCTATGTATGCTCTGTGAATTATTGTGACGTCTAGTTGTCTTTGAGCGTCTTGAATTTGGGCGACACGTTTTCCAGGTCTGATGTATAATGCGAGTACGGTGAGTATGATGAGTATTGTTGTTGCAACGAGCAGTGCTTCACTTGTTGTGATACCTTTGTTGTTTTTTTTGTGTTTTTTCATGACTTTATTATAGCGTATTTTTTCCATGTCTTCTCTCTTGTCTCGTTTAGTTTCTTGGCGCGATGATCGTGCGCGGCGTGACGGTGTTCCGTCATATCGTGTTTTGCCTTTTGCAACGCTTCGGGCCATTTCTTTGTTACAGCCCAAAAATGATTTGGAATTGTTACAGGTTCCAGGGATTAAGTCAGCACGGCTTGCGCGTTATGGTCGTGAGATTTTGTCGATTGTTTGTGGAGAGGAAGGTTCTTTGGAAGATAATAATCAAAAAATCGTTCCTCATGGGTCACACGATGATTTTGTTGAGGGGCTTTATTCTGTTGATGAGTCTTCTGGTGACCTTCGTCCAGCTTTGTCTGTTGGTGTCTTTCTTGATGCCGTAAACGCACAGTTGTCTTTTTTGGGCTCTGTTCGTGTGCAGGGGGAGGTGACAAGTGTTGATGAGCGAGAACGTGTTGTTTATTTTTCTTTAAAAGATTCTGAGTCAGATGCTGTTGTTTCGTGTCTTATTTTTCGTTCGCATTACTCTGTTTCTAGTGTTGTGCTTGTTGTTGGGCAGGATGTGATTGTTGATGGAAGTGTTGAGGTGTATAAGCCGACGGGCCGTTTGGGTGTGCGCGCACAGCTTTTGGAGGATGTTGGAGAGGGTGGGTTGTTGCGTGCATATGAAAAGTTGAAAGAGAAGATGGCTAAGGAAGGTTTGTTTTCTTTTGAACGCAAGCGTCCCTTGCCACAACTTCCCAAACGTATTGCTTTGATCACATCCTCGCACGGGGCTGCTATTGGGGATTTTTCAATAAATCTTGCGCGTTGTGGTTTCCATATTTTGTTTTTTCCGGTAAGTGTTGAGGGAAAACGTGCTGTTTTTGATCTTCTGGATGCATTTAAGCGTGTTTCTGTTCGGGCTGATGTGGACGTTGTTGTTTTGGTCCGTGGTGGGGGAAGTTTGGAAAGTTTGCAAGCTTTTAATAATGAAGCTTTGGCGCGCGCAATTGTTGATTGTCCTTTTCCTGTTGTTTGTGGTGTTGGACATGAAAAAGATGAGACCATTGCTACTCTTGTTGCGGATTTAGGAGTGTCTACACCAACAGCTGCAGCGCAGACTGTGTCGCGTGATTGGCTGTCGCTTCGAGAATCGTTTTTTGCCATTAGTGCGGGTTTTGTTTCTTCTGGGGGTTCATATTTTTCTTATGCTCGCCGTTTTTTTGATGGTTTGAGTTTTTCTTTGTCTGGGCATTGTGGTGAATTTCTTTCTTTTTGTCGTGAGCGCATGAGAGTCTTTGCTTTTGTCATTGATCGTCTTGACGGTTATTTCGCTGTTTTGCGTGAGCGCTTGTTGCAAAATCGACAGTTTGTTTTTGATAGTTTGGCTCGTTTTTTGCGTTTGCGGTCTGATTGGTTGTGTTTTTCTGATTCGTTAATTTCTAGTAATAATCCACGGAATATAATCAGGAGGGGTTATGCTATTGTTCGAAATGGAAAGAAAGTTGTTCGCAGTGTGAAGGATGTTGAAAAAGATGATATACTGTTAGTGGAGTTGTGTGACGGAATTATTTCCTCCCACGTTGATAAGAAGAAAACTTTTTGATTGTTTTTTTGGGTAGCTAACTTTCTGATACGTTTTTGTTTATGCCGAAAAAAGTTGATTTGACCAAGAATTTGAAAGAGCTTCAGAATATTGTTGATTGGTTTTCTGTTCAAAATGATGTGCCTGATTTGGAGGTTGGTATTGTGAAGGCGGCAGAAGGCGCTCGATTGGTGAAAGAGAGTCGGGAACGTTTGAAGGAAATTGAGAATACGTTTGAAGAAATTAAGAAAGATCTTAAAGAAGAATAGTTTATATGAAATTGTCGTTGTTTTTTTCTCGAGTTATCGTTGTTACTTTTGCGATCTACTCTCTTTTTTTGTTTTCAACTTCTGTCCTTGCTCTTGAAAGTGTTTCAGAAGCAAAATGTCTTGGTGCTAAAGGATCTGTTTTTACTGCTATTGGTTGTGGAACAAGTTGTAATATCTTTGGTGAGGTTGCTCATGTTGCGAATTGTACTGGCACTAGTAATTCTGCTGCTACTTTTTGTTGTGTTTCAGATCTTGCAAATCCATCTGGGGGGGCGTCGTACACGGAAGCAACTGCATTGGCTGCATTTACCGCTTATCTGAACGATAGAGGCGTTGATGATTTAACTGATGCTCAGTGTTCTCAGAAATTTGACGGGACTGGTGTGTGCACTCCGACTCTTCAAAGTTCTGATAGGGGTGTTTGCAAAGAGGTGGGAAGTACTTGTGTTGATTCTTCTACGGAAGGGAAGCGGGTTTGTTGTAGGACTGGAGATGGTGATAGTGGTTCAACCACAACTGTTTCCAGTCGTTATACACCGCTTGAGCCAATTCCAGGTTTTGAGGGAGCAAAATCTTTTGAAGATTATTTGATTTCAATCTACAATTTTGCTGTTTGGACGGTTGGTATTGCCGCGATGTTTATGATTGTCATTGGAGGGTTTATGTATATCACTAGTGCGGGAAACACTTCCGCGCTTGGACGAGCAAAACAGGTTTTGTGGGATGCGGTTTTTGGTCTTTTGGTGGTGATGGTGACATGGCTTGTATTGTATGTGATTAATCCAGATTTGGTTCAGATTTCGCGGAACTTGCTTATTTTAAAGCAGGGCACTGCCAAATTGGAATCTTTGTCTTCTGGTGGTGGAGGGGGTGGACGATCCTCCTCATCTCAACAGTATTGTTATAATTCTGATGGCAAAGAACGTTGTTTTGGTGGCGAAAAATTGTGTAAAGATGCTCGTACAGCTGATTCGAAGGCAACTTCTGATTGTGTTATGAAAGTTACAAGGGCGGGAGGCAATGGAAAGTGTGAGCCTGTGGCAAGTGGTCCGTGTTCTGTGGAAAATTTGGCAAAGACCTGTTTTGGTTCCAATGCTGAGATTATGTCAATTGTGTGTAATAAGGAGAGTAAAGGAAATCCTGGTATTAATAGTACTATTGATATTTGTCGTTCAAATCGTGGTCAGCCATTGAACCCCCCGATTTCATTTAGTGGTGGTTTGTTTCAGATTGAGATTTTTCTTCATGGCGGTAAGCTTGGTTCTCAGTGTGCAAATCTTGGGAGTCGTGGAACATGTCGATGTGCTAAGCAAAACGGCATTTGTCCTGCAAAATGTGGATGGAATTGTAATGCAAACAGTCTTGATCGATTGAATCAGTGTATTGCTTTGGCACATACACCTGAGGCCGCAATCAATCTTTCGTGTAAGTTGTCCAGGAATGGTGCAAATCGTAATCCGTGGGCGTGTAGTGCGAATCGTTGCGGTCTTGGCGGGACGACTATCAATGCTTGTAAGGGTTTGTAAGGGGTCAAAGTAATTAAATATTTTTTTATATGAATTTCTCACACATCTTTCTTCGTGTTGTTATTCCCTTTCTTGTCGTTGTCTTTCTTTCTGTTGTGGTTTTTTATTTCTTTTTTCGAGATGAGGATGAAGTTGTTATTTCTGACTCTCCGAGTTCTTTCGATTCTTTTAATGATGTTAGTGACGGTCGGTTTTCTGAGAGCATCGTTTTTCTTTCAAATGGAATTTCGTTTAATCTCTCAGAATTTCTTAGTGTTGCTGATGAGGAAATGATTTCTAATGTTGAGTCGTTTCAGTTTATTGGTCGCGATGGTTCAATGGTTTTGGTTTCGCAAAATTTTTTGATTGATGCAGAACGGGTGACTGACTTTGATTTCTTTGTTGTTTCTGAACCTGGACGCACAATGCCGGCGGTGAATCCCGCATACTCCATCACTTTTGATGATCTTGGTTTTGCTGTTGTCCTGCTTCAAGAACCCCTTGAAGACACGCGTTCTCTTGCTGTTAATGATTTGGTTTCACGCACCGGTGTTGATCGTCAAAAATTATGTAATCTTCCTATTACTGTTGGTGTTATTAGTACAGTCAACGATGATCTTGCTGAGCAAGAACTTGGTCTTGGTTATTGTCCCGGAAGTGTTTCGTTGACTGATGTTGAGGTCAACGCTAACAGACTTTGATTTTTTGTGTTTTATGATTTCAAAAAAACCACTCTGTTTGAGTGGTTTTTTCTATTCTAGCCCTAGTTCTATTTTGGCCTCTTCAGACATTTTTTCAATTGACCATGGTGGATCGAACGTTAAATCAATGATTGCGGTGTCGATATTTTTTATGCTTGTTATTTTTTTTTCAATACCATCTTTGATTACGTCATAAAGTGGGCAGCCAATTGTTGTGAGAGTGAGTGTAATTGTGGCTGTTTTTTCTTTGATTGTTACACCATAGATCAGACCGAGTTTGACGATTGATATGTTGAGTTCTGGGTCGTCAATTGTGTCGAGTGTGTCCCAGATTTTTTTTTCTGTATCGGTCATTTTCTTATTCTGGATAGATTGTTTCTCCTGTCTCTTTGTTTTTGATTTTGATTGCCAATACAGGGCAGACACGTGCTGCATCAAGAAGGGTTTCTCGTTCTTCCTCGTCAATTGTGCCTAAGATGATTGCTTTTCCTTCATCATCTAGTGCAAAAGATCTGTCAGCAAGAAGGCATGCTGAGGCTCCAATACATGCGTCGCGATCTACTTCTACTACCCAATCTTTTGTTGCGATTGGGCCTGATGGGTTTTTTATATTCTTTGGTTCCATATTTTTTTTGGACATGCTCTTTTGGCGCACTTCTTTGTTAAAACCTTAAAAAATCGACGCCGTATTGTGCATACGCTTTATGATTTTTTGCGGTTTTGCCGCGAACTGCATCTAAAAGAGCGGTCCCTTTTTTTAAACAGGGTTTAATTTTTTAGTGTTTTTTTTAGGGCTTCCAGGGAAATGAGGGCGCATTGTAGGCGTACAGGGCCGAGTGAAATGCCTATTAGTTTTGTTATTTCTGTCGCGTCCATTCTTTCTGTTTCTTCTATTGTTTTCTTTTTTACGTATTCGGTCAATAGGGATGCTGTTGCTTGTGAAATCGCGCATCCTTCTCCCGTGAAAGATGCGTCTGTGATTATTCCTTTTTTTTCTTTTGTATACATTGTCACACTGTCACCGCAAGATGTGTTTCTTGCCGTTGCACTTTTGCTTGAGAGCATTTTCTTGTTGTTTCGTGGGTTGTGATAGTGATCGAGAATTTTTTCTTGGTTTGCTGTGTTCATGTGCGTTTTTTGAATATATCGTAGGCTTTTTTTATTGTTTTTATCATTTTTTTTACATCTTCTTTTGTGTTGTAAATCCCAAAACTTGCACGCAGTGTTGCGGGTGTGTGGAGGATTTCATTGTGTAGTGGCATGGCACAGTGTTGGCCGGCACGCAGACAAATTTCTTCTTCTCCCGCATGGAATGCAATGTCGTGTGAGTGCGCGCCTTTGAGTGTAAAACTTATTATGTTCATTCTGTTTTTTGAATTTTGTGGACCAATGATTGTGCAGTTTTTTTCGAATGTTTTTTTTAATTCTATGATTGTTTCTTGTGTGATTTCTTTGTCGTGCTGTTCTATTTTTTCAATTCCTATTTTTTCAATGTATTGGATTGCTGACTTCCATGCGATTGCTTCGGCTATTGACGGTGTTCCTGCTTCAAATCGGTGTGGTGGTTTTTTTGGTGCGCATGTTTGTGTTGTCGCAGTTTCAATCATTTCTCCACCGTAGTTGTCTGGTTTTAATGTTTTAAGCAGGTTTTCTTTTACCCATAAAGCTCCAATTCCTGTTGGGCCGTATGCTTTGTGAGCTGAGAAAACCAATGCATCACACCCAATTTTTTGTACGTCAATTTTTGTGTGTGCGATTGATTGGGCGGCGTCTATAATTGTGATGATGGCAGGGTTTATTTTTTTTGCTTTTTTAATGATTGATTCGATTGGATTTTTGATTCCGATTACATTTGAGACATGGGACAGTATTAGTAATTTGGTTTTTTTGTTGACGTAAGGATTTATTTTTTCTGTTACAGTCCAGGTGTTTTTTTCAAGCGGCAAGGAGATGATTTGAGTATTTGTTTTTTTTGCGAGATTCTGAAAGGGGAGTATTGTTGCGTGATGGTCGGCGTTGCAATATGTGATTGTGTCTCCGGGGTTAATTTTTTCTGTGAGTGTTCTGGCTAACATGTTGAGTCCTGCTGTTGCGCCGCTTGTGAACACAATTTCATCTTTCGATTTTGCGTTGATGAATGTTGCAATTTTTTCTCTTGTCTTTTCATATTCTTTGGTTGCTTGTTCAGCAATTGGATAGATTCCACGAGATACGTTTGATTTGTATTGTGAGTAGTATTCGGTTATTTTTTCAATCACACATTGTGGTGTTTGTGTTGTTGCTGCCGTATCACAGTACACAAGATCTCTGTGGTTTTTGAAAATAGGGAAATCTTTTTTGTGGTCTGTATTTCTCATAAATTTATTGTTTCGTCGTATTTTTTCATTTCTTGGAAAATGCTGTTTGCAAAACCGTCCGTTAAAAGTTTTATTGCTTGTTTTTCTTCAATTCCTTTTCTTTTGATGTAGTGAATGTGTTCCGTGTTTGGTGATGCTGTTGTGATTGCGTGCGTGCATTCGACATTGTTTGGCATGATTTCTAGGTTTGGCGTGGCACTCACGAAAGATTTTTCTGATAATCGAAGATTGTTGTTTGTGAGTTTTGCGATTGTGTTTTGTGCATTTTTTTCGATGCGAATTGTGCCGTTGAATGTGACGTGTGAATTTGTTTGTGCAATTATTTTGATTATTGTTTGTGATTGTGAGTCTGGTTTTTTGTGGTGCTGAACGGTCGAGAGAGAATATCGTTCTTTTCTTTTTGCGTTAATGAGTCCGAGAATTAATACATCTGCTTTTGAAGTATTGATTGTTACGTGAAGTGTCCCGCTCCAGTTGAGTAGTATAAAAACGTATCTTCCGGGTTTCGTGATGACATGTTTCTTTTGTGTCAAATTTTGGACGGTATCGTTTTTCGTTAATGTTGTGACGTGTTGTTTTTTCATAGGTGTTTATCCAATGCTTCCTTCCATTTCTAGGTTGATCAGGCGATTGAGTTCGATTGCATATTCAAAAGGGATTTCTTTGGCGACTGGTTCAATGAATCCATTGACGATTAATCCTTTTGCTTGTTCTTCTTCCAGCCCTCGTGTTGTGAGATAGTGTAATTTTTCTTCATCAATTTTTTGTGTTGTTGCCTCGTGTTCTATTTGTGCATTTTTGGCGTGTACTTTCATTGTTGGATAGGTATCAGATTGAGATTCTTTGTCAACCAGAAGCGCATCACAAATTACGTGAGATTTTGCATTTTTTGCATTTGGTGCAATGTGAATGAGTCCTCTGTATGATGTCCGACCACCATCTTTTGCAATTGATTTTGAGATTACTCGTGATGTTGTCTCTGGTGCAAGGTGAATCATTTTTGCTCCAGCATCTTGGTGTTGACCTTTTCCTGCCAGTGCAATGGAGAGCATTTCTCCGTGTGCATTTTTTCCAGCGAGATGGATTGCTGGGTATTTCATTGTTTTTTTGCTTCCAATGTTGCAGTCCACCCATTCCATTGTTGCGTTTTCTTCGGCTCGTGCTCGTTTTGTGACGAGATTATAAATATTGTTAGACCAGTTTTGAACAGTCGTATATCGTACGCGAGCATCTTTTTTCACAAATATTTCTACGACTGCAGCGTGCAGTGAGTTTGTGGAATATGTTGGTGCGGTACATCCTTCTGTATAGTGAACGTATGACCCTTCTTCTGCAATGATGAGCGTTCGTTCAAATTGTCCAAATCGTTCACTGTTAATGCGGAAGTATGCTTGGAGAGGCAGGTCTACACGTGTGTTTTTTGGAATGTATACAAATGATCCTCCAGACCATACGGCAGTATTTAATGCGGAAAATTTGTTGTCGTTTGCTGGGATGAGTTTCCCAAAATATTTTTTTACGATAGAGGCATGTTTTTTGACCGCTGTATCCATGTTACAAAAGATTACTCCTTTTTTTTTCAGTTCTTTGTTCATTTGTTCATAGACCACCTCTGATTCATATTGCGCACTGACACCTGAGAGAAATTTTTTTTCTGCTTCTGGTACACCAATTCTATCGTATGTTTCTTTGATTTCTTGCGGAAGCTCTTCCCACCTTTGTTTCTGGCTCTTTGTTGCGCGCAGGAAGTATGTGATGTTTTTGAAGTTTATTTCTGACAGGTCTGCTCCCCAGGAAGGCATTGGTTTTTTTTCAAACAGGGCAAGGCTTTCTAGTCGTATATTTTTCATCCACAGGGGTTCTTTTTTGTGTTTGGATATTTCTGTTACAATTTTTTGTGACAGACCTTTTTTTGTCTTGGTTACTGGTTGGCTTGGCATGGAAAAACCATAACGATAGTCAAATGATAGTGCTTTTTTTGTTTTATTTTTCATGCGTTTTGTTGTCCAATGTGTGCATAACCTTTTTGGGTGATTGTTGTGAGTATTTGCACTGTTCCTTTTTGTGCTATTTTTCCATCTTTGAGCACAACGACCTCGTCCGGAATAATTTTTTTTAAAAGTGCGTGGTTGTGGGTGATAATGATTACTGTCGTATTGTTTTCTTTTTGCAATCTCTTGATTGCTTTTGTGATATTTTTTAGTGCGTCAACGTCAACACCTGTGTCGATTTCGTCGAGGATGAGAATTTTTGGAGTTATGACCATTGCTTGAAGTGTTTCCATTTTTTTCTTTTCTCCACCAGAAAAATCTACATTCATCGGTCGTTGTAATAGGTTTTTGTCGATGTTTAGTTTTTCTGCTTCGTCGTGGATTTTCTTTTGCAATTCTCTTGCCGAATGAGTTGTTTTTGTTGCGAGTCTCAACAGTTGTTTGATGGTTACACCAGGGAGTGGTGGAGGAGATTGAAAAGACACGAAGATGCCAAGTTTTGCTCGATGTTGTGCTGTTTGTTTTGTGATGTTTTTGTTTCCAAATGTGATTGTTGAGTTTGTGTCTATTTTTATGTCTGGATGAGCGGCAATCGTGTGTGCAAGTGTAGATTTCCCTGATCCATTTGGACCGATGATTGCATAGGTCTTTCCTGGTTTCCATGTCATGTTAATGCTTGATAAAATTTTCTTTCCATTTATTTTTACGGAAAGATTATTGATTTTTACGCTAGGTGTTTTTTTTGTGGAAGTTATTTTTTGCATAATGTGTCGATTGTCATTTCTTGTAGTGTTTCCATAATTTTTTTTTCTACTTTGTGCCAGACTTTTTGTGTTTTGCAATTTTGTTCGTGTGGGCATGTTGACGGTTCGTTGTCGATGCAGTTGATGTTTGAGAGTGGTTTTTCTAAAGCGCTGACAATGTCTGCTGCTGTCATTTCTTTTGCAGATCTGTTGAGTGCATATCCACCATTTGCGCCACGTGTTGATCGCACGAGCTTACTTTTTTTTAGCGTCTGCATAATTTTCTCCAAGAATTCTTGCGGAATATTCTCTTCTTTGGCCAGACGTGATAGTGAAGTTTCTTCTTTGTGCTGTGCCAATGCAACAATGGCACGCAAGGCGTACTGTGTCTTAAGAGAAATTTTCATATGTTTAGAGCTTTCATTTTTTGCAAACTTCTTTGTCAAAGACTGCGATTCTCACTCGACGTATTGTTGAATACGTTTCGTTTCTCGTTTTTTTTCTTGAATTTTACTCAAAAATGTAAGCCCTAATTATGTTTATGTGCGACTGGTCTTTCATATAAATTAAGACTATTTTAGTCCTAATTATAGTATTGTTAATAATTGTCCTTGTCAACGGGTTTCTTGTGTATTTTTGTGGGTTTGGTATTCTTTTGACACGTGATATTTTTTCTTTTTTCATGTCTCATTTTTGGCAACAATTACCCAAACCATTTTTTTGTCTTGCGCCAATGGCTGATGTTACTGATGTGGCGTTTCGCTGCGTGATTGCAAAATATAGTCGCATGGGGGAGGTTGGTGGTGGTCCTCATGTAATGTGGACGGAGTTTGTTTCTGCTGATGCCTTGGCGCATTCGGTTGGGCGTGATCGTGTTTTGCATCATTTTCGTTTTTCACAATCTGAGCATCCAATTGTTGCTCAGATTTTTGGTGCGACACCAGAAAATTTTCGTATTGCTGCTTCTTTGGTTCGTGACATGGGTTTTGACGGGGTGGATATTAACATGGGGTGTCCTGAGAAAAATATTCAAAGACAGGGCGCGTGTGCTGCGCTTATTCAAACACCGTCGCTTGCTAAGGAGATTATTCATGCTACGAAAGAGGGTGCGGGGGATATGCCTGTTTCAGTCAAAACACGTATTGGATATAACAAAGTTGATGTCGATTCGTGGATTCCAGAACTCTTGTCTTGTGATATTGCGGCTTTGACTGTGCATGGTCGCACGAAAAAAGAGATGTCAAAAGTTCCGGCGCATTGGGATGTGATTGGGCGAGTTGTTCAGATGGCTCAGGATTTTGAGACTGTTGTGATTGGTAATGGAGATGTCGTTGATATTGCTGATGCGCGACAGAAGGCTCAAGAGTATGGTGTTTCTGGTGTGATGCTTGGGCGTGCAATTTTTGGCAATCCATGGCTTTTTGATGAGAACCGTGTGGACGCTGTTTCTGTTTCGGAACGATTGCGCGTGATGGTGGAACACACGAAGTTGTATGAAAAAAATTTTTCGGATGTGAAGAATTTTTCATTGATGAAAAAACATTATGTTGCCTATGTGTCTGGTTTTTCTGGTGCGCGACAATTGCGGCAGCGATTAATGGAGGCAACTTGTGCGGAGGAGGTTTCTTTGGTTGTTGATGATTTTCTTTGTTCTTTAGAATGACGGGTGTTTTTTTGCTGTTTCAACTCCTTTTTGTTTTTTGTGGTATAATAGTCGCATGTGATTATTATATTTTTTCTTATGAGTGTTTTTTTACGCTTCTTCTTTTTTGTTATTGTTCCTTGTTTTCTTTTTGTTTCTATATCTTTCTTTTTTGTCTCTGATTTTGTCAGTCAGTCTCGTTTGGATTATTTTAGTACTGTTGATTCTCAGCGCACACGCATTATTTCTGGTTTGATTGAAGATCAGTTTTCTTTTTATGAACAAATTGTGCGTTCTTTGGCCGACGAAGAACTTTTCCATCGCATTGTGAATGATTCCGAAGATGATTCCTTGTTGATTGAGGAGGTCGTTTCGTTTTTTGATACGGTTCGTAATATTTCTGGAGATTCTTTTTTTCATAGTGTTGCTGTTTTTAGTGTGGAAGACGAGACTTGCGTAATGCGTTCTGGTAATAACGCGCTTCGTGGTTTTTTTGGACATGATTATTCTTCTCGTGATTATTGTCGGGGTATTTTGGAGACAAAGGACTTTTATGTCTCTTCTGCGTTTGTTGGTACAGCAAGTCGTGTTTTGTTAATTGCTTTTAGTGCTCCTATTTTTGATGATCAGAAGAATGTTGTTGGGATTGTCTTGGGTACTGTGAGCGCTGATGTGCTGAGACCTATTTTTTCGCTTCCTGGTCTTTTGGATGACCAGGATAGTTTTTTTGTTTTGTTGGATCGTGATGATGTCCGTTTGTTTGATACTCGTGAGGATGTTCTTGATCTTTCTCATGTATATTCTGACCCTACACTTTTGGGTGTTTATTCTTCACGACCTCCTGACGTTAATGGCCTTGTCTCGGCTCAAGAAAATTCTTCTTGTCTTGACTCTATGTGTAATTCCACCTTTTTTTATTTTGGGAATGGATTTACTTTGATTTCTTCGTTTATTCCATCTTCTGGTCTGATTTCTTATTTTTCAAGCGCATCTTTTGTCAACTTGTTTATGATTTCTTTCTTTTCCTTATTTTTCTTTGGTACCTCTGGTTATGTCGCTTTGCTTTCGTGGCGGATTGAACGCCTTGTTAAGATTTTGAATAATGTTGATTTTTCTTCCGATTTTTCTTCCGATTTTTCTTCTTTTGAAAGAGGTGGTGTTGGCGTGGTCGGTCGCGCGTGTTTTTCGTTGATTGAACGTTTTGTTTCTCATTGTTCGAATTCTTCTGAACAGAAAGTTAATGATGTTACGAAAGAAAATGAACGGCTTGTTTTGGAGGTAAAAAGTCTGAAAGACACGATTGTTTCATTGGAGAAAGTGAATGAAGCTTTTATTGATCGTGAGAAGGATTTGCAACGTGACCTCAATTCATCAGATGATCGTAATTTTATTCGTTCATGAAACAAACAACTTTTTTTTCACAGATTGTTTTTTGGGGAACTCTTTTGTTGTTTCTTGTGACTTTTTTGGTGTGGGGCTTTTTTTTGTATTTTATTTATCTTGAAAAAGAAGAAGCTTATCGTGACAAGCTTTCTGTTGCCATGCATGATCGATCTGTTCTTTTGTCCCAATCATTTTCTGATACACATTTTTTCTTCGACTCTTTGTTGTACGAAGGTGTTATTGGTGAATATCTTTCTCGTGAGGATCGTGTTTTGCAGGATCCGGAGCTTCTTGCGTATTTTGAATCACGAAGTAATCTTCAATCTATTCGTGATAATCTTTTGTCTTTGTATCTCATGGATGTGGACGGCGTGACTCTTGTGTCCACGGATTCTTCACTTGTTGGTCAGAACTACTCTTTTCGGGGTTGTTTTAAAGACGCTATTCGAGGGCTTTCTGGTATGGATGTTTCTATTGGGGTAACTTCTGGTGAGTTGGAATACTATTTTTCGCATCCCGTGCGTGATCCGCTCTCTTCTGATATTAGGGGAGTTCTTGTTTTGAAGTTGGCACCTTCTTTTGTATCTTCTTTTCTTTCTGAGAATATTTCAACATTGCCATCCTCCGTTGTTTCTTTTGTTGATGATTTTGGTGTTGTTATTACTTCTACTTCTCCTGATCGTGTTTTTCGTAGTGTTGCATCACTTTCTGAAGATGATTTTTCTGCCTTGAACGATCTGCGACGATATCCTGGAAAAAATTTTGTGTCTCTTGGCTATGATCAGCCTGATCTTGACATGTCTTTGCTTCCTTCTCAAAACATTCTCTTTGTTGATGATGTGGATTCTTCTCTTTCTAATTATTCTCTTGTTGCAGCGAAAAAATTGTATGGGACACCATTTTCTTTAATTGTGGAAGATGTTCGTGCGCCTTTCTTTTTTTCGCCTTTCTTTTTTTTATCTTTTGGTGCTGTCTTTTTGTCTTTTTTTGTTACTTTTTTGTTATATCTTTTTGTCGTTTGGCGTCTTTCATACCCACTCTCTTTATTGCATAAATCTGCATCGTTGATTGTTCAAGGAAAGACTCCGCAAAATGCTTTTGTTTCTACTCGTAATGAGTTTTATGTCATTTCCCAAGCGTTTTCTTTTTTGCTGAATTCTTTAAGTAATTCTCGTTTTGAATTTGAGTCTCATGTTTCTGAACGTACCAGTGCGTTGCAGTCCACTGTCCGCCGTCTTCGTGATGTGCAGGTTGTGATGGCGAAGCTTGTTTCTGATATTCGTTTGTCGCGTTCGCAGTTGGATCATGCAAATCGTGTTCGCACGGCACTTTTGACTAGTATTGGTGAAGGTGTTTTGGCTGTGGATGCTCAGGGAAAAGTATTGTTTCTCAATGTTGCCGCTGAACGTCTTTTGGGTGTTCGCGCTCATGGTCTTTCTGATTTTTCTTTAGAATCTTTTTTTTCTTTAAAAGATCAAGAAGGAAATATATTTTCAGGGAAAAAACATCTCTTTTATGAAGCGTTATATTCACGAAAGAGCATTGATACTTCTTTGTATTTTGTTTGTTCTTCTTATGCGTCTTTCGGGTGTTTTCCTGCTCATCTTACTATTACACCTGTGTCTTTGGATAATGGAGATATTCTTGGCGTTGTTTGCGTTTTTCGGGATATTACTTTGGAAAAGAAGGTTGATCGCGCAAAAACGGAATTCGTATCTCTTGCGTCCCATCAGTTGCGCACACCATTGACGAAAATTAATTGGTATACAGAATTGTTGTTGTCTGACGAATTTGGTTCTTTGAAAAAAACACAAAAAGATTCTGTTGTGGAGGTTCGCAAGGCATCGCAATCTATGGTAGAGCTTGTTGGTGCTCTTTTGAATGTTTCTCGGTTGGAGTTGGGGACATTTTCTGTGAATCTTCAGAAGGTTGATCTTGAGTCGTTTGTGAAAGATGTCACTGATGAATTTCACGTGTCTTTGTCTTCGCGTGATATTGTTTTTTCTGTTGAGGTGGGTCAGGGATTGCCCGGTCTTTCTGTTGACCCGCTTCTTTTGAAAATCGTTTTGCATAATCTGGTGTCCAATGCTATTAAGTATTCTTTGGAAAAAAGTCGCATTGATGTGTCTGTGAAATTTTTGACTTCTGGCGCTGGTGTGGGAGGGCGACATGTGTCGGTTGATAGTGTTTTGTTCATGGTGAAGGATACTGGTGTGGGTATTCCTGAGGCACAACAAGATAAGATCTGCACAAAGTTGTTTCGTGCTGACAACGCGCAAAAGATGTCTGTTGATGGGACAGGTCTTGGGTTGTATATTGTGCGTTCTATTGTGGATCAGACAGGTGGAACAATTTGGTTTGTTTCTCGTGAAAATGTCGGAACAACTTTTTTTGTACTTTTCCCTGTTTCGGGTATGAGTAAGCGGGAAACGGGAGGTAAAAGTCTGGAGATGGTGTGATTTCCCTTTTTTTCTTTTATCGTGTTAGTCTGAAAGTATTATTGGTTTTAATATTTTCACTATGCGATTTTTTGTGCATTTTTTGCTTTATTTTTGCCTTTTTTGCCTCCTTTTTGTAAGTTTGTGGCACGTTCTTGTTGGTGAGTCTATTTTTGTGAGTTTGCGTGGAGGTGGTGCCGAGCAAGGATATGATTTCTAACATCTCAAAGATCATTTTTTTGGTATACTTCTTCGTTAAAACCTTTAAAAAATTGATGTCGTATTATGTATACGTCTTACGATTTTTTGCGGT